>JACFNA010000246.1 GCA_019455085.1 Chitinophagaceae bacterium
TATGATTTGCTTTTGACATGCTGACAATAATATTTACCAGATAGCTAAGGAATGCTCCCAAAATCATCAGGCTCCCAACCTGGGCAGCCAGGCCAAAATCAAAATGATAGAAAGCCCAAACCATAAGTATGATGCCCACTCCTGCCAATACAAAAGAAAGATAGGCCAGCGTATTACTATATAGCTTCCCTTCGATTAGCACAGGCACTAACTGGTGGCTGGCTCCCAGAATCATCATAGACCCCCACCCCAGCGCCATTACATGTGTTACAGCCAGAAGGTGAGGCTGGAAATGAGGCCCGGTAAAAGATGCAGGAGAAGCAAAGAGCAACACACAACCTGCCACAAATGAAAGGGATGCATACACGTAAAACGGTATGATCACTTTATGTGACGTTGTTTTTGTTGGATTCACTCCTGCTCCCGGCGCAAACATATCAGTCTTTAAAAATTAATAGTTGAACATGGCCATCTTCAATTTCTTTAATTCGATAATCAAAGTGCCTCTCCCGTAATTCCGGCAACAGAAACACGGGGATTCTTTTATGCTCCACGAAAAGTGCTTTATCGTCGGGAAGCGTATCAATCAACTCGAGGATGGTATGCATAGGCAGTGGCATAGGCAATGCACGCACATCGGTCTTCTCCAGCTTACCCTCGTATTTGGCGAGCATACTGTCCCAGCCTTCTCTGGCGGTATCCTCTACTTCCACAGAAGGCGCATCAGCCGTTCCCTTTTCTTTGTAAAACCAGGTCTCTACTACATCTTCCTGGGCATCATCTACGAATGCAGCAAAGCCCTGCTTTTCCAAAAGCTTAATAAGTGGTGTTGGTTCGAAAGAGTTAATAATCTTTAAAGCACCATTCTGAGGAATTTCCTTTACTGCTTTCATAATATCCGGTAGCGGATCTTTATCCTCCTCAATCGTCTTGCGCACATCCAGCACCAGTATGTCTTTATCTGTAAGCCTGTGAAGAAACCCCGGTACGGAATGTTTCTTTTCTATTACGGCTTCAGTTTTGTCATCCACTTCAAATCCCAATGGTTTCAGTTTGTCATAAAAAGCCTGCACACCACATCCGCTGATTTTAGATGCCATTGAGATACTGGTTCTCCCTGCCATCAGCTTGCGCATGATTGGATTACGTAGTTTTTCAAACTTGGGATTAATACTTATGATGGCTTCCAGCGCATCGGGATGAGCCTTGAGCAGGGCTGCAATTTTAGTATTTGGATTAATTATCATACTGAAAGAAGTTACCATAATTTTCAAAACGACCTTTCAACTCCGTAAAGAGTTGCTGACCACGGACAGAATCGGTAACACCTTTTAAATCTTTAATATTCCTGATAACCGGCTCCAGCCACTTATGCAGTTCGTCATGAGCCGCCCCTTTCATTGTGCATTGCTGAATGAGTTTATCGAGCCCCTTTTGCATATCATTTCCCAGCAACTGATACTGGGCAGTGCCGGGATTGGGCTCTGCTCCAAAATTATCAGCCATTGTCTTCATGAAGGTTACATTCTCACCGGTGGCCTGGTCGGTCTGCCACTTCTGTCCATTATTCAATGACAATTCTTCGGCCCTGGCGGGCTCTTCTGCTTCATGTGAATGGCCCGCTTCCTCTGTAGAAGCCTCCTGATTCCCGGAATTATTGCAGGAAGTAGTGCACAAAAGAAAAGTCACTGCTGTAAATGCTAAAAGCAATCGTTTCATAAAAAGTTTTTTGGTAAAATTAAATTTTCCCGACAAGCAAATAAACCGGAGAAGCAGTGTCATCTCTTTTGGGATGAAGTGAGGTTTGCTTCCATCCAAAAAGTAACCCTACGCTCCTCCGGTTTAATCTAAACAATCAACCTATGGTTTTTCAACTTAAACTCTCTTCCTGCTGAAGCTTAATTGCTTTGGGAAACAAAATATTATTCTCCAGATGAATGTGCACATGCAGGTCTTCCTCAAACTCATCCAAAGTCTTGAACAGATACGAATAGCTGGCGCAGCCATCTGCAGGCAGGGTGTAGTTCTGACTCAATTCTCTGATCTTATCCATGTTGTTACCAACGAGTTCGTGCTCATCCACTCTCAGTTTAATCTGATCTTCAAGATCCCCGGAGTTACTATTCTCTTTTCTCGCAAGTCTCTTGATATACGGAAACAATACTGTTTCTTCTTCAATTGTATGCTCTGCCATTTCTTTCATTGTCTCCTGCACAAGACTGTTAATTTCATGCAGTTCAGGGTGTCTGTCGCCATGCACTCTCGCTACTTTTGCAGCATACTGCACCAGGTCAGGCATTGTCTTCTTTACATAAGTATGGTGCGTATTCATAATGTAGTCTGCAAGAAAATCGAGACTCCAGTCGTTGTACGGTAAAGGACGCTGTCCGGTGGTCGTCAGTTTGTCAGACTCGCTGAGTTCTTTAATCACCAGCGCCACATCTACTCCTTTCTCTTCGCAAGCCTCTCTTACTGTCTTCTTACCACCACAGCAGAAGTCAATTCCGTGTTTTTTGAAAACCTCAGCCTTGCGCAAATCCTTTGCAACAATATCTCCGAGTGTTTCTTCAGCCGGGCCGCTGAGGGTTTTCTTTGCAATTCTGATGCGCCACACCTCCGGACCTTGTTCCAGATACTCCCATGTAAAGATTTCTCCTCTTTCGCCTATCATTTGATAATAAAGTGGCTTGGGATCATGATCATTGCTGAGAATGAACCCTTCACCCAGCTTCAGACTATCAAATTTCTGAAAAATCATGGGGTGCTTCTGGCCATGAGGCAGCCTGGTTACATCAAGTACTTCATCTGAATATTCACCTGAAGAAGCGTGGGTGGTTGGTGTTTTTTCTTCGGTTTGCAACGGCTTCTTAGTAATCAAAATTCTGAAATCGTATGGTCCCTGTTCGAGGTATTCCCAGGTAAATATGTCGCCTCTCATCTGTGATAACTGAAAATAAAGAGGCCTTGGGTCATGGTCGTTGAACAGAATAAATGACTCACCAGGCTGCAGGCTGTCAAATTTTTCGAATATAGTTGGATGCTTTAGTCTTGGTTCTATAAGTGTTACATTCAATACCTCTGGTGCATTTCCGGTTTTTGTAATCTTTATCTGCCATGTTTCAGGGCCATCCTCAACGTATTCCCATTGGAAAATCTCACCTCTGGTGGCCTGTAACTGATAGTATAATGGTTTGGGGTCATGGTCATTGATAATAATCAATTCTTCACCGGGCTCAAGTTCATCAAAGCGGTTAAAAATCGTGGAATGCTTTATCATAGGCGGCAATTCGGGTACGATTAAGATGTTTTTCTGTGCTGTATCCATGAGTTTATATTGTTTTAGGTCTGCAAAACTAAGTGATTTAATAATAATAAAAGTATTTTCTTACTTTTATTTTCTTTTGACAAATATCAATAATGTGCAGAATAGGCAATAGCCACAGTAATTCAGCGTTTTATTACATAATTATGCGGTATTTTAGTACTAATTTCACCGAAATCTTTGCACGCTGATGAAAAGGTCAGTAATATATTTATTGGGAAGCGTTCTGATTATCATCGGTTTTTATACACTTATTACCACCGGAGGATATCTCCTCCACATTGGCAAAGATTTCAGGGAGCCTGCTGTTTATATTCCGGTAGCAACGATAGCTTGTTTTATTTCTGCCATTATATATGTCGTTTGCGGGGTATTGTTCTTCATAAAAGGCAAATGGGCTACCCCATTACTCTTTGTGGCTACGATCATCATGTTCGTGGGATATATCGGCATGTTGTTTCATATCAATAACGGCAAACCCATCAATAACCTCACAATAATTGAAATGCTGGTACGTACCAGTGGCACCATGCTCTATGCCGCAGCTTCATGGTTTAT
>JACFNA010000247.1 GCA_019455085.1 Chitinophagaceae bacterium
AATTGCCTCACTGGAACACCATCTCCATATCGGGTTATCACATTCGCGAAGCCGGAAGCAATGCCGTACAAGAGGTAGCATTCACTCTGAGCAATGGTAAAGCCTACGTGAAAGCTGCACTGGAAAAAGGCCTTGATATTAATGTATTTGGAAAAAGACTTTCTTTCTTTTTCAACGCCCACAACGACCTCTTTGAGGAAGTCGCCAAGTTCAGAGCCGCACGTACAATGTGGGCTAAGATTATGAAGGACTTCGGTGCTACAGACCCTAAAGCACTAATGCTTCGATTCCATACTCAGACAGGAGGAAGCACACTTACTGCTCAGCAGCCCATGAACAATATCAGCAGAGTTACTATCCAGGCGTTGGCTGCTGTATTGGGAGGTACGCAGAGCCTGCACACTAATGGATTCGATGAGGCTATCAATCTGCCTACCGAAGAGGCTGCATCCATAGCCCTCCGCACGCAACAGGTAATTGCGTATGAGAGTGGAGCGGCCAATACCGCCGATCCACTTGCGGGCAGTTATTATGTAGAGTCGCTGACCGCTTCCATAGAAGATGCTGCAAGCCGCCTCATAGAAAAAGTGGACGCACTTGGAGGAAGTGTTACTGCGATTGAGAATGGATTTATACAAAACGAAATAGCTGCAAGCGCCTATGAATACCAGAAAAAAATTGAAAGTGGCGAAAAGACTATCGTAGGGCTGAACGCCTTTACCAACGATGCGCCAGAACCTCAGGCTGCATTCAGCGTGGATGATAGTATCAGGGAAGTACAGATAAAAAAACTCCAGAAACTAAGGCAGGAAAGAGACAGCACGATAACTGAGCATGCACTCAACGAAATCAGGGAAGCCGCAATATCAGGTTCCAATCTCATGCCGCCGGTAATAAAGGCTGTAGAGCAAAAAATAACACTGGGTGAAATAGCGGATACGCTACGGAAAGTGTTCGGAGAATACAAACCATCCTGACCGGCACAATCTCTTACAACCTTCTGAAACTTTCAGTCTTATTCACCCTCAAATCACGAAGAATAGGTGCTTTCGGACTTATATTAATACTGAAATAACGATACATACCGGAAGACACACTCACTGACATCTGCCAGCAATGCAAATCACGGCTAAGAGATAATGTCATGGGATTCAGGGTACCATCACTAATATTATAGTAAGTCTGTAACCCCAGTTGCCACTTGGGTGTAAGGTTTACTGTACCTCCCAGATTAAGATTCTGACTCACAGTCGACTTAAACCCATAATTCATCAGGAATTGCCTGTTAAGAGAAAGAGAATATGAAAAATTCAACGACCAGGGGATATTAAAATCTGCATACTCTCCCGGATGTGCATTGATATATGCCAGTTCCTGATTGAATTCATCTAATGAGTATCCGCTTTCAGGTCGATACCCATTGGGTTTCAAACCCGGCTCTTCACCGGTCTTCTTATTACCTCCCTGAAAACTACTGCTCAAAGTTAAACTGGCAGACGTAAGTCGTCCCAGCGAAATAGGTTTGCGTTTCCAAATCAGTCGATTTACAGGTCTGCCTGAATCATTCACTTCATACAAATTAAAAGAAGCGAAACCCGTAAGGCTGACCTTATTAAAGAGGTTGCTGGAGGCACTCATTGAAATTGGCTGAAACCTAAAGGAGTCCTGCAGGAAATTATAACTTCCGGTAATGCTGAAGGCATCGATGATTGATATCTTCTTTATGGCTGCTTCACCCGTATCTTTCCTGCTACGCACTTTCATTGAAATATTATTCTCAATGGAAAAATTCAGCCCTCCAAATTCTCCCGGAGAATACAGCGAATTCAGATTATACCTGCTTTCGTAATAGGCATAACGCGTTTTTCTTCCCAGTGAATCGGTAAGGAAATAATAATTCCGCTTCTGGAAATCAGGTTGATAACTGGCTGTAACAGTAGGCCTGATTTCGTGCCTTATCCCAATTATCCTGGCATCTTTTTTCTTAGCCATTAACATCCCGAAAATCCTGGTACTGGCTCCCAACCCGAACGACATATTTCTTGCTGTATAAAGTCCCTTTTCCAATCGGGTCAAAAGGGTGTCACCGGTGGGGTTGTAATAATGGATTGACTTTACCTGAAACCATGTTTCATCATAACTTACGCTCGGCGAAACCTGGAAGAATCCCAGTGGTGGTAATGACAGGCTGATAGGTATTCTGTGTCTTGCACCCCACCTTACCGTGTCTCTGATTTGTTGAAAAATCGATTTGGTCTTCACAGTGTCATAGAAGGTGGCAGTGGATCTTGTGTCCATATTGTAGCCGAATCCGATATTCTCATACCACTTGCTTTCTCCTGCTCTTTCCTTTTTCCTGAAAGGATATATCGTGCTCATTGAAAAATTGATCGTGGGCAGATCAAGTGTAATCTGTTTCAGATTAGTATTCTGCTGGTGATTGGCTGCCACTGTAAGGTTAAATGGAGTCCCTTTCCACGTTTTACTATATCGGATAGATGAACTCATCATATTGCTGATATTGAGCATCGGATTATTCGGCACATACGAATTGTAACTGCTGCTGCCGGCATTCACATTTCCTGAAAAGGTGACGCCCGGCCTTGATTTTGCATCCGTAGAATGTACCCATTGAATATTAAAACTCCGGTTAGTACCAAAATCAGGATCTCCTTTAAAATTGAAATTAAAATGCTGGATATTTAATAAGAAACTACCATTATACCTATACCTCTTGGAATACCTTGGATTCACAGATAACGACCATCCGCCATAAGAATAAATAGACGTTTGCAGGATAAAATCCCAGTATTCACCTAATACTTTATAATATCCGAGCCCCTCAAGACCCAGTCCACGTTGCTCATTGGTTACAAAACTTGGCGCCAGCAATCCTGAATGCCTGCCCTGGGCAAGCGGGTAAATACCGAATGGCAGATAGATGGGGATAGGCACTCCCTCCACTTCCGGATGTATAGGCCCTGTAAGCGCCATTTTATCATTAATGAACTTAGTTTTAGTAAATGCAAATGCAAAGTGAGGTGTATCCAGATTGCAGGTAGTAAACCTACCCTTGTAAGCAAAAAGCACCTCATTATCTACCTTCTTAATACTTTCACCATAAACGTACATCTCTCCCTGTTGGGTGTATGTACCTTTTGTAAGGCCCTTCCCTGTCTTCATGTTAAATCTGAAGGAGTCGCTCTCGGTAGTCATATCACCCGACTTGTAGCTGGGACGCTCAATGACTTTTCCCGTACTGTCTTTGACCAGAGAGGCACTTATATCTCCTGTATTCATGTCGTACACGATTACCGGTGCTTTCACATCATTATCCTTATACAGAAGGTTAGATTCTTTTCCATATACAGTAGCCGACCTGCCGGGTATGTCGAGAACCATTGAATCTTCGGTAGAAAACTCAACAGGTGCTACCAAAGCATTTTTAGACAATCTGTAAGGAAGCGTGTCATTACTTTTAACATCTCTTAGGGAATCAGAAACAGTTGCTGTATCAGAAATATTTCGTAGCAGTGTGTCTAATATTATCTTTTTACCTGCCGGTACTGTATCTATAACTAATTTTTGCTTTTTTGAAACCCAAAAATTACCGTTCTTTGGATAAATCCTGTATGAATTAACATCGGATGTTTTGTGACCCGGCCACGATGCAGCACTATTAAAACTCATGATTGCCAAAATCAGGAATGTGGTAAGACAAACCTTAAACATTCTCACAGTCATGAATTTAAAAATGTGGTACATAGCGGGCGGGCAACAAAAATAAGTGTTATTCCATATAAGGCACCGTAAAGATTAGCTGATAAAACCCTAAAAAACGTACTA
>JACFNA010000248.1:0-3485 GCA_019455085.1 Chitinophagaceae bacterium
CCACATCGGAGCGGCCCGTTTGTAGAAAAGAGATCAAAAATTGAACCGGCTCCATCGGAGAGGCCTGCTTGACAGACGTGCAAAATTAAAGAGAAGTCATAGCGTATTTTCATCAGGTTTTCATTTCGTTTTTCGTCCTTGTAAATCTGTAGTTGAAGAAAATTCGTGTGCCGGTAACTGCGTTATCTTTCTTAATTTTATATCCTTATCAGGGTCAATCATAAACTGCCCGTAATGAATCTAATCATCAACTCATATGGCGCCACGCTTCAGAAGGAAAACAACCTCTTTGTCGTTTCCACCGCAGAAGGCAGGCAAACCTTTCCGCCTGATGTAGTACGAAGTATATCTATTAATAAAAGCGCCCGCATCACCAGCGATGCGATTCTGTTAGCCATAAAAAATCAGGTAGAAGTATTATTCGTAAATGATTTGGGTGAACCGGAGGGGAGGGTGTGGAGTGTCAGATACGGATCGGTCAGTAATATCCGAAAGGGGCAGATCAACTTCCTGTATTCGGGCAAAGCGATTGATTGGGTAAAAGAATTGATAGCTACAAAAATTGACCGGCAAATAGCGCTTTTATTAGGATTACAACCCGGTATAGACAGAGATGTAAAATCACACAACGTGTTCAAATATGCTATCAACAGCATGGAAGATTACAAACTCAAAATTGAGAAGACGGAAGGGGAATTTGTAAGCGATATCGCGCCGTCTTTACGGGGATGGGAAGGAGCTTCGGGAAAGAAGTATTTCTCCTGTCTAGCACTTTTAATGCCTGATTTTTATCAATTTCAGGTGCGGGACAGGCAACCCGCGAAAGATCCTTTCAATGCACTCCTCAACTATGCTTATGGTATCTTATACGGTAAAGCAGAAGGGGCGTTGATAAAAGCCGGGATAGATCCTTACGTAGGTATTTTTCACCGGGACGAATATAACCGTCCCGCACTGGTTTTTGATTTCATCGAATATTATCGCACCTGGATGGATTATGTGGTTTTGCGGTTGTGCCAGGAAGAAGCTATCCCCGAAGAGTCTTTTGAAAGGTCTGCGGAGACCGAGGGCATTCGGTTGTTACCACTGGCAAAAAGGATTTTAATTCAGTCTGTCAACGATTTTCTGGATGAGATCGTTACGATAGGTAAACCATTGAGTCGTCTGTCGCACATTGAAGCGGATGCTCATAAACTTGCGAGTATTTTTTTAAAGGAAGATAATTATGTTATGGGTCGGTAAACATATTACGACGCCTGGCGATCCTTTACAGCCCGCTTCGGTTGAAAAAGTATTTCGGGCTATTATCAATCCGGATAGTGAGGTTGCAACCTTGCAAAGGAGATTACAGGCCATACGGATGGTGGATATAAAACAATACCGGAAATTGAAGACCGGGTTGCCCTATCTTGTTTGCGCGCATTTTCATCCAAAAACCAGAAAGAAGGAAAATTTTATCTTCACCGACCGATTTATCATTGATATGGATCACCTGTCGGAATTTGGGCAGGATGTTATAACGTTAAAAAATAAACTCAGGAGCGATCCAAGGATTGAGTTGATGTTTGCTTCACCGGGAGGCGACGGTTTGAAAGCGGTTTTTGGGCTTAAGGAGAAAATCAGTGATAGCGGGTTTTATGCTTTGTTTTATAAAACATTCTGTCTTCGGTTTGCTAAAGAGTATGATTTGGAGGGTGTAGTGGATAGCAAAACAAATGATGTTTCCAGGTGCTGTTTTGTGAGTCATGATCCCGATGCGTATTATAATCCAAACGCTGATCGTGTAGATACAGGTTCCTATATGCCTGAAGAAGGTGCTCTTGAGTTGGATTTGTTAAAAGCCGAAATCAAACAACAGGAGCAGGAAAATGACCGGCTAAGAAAGGAAACAGGCGTTTCGTTATCTGTTGCCGATCCGCTGCCCGATGATATTATTAATGCTATCAAATTAAAAGTGGGAGTAAGGCTGAGAAAGCCCGTTGAGAAGCAATATGAGCAGCCGGAAGAATTAAATGATTTGATGAACGTGGTGAATGACCAGGTCAGCGAGGTAGGCGCCCAGGTGTTAAGTACGACGCCCATTTCATACGGACGGAAAATCAAAATTGGCGCCGGTAAGTATTGGGCGGAAGTCAATTTGTTTTACGGGCACCGGGGAGTAAGCATAGTGGGCACTTCCAAGACAGGTAGTAATAAAGAGCTATGCAACAGTATGGTAGCGCTGTTGAAAAGCCATTTTAACAATACGGGATAAACTTTTATGCCGAAGCCTCCACGAAAAGAATTTGATTTAAAAGCAAAGATCGAACGCTTGAAAAAAGCCGGATTTAATTTTTATTCCGGCGAGGACGGCTTTAATCGGGCTGATGGAGGGAAGATGGAAATGGAGCCTTTTTCAGAGAGGATTCGGCTGATTCTTAAAGTTATCCAGGACAAGCCAAAAAAATCAACAATGATGAATTATTTGATTTTATACGATATTGAGAAAGACAAAGTAAGAGGACTTATTGCGAAATATTTATTATCCCGGGGCTGTATCAGAATTCAAAAATCAGTATTTTTGGCGCATACGGACAACCAGAAATTTGAAGAGATAAAGAATACGCTGGCGGAGATCAATGAAATATACCAAAATGAGGATAGCATTATATTGGTGCCTTTGAATGTGAGCGACGCCCGGAGTATGAAGTTGATCGGACAGAATGTGAATATTAATCAGATTATTGATCCGCCTAATACGGTATTTCTATAAAAGCGCTATTTTATTTCTGTGAAATTTAGAAAGATTTTTAGATTTTTACTTTCTGACCGATTGAAAATGAGGCAACTGTATGAAGAACTGCCGGAGAGGCACATCCACTACAACAAGGATTAAGACTATTTTATGATCTTTAATTATTGTTTCTACCTGCCGGAGAGGCACATCCACTACAACAAGGATTAAGACTGGGTTTCATAATTTAATTTCTAAATTTATGATTCGGGCCGGAGAGGCACATCCACTACAACAAGGATTAAGACAGGCGTGGCAGAGTAGTTTCATACTTTTAAAAGTTTGCCGGAGAGGCACATCCACTACAACAAGGATTAAGACAAAAATTTTTAAAACGCACACCATTTCGGGTGATAATGCCGGAGAGGCACATCCACTACAACAAGGATTAAGACGACTTTCCTCATCTTCTTTAATGCCCACTTTTGCAAGCCGGAGAGGCACATCCACTACAACAAGGATTAAGACTTCCCTAAAGAAGTTCAACAACTTGACACCAAGGTCGCCGGAGAGGCACATCCACTACAACAAGGATTAAGACTAATTTCATCTGCATTAAGAAAAATGTTACCAACGGCCGGAGAGGCACATCCACTACAACAAGGATTAAGACCCCATTTAGGAGTCGGGATAAGGGTTTTATGGTTAGCCGGAGAGGCACATCCACTACAACAAGGATTAAGACCTTTTAACCATATCACTTATCCTTCTA
>JACFNA010000248.1:3495-3806 GCA_019455085.1 Chitinophagaceae bacterium
ATGAGTTGAGTAAATTCGAGTTCAAAAAGGATTTTTAGATTTTTATCATCTTCCTTATCATTGTATACTATTTGATGCCGGAGAGGCACATCCACTACAACAAGGATTAAGACACAATAAGAAATAATAAAAACAACCACAAAACCCTTGCCGGAGAGGCACATCCACTACAACAAGGATTAAGACCTCCTCAGAAGATAGGTTCCTAAATATTTTCCTAAATGCCGGAGAGGCACATCCACTACAACAAGGATTAAGACATTGATAACAGATTTTAAAATAGAAAATTATGAAAAGCCGGAGAGGCACAT
>JACFNA010000249.1 GCA_019455085.1 Chitinophagaceae bacterium
GAACAATTTAATACTGAGGGGGGTACTTATTCTGGAGAATTATGGATAAAAAAACTTGACCCTGTTAATCAGATTGTTTCCGGTACGTTCTGGTTTGATGCTGTCACTGCAAACGGGCAGAAGGTGGAAGTAAGAGAAGGCCGTTTTGATGTGCGTTACACCCAATAAACAATTCCCTACAAAACTTTTCTTTAAACCCAAACCAACAAATATGAAACGAAATATTACCAGAACCTTTCTGGCACTGCTACTTTGCGCCATTTCATTATCCTCTTTTGCCCAGGACGAAATTAATACTGAGTTTATCAACCGCATGAACTATGTGTTTTCTGCACTGGAGAAAAACCGTGTCCCCAATGGATTACTATTGGATTATTCTTTTGAATTTGCCGACCTGAAAAGCTACAGTGGTGTGCTTACGGACAGTAATAAAGTGAATGGAGGTTTTTTGAGAGACATTTATTCCACCATTGCTATGAGCGCCATTCATACAAATGCCGGAGGCTTTTACAGTCCCGATTATGTTGACAGCATCTGGCATCTGCAACGACAGGCAGGCATAATCACGTTAAGTGGAGTGTATTACAACTATGCCCGATTTAAAGACAACGCACTAAGCTCTGGTTTACTTACTGTGAGCAATGATAAATTTTACGACCGCTATGTGAATGGTGTATGGCAAAACCCTTATCAGGCAGAAACTGTTTTTGCCATGTCGCCGCCACTACATGCCTACAGTGGCAAAAGCTTTCAGGTAGTGTTGCCCTCCAATCTCTGGTTTACCAACAATGCCGGTAGTGTTAGCAGCATTGCAGTAAACTTTGATGATGGCGCCGGCTATCGTACCCTTACGATGGGGCAGCCGGTAAACATCAGCTATGCCGACACCGGACGGAAAACATGGACATTCAGGTTAACTCTTAGCAACAACACCACTTTATATAGTCACACCGAAATGCAAATTGAACCAGAGCCAAACGCTTACGGAAGTGGTTGTAGCTCCTGCCGGTTTCCACGTCCCGGCGGTCCGATATTTCTAACTGCGGACGAAGCCTACCTTGGACAGTTTGGGCAGGGATGGATAACGGTTGATTATGCCAATGCTGATTTGAAACTGAGACGACCACTTATTGTTGTTGAAGGATTTGACCCCGGACATTTACTTGCACCCGAAAGACAGTTTGGATATTCAAACTTCGTGACTTTTGTTGCTCAACTTAATGGCTCTTTCGATTTACGCAATCTTCTTCAGGGTAATAACCAGCAATATGATATTATCTACGTGGACTGGTTTCGTGGCACAGACTTTTTGCAGCGTAATGCGTTGCTGCTTGAAAGAGTGATACGTTGGGTGAATGAACAAAAAGCTTTGGATGGAAGTAATGAACCCAATGTGATTTTAGGTCAAAGCATGGGTGGTGTGATTGCACGATGGGCTTTGCGGGATATGGAAAACAAAAATTTAAACCACCAGACCCGTCTTTACATTAGCTGGGATGCTCCACATCAGGGTGCAAACGTTCCTGTTTCGTATCAACATGCAGCCCGTCATGCCAATAGTTTATTTGTGCAATCTGCTATCCCATTATTATTAGGTGGTAACAATACCATTAGGATGGTAAGAAATGCTTTAAACTTACTAGATGTTCCTGCCGCAAGACAAATGCTTTACAACCGGGTATTAAATAACGGGCAGTTAAGCAATAACGACCATAATGCATGGCAAACAGAATTGAGAAATATGGGCTACCCAGTGGGCTTTCCTCAACAACAAATCAGAAATATTGCCGTAAGCAATGGTTCGGAATGTGGTGCAGGGCAGGGGTTTCAACCAGGTGCAACTTTATTGAATATAGTGGGAAGAGGAAACACACGAGTGCTGACAGATTTAATTGGAAGTTTCACTGGACCTGGTTTAGGTTTTTGGGGCGGCTTATCGCTTTTAACCCTAAAACCACAGTTTTTGCTCGGAATTATCCCCGGCAGAAATGATTTGTCATTAAATGTACGCTGCCAAGCCCAGCCCGAAGGAACAACCATACAGATTTACAGAGGAAATATCACTTACAGCAAAAAAATTCTTTGGTTGGTGAATGTGAATACTACCATAACCAACAGAACAAGAAATTCAGACCCTTCCGTGTTACCAATTGACGGCACACCAGGTGGCATGTATGATACGGAACTGAATATGCAAAGTTCCTCATTTCAGAATTGGGCGGTAAAATACAATGTAACAGCCTATAATATCCCTCACTTCAATTTTATTCCAACTGTAAGTGCTCTTGATATTGGTCGCGGCAACACCGCTTTAACAATGGCTGAATACAGAGCCAGCTATGTGGGAGCTAATCCTCCGGCTGCACCCTTTAACACACCTTTTGCCAATTTTACTACAGCTTTTAATCAGGTTATTGTTTCAAATGGCACCGCCAACAATAATGAAAACCACATTGAAATTGCTGCCAGAAACGGAAATTTTGTGGCAGCGGAATTGAACGCTGCACCCATTCAAACTAATTGTAGTGATTTTTGTGGTTTGTTCATTAACGGTGCAGATGCCATTTGCGACAATGGCACTTTTACTGTGCCAGCCATTGCGGGAGCAACTTATACATGGACAGTGAACAACAGTTTTTTAATCAATATTTTTCCGAATAACAATTCAATCGACATTACAAGAAGAAGGCAGGGCAGCGCAAACATCACTATTACTGTTCAAATTACCAGTGGGGATTGCGGAACAATTACAGTCTCCAGAACTTTTCAGTTTGGCGTTTTACCTACAACCATCATTGGCCCTTATGACATTACACAACATACAGTGATGGGAGTAGCCTATACCAATACCACTTATTATTTCCTGGCAGGAGAAACCTCACCGCATTTTCCTGCACAAAGCTATACGTGGACATTATTTCCACCGACAGGAAATCCTACACTGTATGCCGGTGGTCAGCCATACATCACTTTTGCAGAAACTGGTTATCACACATTGCAAGTGTCTAAAATGACCAACTGCGGAGCAGTGGTTTCATCTATCATCATAAACGTGCAGGAGAACATGTCTGGCTTCCGTGTAATGGCTGCACCCAATCCGGTAACCAATGATGTAATGAATGTAACAATCGACAATGAAAGTTCACAAGTGCAATCACTACCGCAAAACGGTAATATGATGGTAGAAATGTTTCACTTCAATTCAGCCATGAAGCGAAAACAGTGGACACTTAAAAATCACCAAAAACAGTTTCAACTAAATTTGAGAGGTGTACCTAAAGGGAATTACATACTTCGTATAACAAAGGGTAATTATCAACAATCAAGACAAATAATTGTAGAGTAATTTTTATAAAAGGCTTCTAGTTAAGGAGCCATTTTATAACTTTCATTATAGGCCATTCTGCAAGGCAGGCACATTTGAAAGGCGCACTTAGCCAAACGCAAAGCAAACCTTCCAAAAGAGCCTGCCTTCTCCTTCCGAAGGCAGTCAGTCTTTAGGTGACACAGGACAATATAATTTGAAGCTCAAAACGAAAAGGGTATGCTTACAACATCGGTTTGCAGCTATGCTGGCTGACCCAACGCAGCATGTACTTTGTTTCGCTTATCAGCAATAGTTCCAACTGACATTATGCAATTGGGCAATAGAATATATTTTGTACTTTGGTATTTCAATCAGCTTCAGTTGCCAGGCTGACAATCATAAAATACCAGCACAGCAGCAAGCCGTCCACGTTGGCTGCTATATAAACCGACAGCTTGCTATGGACACAGACTATAAACATAT
>JACFNA010000250.1 GCA_019455085.1 Chitinophagaceae bacterium
GGGCTTGATAAGGTGCGGGTTGATGATGTTAAAGAGTTTCTGATAGAGGTTAAACTCTTCATCAGGCAGATTGACTCTAGCAAACAAAAGTGATTTGATAAAAAGATAATCTGACACCGTCACATGATGAAAAAGGTCTTTTGCACCCAAGAGGACTTTCATCTGCTTGTAACGCTCTGCCATAAAGAATAGCTCGAGAGGAAATGCGTACTGGTCTTTATTCTCATAAAATTTAGGCAGAAAGGGATTGTCGGCAAATTCTTCCAGAATCAGTCTGGCATGGAGCTTTTTCGTGAGCAGGTGTGCAAGAGTAGTTTTGCCTGCGCCAATATTTCCCTCTATGGTTATAAAATTATATTTCATCACTTCTCTCTCTAAATTCAAAAATAGTCAGAGTATTCACAACTCCGGATTTAGCCTGCTATTTTATCCCCCAATTTTTTCACATCCAGCGGGTCGGGACATTCAGCAAGCAGTGTCTGTATATTTTTTTTGAGAACAGGGTGGGTGAATTCAGGTGCCAATTCGCACATAGGGACCAAAATGAATCTCCTTTTGCTAATAAATGGGTGGGGGATAGTGACCTTGCTGGTTTGGATAATGCGACAATCATAGAAAAGAATATCAATATCAATCACACGAGAAGCATTCTTGAACGTACGCTTTCTCCCCATTTGCGCTTCTATGTGCAGGAGCACTTCCATGAGCTTTCCCGGTGGCAGCATGGTTTCAACCTCGAGCACCTGATTCAGGAATTCAGGCTGGTCGGCATAACCCCACGGGGCTGTTTCATAGCGCGAGGATGCTGCTTTAATTTTACCAACCCGGGCAGCAATCAATTGGGTTGCAGTGTCCAGATTCATTTCTTTGTCGCCCAGATTTGTGCCTGTTGAAATAAATACCCTGTGTTGTTTGATGTGCGTCATGTATAAGCAGAGACAAAGGTGGTGCTTTTTTACAGATATCAAAATGTGGAAATGCACAACTGTTAATTAAAGAATCTCTGATACTTTTGTGGCATAGAAAAATAGGGGAAGTTTCTGAAAGACTATCCGGCAAATAATTCTGGTAATGATAAAACGATCTATAATCATACTGTGCCTTCTACTGGTATTTATCAGCCTGCTGAGCTTGCTTTTGCCTTCGGCAATTTCAGTGGCGCGATCCACTGTGGTATTTGCATCGGAGGAAACTATCAGCAGGGAGATTAATAATCCGGATAATTGGTCAAACTGGTTTCCGCCTTTGAAGGAGGGACTGATGACCATCCGTAAGATTTCGGATGATGAAGCAGTATTGCAAAAGTCTGCCGACAGGTCCATGACGCTGACATTTGATTATAAGAGCGTGGATTCTACAGTTTGCACAATTGCCCCACAGTCTGGTGATGCCGTGAGTTATACCTTTCTCCAGACTCCTGCAGACGGGGGCGCGAGGGTAACACTGATTGCTAATGTAAAGTTGACCTGGTATCCCTGGCAACGGGTAAGGGGAGTATTTATGGATAAAATATTGGGGGCACAATACGATGAGGCGCTGGCCGGTCTGAAGGCCAGATGTGAAAGGCCTTAGATTGATTGTGTTTATTTGTTCTCAAGGACCATTTATGGCATGTCCGGTTCAAAATTATTGAATAGCACAACTACCGAATAGCGACTGGCTGTATCAAATCTTTGATAATTTGACTGCACTACACAACTCAACCTTCTTTGGGGTATCAGGCTTTTTTTTCCTGGGGAAAAAAATGCAACGCCAATTCAACCGGAGAGAAAGACAACACCCTCATTCGGTTTTAGCTGCATTTCACTAAGAATAATGTGGCTAAAGCCGTAAGACTTAAATTCTTATTCTGTTGGCTGAAGCCAACGATAATAATAGAAGGTAGAAACACTTTAAATATAAAATTACTTTAGGCAAAAAGAGAAGCTGTAGCAGGAATAGACAATACTCAATTTGAAAATTCTGTTATGGGGAAAGGCAATTTGCAACGAGCCTCTTAAAATCTTTTACTGTTGGCTTTAGCCAACCGGAGAGAAAGACAACACCCTCATTCGGTTTTAGCTGCATTTCACTAAGAATAATGTGGCTAAAGCCGTACCCCGTCACCTTTCATTCCGTTGGCTGAAGCCAACGATAATAATAGAAGGTAGAAACACTTTAAATATAGAACTACTTCAGGCAAAAGGAGAAGTTGCAGCACAAAGGGACAACACGCAATTAGAAAATTCTGACTTAGAAGCAAACCGCAGTAAACCCTCTAAAATCTTTTACCGTTGGCTTTAGCCACATGCTGAATAATAGAACCGGGCAGCGACGTTTTTAACTAAACCTGCAAGAGGTAAAATTGCAGTCCCAATTGGGCAATTTGATTTGCACTATTATCGTACTAAAACAGACTATTCGGAAAAAATAAATCAGCAGCATTTTTTATGGATATAAAATGCTGCTGACTGATTGGGTTACAAATTATTTATCCAACATCAGGAGTTGTGATGCCTTGCTTCCGTCCGGCTTATATATTTCCAGTTGATATAAGCCTTTGGCCATACCCTGAGGTGTGATATTAAAGTCGGCTGAGCCACCTGCATGTGTAATCTTACGAGAAAGTACACGCTTGCCTTCCATGGTATAAACCTGAATCTGATAGTCGCCTTTGGCCATTCTGTAAAGGTGTAGCCTGATGACTTCCCTTACCGGATTAGGTGAAATGTACATGCCAGCTGCACCGAGGTGCACAGATGCAGCAAGTACATGAGAATATAGGATGCTGCCGTCTTTCATTACCGCCTTCACACGGTAATAATTGATACCTGATTTTGGAGCGATAGTAGTAAACAGATAATCGGCCGTAGCACCTGTTTTCACTTCGGCTAATCCTGCATTGGCAAACGTAGCACCATCGGCAGAGTGTTCAATGGTGAACGAAGCCACCTGCGATTGATTCAGTCCCCGCCAGGTGAGCGTGATGTGATCTTCAGCCGCAGTTGCTTTTTCATTTGCAAATGCAAATGGTGGGATAGCCGGTTTGAAAGTAAGGTAGAAGCGATTTGGTGAGGAAGAGGCTTTGTCGGAATTTACGCTAAAATCTATCTGGGTTTTACCTTCGTTCAGTAAACGTTTAGAGTGCTCATAGCTGTCGTTGAAATATACTTCTACATTTTCTTTATCTGCACCATCAATGGTTAGTTCTAAAGAGTAATTACGTCGGCTCATTCCGGATATCACATAAAAAGTGGTATCTCCTTCTGTAGGTACAGGTTTTCTTTCGAGGGTTAATGGATATTCTTTATTATGAATACTGATATTCTCTGAGCTGTTTATAATTTTTCTTGCATCATATCTATCAACCGCATGCTGGAAATCTTTTCCAAATTGTTGGAGCGTACCATCCATTAACGCTTTGTCTAAGTTTTCAGTAATGAACAGATTGGTCCTGATACTCATATCAACAGGTAGCTTATTACGGGTATTTCTGAAGATAGAGGCGCTGCCCGATACTTTGGCAGATTCGGAGAAAGCCACTGATCCGTCTGTGGTACCCGGGTTATCTACAAAGAATGCCTGCCCGGATTGAATCGGTGTTACCACATAGCTGCCTTCGTCCGGTACAGCTACACCTCCTGTGATGAGCCGGTATGCTCCCAATCCATAGACTGATGGTGCGTTAGCTCCTGTAGTTCTTGTAAGCCTGGGATCCCAGATGTAGTAAGATGTACTGATACTGCCGGTGAAGGTCAGTTGGTCGAAGTCAATAGCCGAAGCATAAGGATTGCCAATCAATG
>JACFNA010000251.1:0-2467 GCA_019455085.1 Chitinophagaceae bacterium
TTTTGTCGTGTTTATTATGGAAATTTGCCGCTCCTTTTAATTAAAAATAGAAAACCTTCTATGGCCAGCAAAAAAAAGTTGCAGGTATGGCTTCCTTTAATCCTCAGTCTTTGTGTGGTAGCAGGTATGTTTATAGGCTACAGGATCAGAGGCAACATGCCCAACAACAAGAGCCTCTTTTTTATCGATAGTCAAAAGCCGGTTCAGGAGGTCATAGATCTGATCCAGAGAAAGTATGTAGATACTGTAAATATCGACTCTCTGGGAAACGTAGCTATAGAAAATATTTTAGAAGGACTGGACCCGCACTCTGTATATATCCCATACGAAAGGCTACAGGAAATTAATGAAGACCTGGAAGGAGTATTTTTCGGAATAGGTATTGAATTCAGTATTATAAACGACACTACGCACACCTTACGAGTAATTAAGGGAGGCCCGAGCGACAAAGCAGGCCTTCAGACAGGTGATGAATTTATCAAGGTTGGAGACAGCCTGGTAGCCGGAAACCATACCACAGAAGCCACTCTCAAAAATCTGATGCGCGGAAAGAACGGCACTAAAGTAACTGCTACTATACTGCGCGACGGTCAGCTTTTGGTAAAAGAAATAACCAGAGGCCCTGTACCCATCGTAAGTATTGATGCTGCATACATGCTGAACGATACTACTGCCTTTATTCGGATAAGCAGATTCTCAGAAAGAACTTACAAAGAGTTTATGACTGCTATGGATACACTGCAAAGGCAGGGAATGAAATCACTGATACTTGATTTGCGTGATAACGGTGGAGGCATACTCAATGAAGCTATCTACATAGCGGATGAATTTCTGGATGGAGACAAACTCATAACTTATACCATAGGTGCCCATGCAGGAAGAAAGGATTACAAAAGCAACAAGGAGGGGATCTTTGAAAAGGGGAAACTCGTGGTGCTAATCAATGAGGGCACTGCCTCTGCAAGTGAAGTGCTTGCCGGGGCTCTTCAGGATTGGGGGCGCGCTGAAATCGTTGGCAGACGATCATTCGGAAAAGGGCTGGTACAGGAACAATACGAGCTGAGTGACGGTTCAGGCCTGAGGCTTACTGTAGCACGATACTTTACGCCTGTAGGACGAAGTATCCAACGACCGTACACAGAAGGTACCTGGGCTTACTATCACGATATGATAACAAGATTTGAAAGAGGAGAAATGAATTCAGCAGACTCTATTAACCACAAGGGCGAACCCCAGTTCCTTTCCAAGACAGGAAAAGTATTGTATGGAGGAGGCGGAATCACACCGGATGTATTTGTGGGTGTGGATAACAAATCTTTTGAAAGGCCTATTATGAGAGCACGAATTGACGGTAAGATTGACAGGTTCGTGTATTACAATTTCCTCAATTACAAAAACGAATTCAGAAAATATAATAATGCCTTCCAGTTTGAAAAGGAGTATTCAACATCTGAACCGGAACTGCACCACTTTAAACAATTTCTGGAAAAAGATTCCATTACCCTGAACCTGGCAAATACAAACCAAAAGATTCAGGCAGCCTCACAGATAAAGATGCTGACAGCAAGGCTTATCTGGGGCACTCAGGGTTACTTCGAAATAAAAAATTATTCAGACTCAACTGTGCTCGAGGCTCTGCAGGTTCTGAAAAAATAGTTACCCTGGTACTGCACCCTGCAAACTATAATAATCAATCCCCAAAATTGTATAGAAACTCCTGCCATCATTATGATCTTGCAATCTGCGCACAGGGTCTTCTGTGGAGCCTTTGTAATAGGTGCCATCAACTTCACTGCGAAGTATGTACACATAATATCCCATAAACGAAAAAACCCCACTTCCGTGAGGTTCTCTTGCGGACCGGACGAGACTCGAACTCGTCTCTACGGCCGTAGAGATGACAGGCCATCATCAGAAAAATTGCGATACGATATTCTTTTCTCCGCTAATCAACTCCTCAAAGTATTCCTTATTGCCGCGTTTCAGTTTCTTTTCCCGGATCAACATTTCCCGCTTGTCAGGCATCTGCTCTAAGTACACCATCTGCCAGGGCCTTTTGCCTGATGTATAAAAACTCCTGCCATCATTATGATCTTGCAATCTGCTCACAGGGTCTTCTGTGGAGCCTTTGTAATAGGTGCCATCAACTTCACTGCGAAGTATGTACACATAATATCCCATAAACGAAAAAACCCCACTTCCGTGAGGTTCTCTTGCGGACCGGACGAGACTCGAACTCGCGACCTCTGCCGTGACAGGGCAGCATTCTAACCAACTGAACTACCGATCCAATATTTTCAAATAACACTATTTACCCGAACTCGTCTCTACGGCTGTAGAGATGACAGGGCAGCATCTCTATGGTCATAGAGACCAACTGAACTACCGATCCAATATTTTCAAATAACACTTTTTACCCGAACTCGTCTCTACGGCTGTAGAGATGACAGGGCAGCATCTCTATGGT
>JACFNA010000251.1:2567-3780 GCA_019455085.1 Chitinophagaceae bacterium
CATAGAGACCAACTGAACTACCGATCCAATATTTCAAATCTTCATCTGCCCCACTCCTCAATCCTTTCAATTTTCGGACGGCGAAGATAATAAAATTTAATTCTGAAAAAAGTATTTTTTAAAGTTCGTCCAAAAAAAATTACCGTATCCCGTCGAACACTATTTTAACACCAAATCAAAAGTCTTTTTCGGAAATTTGAATAAAACAGACAAAAATGAAAAGTACCCGCACCAGCACTAAATCACGACTTTCAAAAGAGACCATTCTCACCTGGTATATGAATGATACTCTGGAGGGTAACGACCCAAAAAATGTCTATTTATTTAGCAGGAGGCATCAGATAAAAGAAAGCGATTTCTACAAGTTTTTCAACAGTTTTGAAGGGATTGAAAATCACTTTTTCGAACTTATCTTTTCGAAGACACTGGATACCCTTTCCAAATCGGCCAGCTATAAGGCATATAGTTCCAAAGAACAACTGCTAAGTTGTTATTTCACGTTCTTTGGTAACCTGGCAGCTAACCGAAGCTTTGTGCTCTATATCCTCTCCGGTAATAAATTAGATCATTTTCGAAAACTCAAAAACCTCCACAAAGGGTTCGGGGAGTATATAGACACTCTGGACATAGATACAATTGACTTTAAACATGATAAAGTCAATAAAATACAGCGAAAGGCAATTAACGAAGCAGCATGGTTTCAATTAGTAAGTATTCTCAAATTCTGGTTACAGGACGAGTCTGCTGACTTTGAAAAAACAGATATTTTTATTGAAAAATCTGTTATTGCCGGTTTTGACCTCATCAATGCCCAACCCCTGAAAAGCGTCACTGACCTTGGCAAATTTCTCTATAAAGAATATAATCCGGTTGGATAGGCATTCCTATGAAAACACTAGACCATATACCTGTTACGAAAGTTTCAAGAGCATCCAAACTTGTACTCACAGGCGCCAAAATTGGAGTCAACTATCTCAATTATTACAAGGATAAAATAATAGACTCAGAACAAAAGGCCCGAAAAAAATTACATGAGAATAACGCTTCAGACATCTACGATAGCCTTTCTACACTGAAAGGAAGTGCACTTAAGGTGGCTCAGATGCTAAGTATGGATAAGAGTCTGCTGCCGCAACAATACGTTGAAAAATTTTCATTATCGCAATTCTCAGTTCCTCCCCTATCAGGCCCACTCGTAAACAAAACATTTCAA
>JACFNA010000252.1 GCA_019455085.1 Chitinophagaceae bacterium
CTGATCCCATCCCATCCATCCCTGATACTGTGCATTATGAATGGTAAGCACCGTCTTGACAGTATTCAGAAAATTATAGGCATAGCAATACTGCAACATGAAGGGAATAAGGGCGCAATGATGATCGTGTACATGAATAATATCAGGCCTGTGCTGCCACTTGCTCACCCAGTCCACCACTGCCGTCTGGAATGAAACGAATCTGTAAGTATCATCATCATATCCATACACCTTCTCTCTGTCGAGCACTCCGAGGATATCCACCAGATACAGATCGAATCCCAGTTTGTTGGAATGTTCTTTAATAATAGTGTACTCCCGCCGGTAGCCCGCCATTTCAAAGGAACCCTTGTGCACCACCTCAAACTGGTTTTCGTACAGAAAACGGGTGCGATACATTGGCATCACCACCTTGGCTATATGGCCCAGCTTCTGTTGATACTTTGGCAAAGCCCCAACCACATCACCAAGGCCGCCTACCTTAGCAACCGGATAACATTCTGCGCTTACGTGTAAAATTTCCATGCTATGAAAGTACAAGTTTTAATGAATCACTCCGCATAAGCAGCAGAAATAATTGGGAGACAATGCCATTTTTATCTTACTTTCATTGCCAAAATTTCCAACTTAAATGGCGACACCAGTGATGAGCACCTCCGGTCAGCACAAACCCACCGGAGGAAAATTGCAGCCTACCAATTACGGAGCCTTAACCACACTAATTACTGTCTTTTTTTTCTGGGGCTTTATCGCCGCAGGCAACAGTGTATTCATACCCTTTTGTAAGCATTATTTTCATCTTGACCAGTTTCAAAGCCAGCTAATTGACTTTGCATTTTATCTGGCTTATTATATTGGTGCACTCTTGCTGTTTGCATACGGAGCTTTTGGCGGACGCGATCTGGTAGCCAAATGGGGTTATAAGATGAGTATTGTGTATGGGCTGCTGTTTTCAGCACTCGGCGCTGTGGTAATGATAATCGCCGTTTACGGAAATGTGTTTGCAGGTATGCTTGCAGGCCTTTTTGTAGTGGCACTTGGTTTTTCACTTCAACAGACGGCCGCACAGCCATTTGCCATTATCCTGGGCGATCCTTCCACAGGTGCCAGCAGAGTCAATCTCGGAGGAGGGGTCAACTCATTTGGTACCATGATAGGGCCATTGATTGTCGCTTTTGCTTTATTCGGAACTACAGCCGCCATATCAGATGACAAGATAGCTTCACTCAGCCTCAGCAAGGTAATCATTCTTTATACTTGTGTAGGCCTGTTGTTTATCGCTGCCGCGGGATTGTTTTATTTCAGCAGGAAAGTGCCGGCCGGAATCTCTACTGAAAAAACCGAGCGCGAAACAAAAACATTAAGCTCACTATTAATAATGACAGGGCTTCTGATTATCATGTTTGTGCCGGTATTCAGCAGCTATAACTCAGAGGAACAGCAAACCGTTGAGAATATTGAAGCCTTAATTTCAAAAGACCATCAGCAGGTAGATAGCCTGGTAACGGCTGCTTTTGGAAGCAATCCTAATAATATCGACACCAAAAATTATTTTAAAGACAAAACTGCAGCGCAACTCCAGTCGCAGACCGATCTGCTCAAAGCCAATGCACCGGAAGCAGCGGTCGCCCGGATAATGAGTGTCAAAAGCGAAATCGATAATAAGACTGCAGAACTAAATACCGTTAAGCTTCCTCTGGAAAAATACAGGATGCTGTGGCTGTTTGGCGCGCTGGCATCTGTGGTGTTAAGTCTGTTGATCGCAAACTTCAGAGCAAAAAAGAATCCTGAAGGATGGGGAGCCATGCGCTATCCACAACTGGTGCTGGGTATGCTGGCACTCTTTCTCTATGTGGGTTCTGAGGTTACGATTGTGAGCAATCTTGGGGAACTCATCAGCAAGCCGGATTTTGGTGCCTTCTCTACGTCGGAGGCCGCACTATTTATCTCCATGTATTGGGGAAGCCTGATGATCGGCAGATGGGTGGGGTCTATCAGTGCTTTTGAATTCAAACCATCTACCAGGAAACTACTTACACTGATAGTGCCACTGATCGCCTTCGCCATCGTACTTGGAGTCAATAGCCTTTCAGGATACAAAGTGCAACTGCTCTTCTACTACATTATATGCGTAGGAATCCAGATCGGAGCCTTCTTCGTTGGAGGCGATAACCCTGCAAGAACACTTTTAATTTTCGGACTGCTGGGAATCACCTCAATGGCAATCGGTATCGCATCTACCGGTATGCTGGCTGTGTATGCTTTTATCAGTGGAGGTCTGTTTTGCAGTATCATGTGGCCCGCAATTTTCGCACTTTCGGTAGCGGGACTTGGAAAATACACTACGCAGGGTTCTGCCTTTCTGATCATGATGATATTAGGAGGGGGTGTGATACCTCCTATCCAGGGTAAACTTGCAGACCTGCTTCAGTCGGGTAGTGATGTAATAGGGTACGGTATCCATCAGTCGTACTGGATACCTCTGCTTTGTTTTGCTTATATTACGCTCTATGCTTTTCTTGTAAAAGGCATATTGAGAAGACAGGGAATCAGCTACGACACTGCATCCGAAGGGTAAATAAATTCCAAAAAAGAAAAATATAAAAAAGCATAAACTTATTAGAAAAGGATAATCGCTATGGAAGGAAAAGTAATACAGGAGGCAGAGAACCAGAAGGAGTTTGCCATAGGCATCGACATTGGAGGTACCAACACCAAGTATGGCGTGGTAAATCATAGAGGCGAGATAAGCAATGAAGGTGAAATAAGCACCACCGATTACAAGGACATTCATCAATACATTGATGCGCTCTACGAGAAACTCGCTCCATCCATTGCCAACGTAGGCGGACTGGAATTTATCAAAGGAATTGGAGTAGGCGCTCCTAACGGTAATTATTACACTGGTACTATTGAATATGCACCTAACCTGCAATGGAAGGGCATTATCCCCATGGCCAAATTAATTTCTGATAAATTCGGCGTACCCTGCACCCTGACCAACGATGCCAATGCGGCCGCCGTGGGTGAAATGATGTACGGCGCAGGAAGAGGGATGAAGGACTTTATCATGATTACCCTTGGGACAGGCGTCGGAAGCGGAATCATCGCAAATGGCCAACTCATTTACGGGCACGATGGCTTTGCAGGTGAACTGGGACACACCACCACAATTCCGGGAGGAAGAGTGCACTGGGGTACCGGGCTTAAAGGCTCGCTCGAGGCCTACGCCTCTGCGACCGGCATTGCAATTACAGCGAAAGAATTTCTCGATGAAAGGCCCAGGGAAGACAGCCTGTTGAGAAAAACGCCCCACGAGCAGATTACCTCAAAAACAGTATATGAGGCGGCAATAAAAGGCGATAAGATTGCCAAAGATGTCTTTGAATACACTGGTAAGATACTCGGATTATCTCTAGCCAACTTTGTTATGTTCTCTTCTCCTGAAGCCATCATCCTTTTTGGAGGGGTAATCAAAGCAGGCAAACTACTGATGGATCCGGTACGCAAAAGCATGGAGGAAAACCTGCTGCCTATTTTTCAGAACAAGGTGAAACTTATCTTCAGTGAACTCAAAGAATCAGATGCTGCCATCCTTGGTGCCAGCGCATTAGTGTGGGAAATAAAGAAGGAAAAAGATGTTACTGAAAAATAAATCCGGTCAGGTTGTCAACAAAATCTGACTGTGGTCAATTATAGTAAATTCGAAATACCGGAGTCTGCTAATCCAGTTCGAGACGATTTGCTTCAATAC
>JACFNA010000253.1 GCA_019455085.1 Chitinophagaceae bacterium
ATGGCAAACTGAATGTGCTGGAGCATATCCTGAAATAGCTGACCCTGTGGCTATTACCTACTGTTGGTAATATTATTTGGCTACAACCTTCATCTCGGTGCGTCGATTCTGCGCCCTGCCCTCTTCTGTATTATTATCTGCAACGGGGTTCGAGGCGCCTTTGCCCAGGTGAGACAAGCGCTCTGCTTTTACTCCGTGGGATATCAGATAGTTCACTACAGACAAAGCCCGGTCGTTACTGAGTTTCAGGTTATCCTTATCAGATCCTACATTGTCTGTATGTCCGATAATCTGGATGCGCAGCGTGGGGTTTTCATTAAGAAGCGTTACGATGTTATTAAGCTCTACGATAGATTCCGGCTTTAAATCTGACTTTCCTGTATTGAAGAAAATATTTTTCAGTACGACAGAAGCATTGGCCTCGATGGGTTGCAGGGGAATTTCGGCCACGAAAGTCTCATCAGGTGCTGTAGTGCTGATATTATAGTTTTCAGAGAAGAACAGATATCCTTTCCTTCTAACAGTAAAGGCATAGTCTCTGCCGACAGGAAGTGTGACCAGAAATTCGCCGTCTTCATCCGTGCTTACCCGGCTGATCATGTTCCCTGTTTCCAGGTCTGTCAATTCTACAGCAGAAGGAAGTGGTGCTTTGGTATGTTTATCAAATACCTTACCCTGCACCCAGAGGGTTCTCAGTGGGCGCACCTGTTCCGGAAGCTGAAAGGAATAAATATCCAATCCGCCTTTGGTATCACTTCTGTCACTGCTGTAATAAGCCGTGATGCCGTCGGCGGCAATGAAGAGGCTCCCTTCGTCATCTATGGTGTTGATGGGATAGCCGAGGTTTTGTGGTGTACTCCAGGAGCCATCGGGTTGTTTTCTGGTGACAAAGAGGTCGGGCTTTTCGCTGTATCCGGGTAGCCCATTGCTGTTGAAATAGAGCGTTTGGTTATCTGCATGGATAAATGGCGTGCTCTCATCCCCGGCCGTGTTTATTTCAGCGCCCAGATTTGTGGGCTCACTCCAGGTGCCATCATCATTGCGGTGCGATACCCAGATATCTTTTCCGCCAAATCCTCCGGGCACATTGCTGCTGAAATACAGATCGCGCTTGTCAGGAGAAAGAGAGGGTGTGGACTCCCAGAATTCAGAATTGACATTTGGCCCAAGATTCATCGGCTTGCTCCATCCTTTTTTAGTGAGGAATGAGATATAGAGATCACAACTTCCCAATCCCTGCGGGAAGTTGCATCCGGTGAAGATGAGCCACTTGCCGTCCTGTGAGATTATTTGTGCGCCTTCGTTGTAGTTGGGTGTATTGATATTTCCCTCGAGCAGCCGGGCTTTTTGCCATACACCGTTTTCCTTTTTACTTTGGTAGAAGTCTTCGCTATTGCCTGTCCTTCGGGTAAAGACGAGGGTGTTGCCATCGATTGTAAGTGTGGGAAAATACTCCAGGTCAGAAGTATTGATGCTGTCGCCAAGGTTCACAGGGTTGAATACATAACCCTGTTGCATGGTTTTAGCCAGATTTACCGCAAATTCGTAGGTGGTCTTCCTGAATTCACCGGCCTTTCGGCTTCGCTCGTTCAGTCTGGGGCTTGTAAGAAATTTATTTATCGCAGCCGACGCTTCTTCGAAGTGTCCGGTTCCTGCGAGGTTTATGGAATAGGGAAGCTGGTAGTGAATTGTGTAAACAGAATCCAGATCAATAGCCTTTTTGTATGAAGCAACTGCCGCAGCATATTCTTTTCGCTCTCCGTGAATCCCTGCTATTGAAAGATATGCATCTACATAATTTGTGTCGATGGCAACCGCCTTTTGGAGCAGCTCGAGTGCCGCGCCATAAGCGCCTGCCATTGCCTGATCATAAGCCTGATTGAAGAGCGAGGAAGCTTTGTTGCTTACCTTGTCAGGATTATACCACTGCCCGAAAGATAGTTGTACACTTCCAAGTATAAATAATAGTAGTACCCACTTTTTCATAATCCTGATTTCATAACGAAAATAACAATCCGGTTGCTAAGCAAATGTTACAGGTTACTTTCTGTATTTGTAATTAGACCGGTTGATACGACTAATAGTTGTATGCCTGTCCGGGTAATAGTAACGCTAAGGGACGTGGATATATTTGTGTATCTGCAAAGAAAGCTGCCATTGTGGATTTGCCTTGATGTAATCTACAATCAGGGGAGTCATTTTCTCTGCTTTAGACCACTCAGGTTGGAGGAAGAGCATACAGTTCTTTCTTACCTTGGCTGCAAAAGACTCAGCCCATTTGAAGTCGGATTTATTGAATACTATAATCTTGAGTTCGTCTGCCTGTTTTAACACCTGCCCCACTGGCGGTTTGAATTTCTTGGGAGACAGGCACACCCAGTCGAAGTGGCCGGTAAGTTCGTGTGCGCCTGAGGTTTCGATATTCGTCTGAAAACCTGCTGCTTTTAATTGTGTTGTAAGTTTATTCAGATTGTAGAGAGTGGGTTCGCCACCGGTAATCACTGCCAGCCTGACCGGAGCAGACTGAGCTGCCTTCACAATGTCCTCTATCGGGATATGAGGATGTGCTGCCGCATCCCAACTTTCCTTCACGTCGCACCATACACATCCTACATCGCATCCGCCCAGCCGGATAAAGTAAGCCGCCTTACCCTGATGGTATCCTTCGCCCTGAATAGTGTAGAATTGCTCCATCACCGGTAAGGATCCCGTGGCTAATGCTGTGTGATTGGCTGTTTTCATAGTGCCACATCGTTGTTTCGGATATAGGCGTCGAAGGTATTGGTGAGTAATGCAGCAATTGTCATCAGCCCGACACCACCTGGGACAGGAGAAATATAGCTGCATTTACCTTTCACATTCTCAAAATCTACGTCGCCCTTCAGCCGAAATCCACTTTTTGTATTACTATCTTTCACCCGATTGATGCCTACGTCTATTACCACGGCGCCTTCCTTCACCATGTCTTCTTTGATGAATTGTGCTTTGCCTATTGCGGCTACAAGGATATCTGCTGTACGGCATATTTCTTCCAGATTGTGAGTGCGGCTGTGGCAAAGGGTCACAGTGGCATTACCAAAGGAGGTATTACGACTGAACAGGATGCTCAGCGGTGTACCTACGGTGTGGCTGCGGCCGACAATGACCACATTCTTACCTTCTGATTTGATTCCATAGTGTTTCAGAAGAAGGATAATGCCCCAGGGAGTGGCAGAAACAAAACCCGGAAGACCTAACACCATGTTGCCGATATTGACCGGATGAAATCCGTCCACATCTTTCTCGGGAGCGATGGTGAGTGTTACTTTATTTTCGGATATATGTTTTGGCAGTGGTACCTGTACCAGAATACCATCCACCTCCTTGTCTTCGTTGAGTCCGCGAATCATTTGTAATAGCGCTTCCTCACTGATACTGTCGTCTCGTTGAATCAGCGTGGAGCGGATGCCCACTTCGTGGCAGTTCTTCACTTTTGAGTTAACGTAAGTGTGGCTGGCCGGGTCGTCCCCAATCAGGATGGCAGCCAGGTGTGGCGCGCGTTTGCCGGAGGCTGTCAGTAACTCAGTTTTTGATTTCAGATTTTCTTTAATGGCTGCAGAAGCCACTTTACCATCAAGCAATTCCATGCGGGCAAAATTAAAGATGTTTAAGAGGATAAATTCATTTATATTGCTTTACCTATATTGACAAAGAGCTAAACCACTACAATTGCGGATTCTAATTATACTATGCTTTTC
>JACFNA010000254.1 GCA_019455085.1 Chitinophagaceae bacterium
CACGAAGAATTCTTTGAAGATACCTACAAGGAAATCAACCTTTACATCTGCGGCACCGGCAACGTAGGCCGGAAGCTGATAGGCCAATTATTGCAACAATCAAAATATCTGAAAGAAAAATTATTCCTTAACATCAAAATTGCGGGAATAGCTAACAGCAGAAAAATGCTATTCAGCCACAGTGGCGTAAGCCTGAAAGACTGGGAACAGGAATTGCAAAGCGCCGACATGATGGATCTGCCCGCATTCATCGATAAAATCAGAAATGAAAACAGGCGCAATTCGATATTTGTAGATGTCACTGCAAATGCGGATGTAGCAAGGCAATATCCTTTACTACTCCAGAAAAGTATTTCGGTCGTTGCCTGCAACAAAATCGCAGGATCATCAGAATATGCATACTATCAGCAACTGAAATCGCTGGCTTCAAGGCATAACGTATCCTTCCTTTTTGAAACTAATGTAGGAGCAGGACTGCCTGTTATCAATACACTAAACGATCTTCTAAAGAGCGGCGACGAAGTTACCAGGATAGAGGCAGTACTCAGCGGCACACTCAATTTTGTATTTAACAATTATGATGGCAGCACTTCTTTTGCCGAGGTAGTAAGGAAGGCTGCTGCTGAAGGATATACCGAACCAGATCCACGGCTCGACCTGAGTGGTACTGATGTAATGCGAAAAATATTAATTCTCGCCAGAGAATCAGGATATCCTATGGAACTCAGCGATATTGAGAATGATTCTTTCCTGCCGGAGGCCACTATGCAGGGAAGTATTGAAAACTTTTATGAACAGGTAGAAAAGCATGAAGACCACTTCAGAGAGTTACTTTCGTCAGCCCGGAAAAATGGCAGGAAACTGAAATATGTCGCGACCTTTGAAAACGGAAAAGCCCGGACCGGACTAAAAGAAATCAGCGATGATCAGGACTTCTATCACCTATATGGAAAAGATAATATTGTGTTGTACTATACCAAACGGTACACCGAACAACCGTTAATCATAAAGGGAGCCGGAGCCGGTGCTGAGGTAACTGCCTCTGGAGTATTCGCAGATATACTGAGAGCTGTCCGTTAGGCCTTCATCTCTAAAGCAAGAGAAATGAATGAAGTAAAATTAAGAGTACCAGCCACCATCGCCAACATCGTCTGTGGATTTGATGTGCTTGGGTTTGCAGTGTCAGCACCTTACGATGAAATCACATTAAAGCTTTCAGAGAAACCCGGAATCAGAATTCACCATACAGACAATTTTGAATTACCTGAAGACCCTGTGCTCAATGTGGCCGGTGTTTCCCTGCAGGCACTTCTCAACGAAACCGGCAGTGCCATCGGTTTCGATGTGGAAATTCAAAAGAATATAAAACCCGGGAGTGGCCTGGGATCCAGTGCTGCCAGTGCCATGGGGGCAGTGGCGGCGGCGAATATGGTATTGGGCAATCCTTTTACAAAAAGCCAGCTTTTGTACTTCGCTATGCAGGGAGAGAAAGTCGCAGGTGGCGTCGCGCACCTCGACAACGTAGCTCCATGCCTGTTAGGTGGCGTGAGCATTATTCAGTCGTTACAACCTCCTGACGCAGTGAGTATTCCCGCACCGGAGCTACATGTGAGCATTATACACCCGCAAATAGAAGTAAAGACTTCTGACTCCAGAAAGATTATCCGAAAAGAAGTGCCGCTAAAATCGGCAATCATACAATGGTCAAATGTAGCTTCACTTGTAGCCGGATTTTGCACAGGCAACTACACCCTCATTGGGAAATCGCTTCACGACGTAATATTTGAACCCTCACGAAGCATATTAATACCCGGATTTGAGGAGGTGAAATCCAGGTGCCTGGCCGCCGGTGCACTCGGTGGTGGCATTGCAGGTTCAGGCCCTTCAATGTTTATGTTCAGCCGCGAAAAGGACACTGCCGAAAAAGTTGTCAGGGAAATGACAACTGTCTATCAAAACTTAGGGGTAGATTATAAAACATACGTCACCACCCTGAAACAAACTCCACTGATATGAATTTCTATAGTCTAAATAACCGGCAATACATTGTCAGTTTTAAAGAAGCCGTATTGATGGGTCAGGCGCCGGAAAAAGGTTTGTTTTTCCCCGAATCAATACCTCTTCTTACTCCTGAATTCCTTCAAAACCTGAAAGCATTCAGTAATGAGGAAATCGCATTCCAGACTATCCTGCCATTCGTCGGCACCGATATCGACACACCTGCCCTCAGAAGGATTGTAGAAGAGACTATCTCCTTTGATTTCCCATTGAGAGAAGTTGAAGAAAACATGTACGTATTGGAGCTTTTTCATGGCCCTACCCTTGCCTTCAAGGATGTAGGAGCACGATTCCTTAGCAGATGTCTTGAATACTTTGTAGCGCAATCTGAAAAGAGGATAACCATTCTGGTGGCTACTTCAGGAGACACAGGCGGAGCTGTGGCTGATGCTTTCTACGGAGTAGAAGGGGTTGATGTCATCATCCTATTCCCATCCGGAAAGGTAAGTGAGACTCAAAGGCTTCAACTCACTACCTATGGGAAAAACATTACAGCCTGTGAAGTGAGTGGTACCTTCGATGATTGCCAGGCTATGGTAAAGCAGGCATTTGCCGACAGGGACTTATCTCAGCAATACCACTTCAATTCAGCCAATTCTATTAACATAGCCAGATGGCTTTCACAACAATTTTACTACTTCATTGCAGTAAAGCAATGGCCTCACATGCAGGCTCCGGTTATTAGTGTGCCGAGCGGCAACTTCGGTAATATTTGTGCAGGCTTATTGGCCGGCAAGCGAGGGCTCCCTGTCAGGAAATTCCTTGCCGCATGTAACGAGAACGATCTTTTTGTAAGGTACCTTGAAAATGGAGACACGTCAGCACACGACACCATCCCGACAGTCTCTAACGCAATGGATGTGGGAAAGCCAAGTAACTTTCAGCGGGTACTGGCTTTGTTCGAAAATAATTATGAAGAAATCAGGAAACATATATCTGCCTACCGCTTTACATCAGCAGAAACACTGGAAGCCATTCGTACCACTGCTGAAAAGACCGGATATATCATGGATCCTCACGGCGCGGTCGGATATCTGGCACTGAAAGCCCATTTAGAAAGTAATAAGGGTGAAGCAGGTATTTTTCTGGAAACTGCTCACCCTGCAAAATTCAGTGAGACTGTGCAACCCGTGGTATCGCAAAAAATTCAGGTGCCCGACAAAATAGAAAATCTTACTCTCAAAGAAAGTTATAGCAGAAAGATATCTACTTCGATGTCAGCATTCAAGGAATTATTGATGTCCGGATTTAAGTAAGATTATAATAGACACTGTGACTAACTGATGTAATCTCTCAGTTCCTGTTCAGTCTTTACGAGCACATCCCTGGGTTTACTTCCCTGACTGGGGCCTACAACTCCGGCACTTTCCAACTGATCCATCAGACGGCCTGCACGATTATATCCCAACTGCATCTTACGTTGCAACAAAGAGGTACTTCCACTCTGGCTCTGTACTATCAGCAATGCAGCTTCTTCAAAGCGCGGATCGCGGTCTGCTGCGTCGATGTTTTTAGCTTCGAATTCGCGTTCATCTACATATTCCGGTAGCTCAAAAGGTTCGGCATACCCCTTCTGGTCTCCGATAAAATCAGTTACGTTATCCACCTCAGGTGTATCTACAAAAGCACACTGGAGCCTTGTGAGCTCACCATTATAACTG
>JACFNA010000012.1:0-17938 GCA_019455085.1 Chitinophagaceae bacterium
TCACCCTGAGAAACAGCCAGAGCAGCTTCTTTTGGCAGAGTGAACACGCCTTTTGTCTGTACAGCTTTCAATTCGACATTATCTCCGTTGGAAACAGCAACACCGACTACACTGCCAACAATAACCAAATCTCCGCCTGCTACTGTATCCGCGAGAACGGTGTGGAGAAACTCTCCATTTTGTACGAAATTTTCCATTTTTGAAATTTATTTTTTAATATTGAGTTGAAGAAGGAGATGATCATTAACAACGCCACCTCCAATCCAACCTGAAATTTATACTCCAACGTTTTTGAACCAGCCTTCCCAACCCCAAACAGCGGTTGCAAACGCCATACTTCCTTTTACTTCCAGTGCATCTGTATCCCAGTTTACACGGCTTTCGGTTCTCAATCCCGGCTGACCGTTCAAATACGCATACACGATACCGTCTGCGACAGTCGTTGCGGGATCCGCTGCCAGATACCAGGCTTTTTCATCGGTAAGCGCATCACTCACCAATACTTTCAGCTTTCCGGAGAACACATTCACATCACCCGTTTGAGATGCAATGATGGATGTAACCATCTTCTCAGCCGCAGTCTGCAGCTCAGGCGGTACAAGCAGGAAAGCCGGTCTGATTCCAAGCTTATGACCTGCGGGGCTCTTCTGTCTGCGCATGTGTGATCTTGCCAGGCTGAGGAATTTCTCTTCAATACCTCCTTTTTCAAACGCATTGCCTGATGACGCGCTGTTTGCAAGGTTTTTGTGATCAGCATGGAAAAGACTTTTTCCGTCAGGAGCCTGTTTATTGCCAATAATATTAGCCCACACCAATTCACTTTGGAACTGCTGGGCTCCCAGTGCCATGATCTGAGGAAGACGGCTGAAAACACTCAAATCATCATTGATAATTGCGATATCGCTGATGCTGTATTTTCTACCGTATTTTTTCAGTTTGATGTTTGCAGAATCGTGCTGCAAAATCGGGCTTTCTTTGTATTCACCTCCTTCAGGGATTTCATCAAAAGAAACCGCGCCATCCACTTTGATGCCTGTCTTCTGTCTGAAGTCAACGGCATTTTCCTGACGTGCAATCATCTGCCATTCATCCACAGAAGTTTCATAGAATCTGCGAAGGGTTCTGTCGAAGGTAGCTGTCAGCAATGCAGGGAAATCAGTGGTTGCCCATGCTCTTTTTACAATTTCCTGCTCGTTGAGCATACTGTAGTTCTCACCGGCTGCACGCAAACGGTCTTTAGCAACATCCAGCAGACGCATATTGCGATATTCGGCAGCTTTTACATTTCCTTTCAGATCAACGGACCCGGGAATAGCTCTGCTGCAAATCCCATCAATGATGGCATTTCTTGTATTTTCAGATTCATCACCCGTAACAGATACACCGCCCGGCGCAGGATTTGATTTTTTAGCCATTTCTTCAATGATCAGTTTTCTTGCCTGTTCGATTTCAGTCCCGTCATTGATCATTTTCTCGGCAAAATCATTATCCAAATCCGCCAATCGGCAAGCTTCGGTAATGTCAGCCACGCGCTGACGCTCTTCAGCGACAGCCTGAGTTCTTACTTGTGCCACATCTACCGGCGCAGCATCCTTTTTGGTTTCCGCGGGTGCAACTGCGGGAGCTGCCGCCTCTTCACGCTTTTCAGCGTCTTTGTTCGGATTCTCTTTTTTATCCATTGTTCTGTAATTTGTAATATTTGCAATTTGAAATTCTTGATTTTCACTTCTTACCCCGGCGTTGAAGTCAGCCGGTACCGATACCAGTGAAATTTCAGTGGGAGTCCACTTGGTAGCCCTGTATTCCGGCACCTCTTTGTCTTCATTGATCGTATATTCACTGACACTGTATCCTACGCTGATGTTTCGGATGATCCCTTTCTTCACCTTTGAAACGATCTTAGCGTCATCATCTTCATCTGAAAGACGAATAACCGCTCTTGCTTCTTTTTTGGCGCTGTCTACCGAAAAGTCTTCAACCACTCCGATCACATTTTTCACACCACCATATATATTATGGCTGTCGAGCAGTGGAGCTCCGCTTAAAAGACGTTCTGAATTGATTGCTTCATGAGAGATGTCCAAAATCTCATGAAAATAACGATCTCGACTCCAATCGTAGCGTTTGACGGGCGTCTCAGTGGCAAAAACAACCTCAATCGTGTTGTCTGCGTCGTTAAAACTGTTCTCTGACACCAATGCCCGGATGAAACCAGGCGTCAATTTGACTGTATTTCTTTTCATCAAATACAAAGAGAAACATTTTTTTAACAGGGTTACTTGCGTTTTATTTGCGAAATAATAATTCTATCTGTCGTTCGAATTCTCTTTTCACGGTTTCCTGCCCTTCTCTTGCGACAACTTCCGAAACATCTTCTTTTGTCATCATCCCAAAGGGAGCAACTGTTTTCAATGCTGCAATCGGGTATCTTGGTTTTCCCTTTTGAAATTTATTGGACGAATATTTACCGCGCGCAAAGATTTGTTTGGCCACACCCGAATTACCTTCAGAACTGGTCATGAATGCATACGGAATATTTTTCTTCTCGCCTTTAATAATCTCAAATGACACGCCTACTATCCCTGAATTTCTGTTTGAGGCTCTTTTCATTCGCTGCTCCAGACTGCGCCTGCCCGTTTCTTTATTTCTCTGACTCCTGATTGAGTAGAACGACCCTCCTCGAACAAAATCGGGGTTGAATCTGGATAAGCTGATCGGATTTGTGCGGCCGGAAATAATACCTTCAAGACGGTTTCCGCTCGCCCTCTTCAGCTTTATGGAATCCTTTAAATCCGACTGTTTTATATTGTATATTGAAGCAACTCGCCGCTTAAAAAGGGTATTTGATTTGGTAATCCCTTTGTTGATACTTCTTACAGCCGCTTTCGCAAAATCTTTGTTGGAAAGTCTTGATCTGAGTTCCCTTATCGCCTGATCGGCGTCAATTTGCACCTGAATCCCATCTCCGGCCATTATTCACTTGCTTCAGCTCCTTCAGCTGCTCTTAAATTCGCAGCGTCAAAACGAGGATCGCACTTTGGCTGAATACCAGCTTTGTCGAATTCAGCAGCTGCTGTCTTTAATTCCTCCAGAATTTCATCAGGAGAATAACCCAAAGAACGGACAGCTTCCTGCCAGCTCATGAAGCCGGCTCTCACCTGCTCTCTTAATCCGTTTACTTCTTTTACAGGATCTATCATTTTTCTTCCCGGAGCTGTCCACTCAATATTCAGATCAGCATCTTTACTGATCACACCGGCTATAATTCCGGCATTGACAAACCATCGCCAGACACCTCTGCAGAGCTTTGGAATCAGAATGAAGTGCTGCCATGCCTCGATCGATCGCTGGTATTCCAGATAACCCATTCTGCCGCTCGAATAATTGACATTACTCAAATCTCCGGTCATGGCCTCATAACTCATTCCGTAACCCGACGCGACGCCGGTTAAGATGTTTCGGGAATATTCACCATACCCTTCTGCAGGAGGAGGCGAAGCGAAAGTAACGGATTTACCCGGTTCCAGGTGCTCGATTATACCCGGTTCAACTCTTTCCAAATGCTGATCCCCGTCCGAAGGCTCCAAACCGCCCATCATTTCTCCGTCTGTCTTGGTGATGAAAACTGAGAAACAGGCGGCTATTTTTTGCCTCATCAATTGAGCGTCAGAATAATCATCGAAATCGCGCAAACTTATGATTGCCGAAGAGCCAAACGGGACTCCGTGTATTTGTCCCGGCTCGTCCTGAAAGAACAAATGAATAACATCTTCTTTGCTCCAAAATTTGCTTATGCTGTGATCCACGGAAGGATCTACCGGAAATATCCAATAACCCTTTTTCTTTCCGTTTTGATCAAATTCAATACCGCCGCTGATGTATCCGTTTTTCGACAATGAGGTGTCTTTACCCGAGTCAAGAAACTTTGTAGAAATAACTTTCAGTTCCAACGGGATTTCCTGCGCTTTACTTTTGTTTGTTTTTATGCGCAAAATCAATACTTCGCCGTGCATACTCATTGTTCTCATGCAGAGATTCTGGATTCCGTAAAAATTCAGATTTTCGTCAAAATCAACGGATGTTTCACTGGCCCAGTCTTTCCATGCTTTCTTTAACCGATTGTCTTTGATGGCCGGAACAATGCCGGTACCGGTGGTGTTATTGGCGATCGAATTATGAGCTCTGTGGGAATAGGTATTGTTTCTGTACAGATCGCGACTGCGGTTTTTGAGCGTTTTGATTTCAGTCAATAATGCGGCTTCTTCATATTCGTTCACATTCCAGCCTTTTGTACGCCTGTCCCTTCTGGCTCCTTCGTATGACTGATGTCTCATCAGCGTTCCGGCGGCCAGTCTGTTTTGAATCCGGGAAAGACCCCAGGCAGGATTTACAAATGTGATGATTCGATCTATAAAATTCACGTCGTTTCTTTTCATTTCTTCCAGTTTTTACTGAATGCAGCAAGCTTTCTTCCTCCCGGCTTCGCGAGTCCAAGTTCGGCCATCATGAGATTTCGAATTCTAAGCATTTCATCAAGTGATCTGTACTCAACTGTCTTATCCCCATAAGTAACGGTAAGTGTTCCCTGGGCGATTGATCTGTTCAGCGCGTTGTATTGTTCTATTGTGAAAGATTCTGAAGGCATTCTTCCTGTTGTTTTAACAAATGTAAAAAGATAGACTTTACATTTCTGTAATCGCAAGTATTACGCAAGTATATATTTTTCTTAATTTCAAATGATTCTATCGAATAAGCGACGTTTTGACGTGTCGTGCCAAATAAATTCGCGATATCGCTGGGGGTAAACTTCCCTTCGCTTTTCAGCAATGTGAACAAAAGAGCTCTTTTCTCGGAGTGACTCCGGATATACGTTTCCCCGACCAATTCATCTCTTGTCAGATCAAAATAAGACAAACAGGCATTGACAGCAAGTTCATGGAATGGCAATAATTTGATGATCGCTATTTTTATTTCTTTTTCCATGCTACCAGAAATTTGATTTTCTTTTTGAATTTGATTTTGCAGCGCCCTTTTTCGATGATCCGGAAACAGCTGCTTTACCGCTTAATATATCCCAATGCCGGTCTGTAAAAGAATCCATCCCCACCATGTGCGCAGCTGCTCGGGCATAGATCCTTGCGTCCAAAGGTTCGTTTCGTTTGAATTTCTTTACCCATCTCTCTACAGTGTGTCCGTTTTTATTTTTGGTCAAAATGAGTTCTTCAGCTGTTAGTCCTTTAAAGTAATTCTCATCATACTGAGGAAAATGACAGCTACCCGGCATTCCATGTTCAAGACGAAGCCATCCGTACAATTCGGCCTTCAGCATGCTAACTCCGACATGCCAAACCTTCATGCCGTCAATACTTTTATTCTTTCGGCTTACATTGACTGCCTTCGGCGCTGATACGATCGTACTTTGATTATCCCGGCCCTTTATTGGCACTACTCTCGATTGGGGATATTTTCCGCAGAACGAATATACTTCCGACGCCCAATTCCCACTGTCCACACACATCATCCTGATCGGAAGTCTGTTTTTATTCGGCGTCTCCCAGGTTTCATTTAATACGGCGTCAAGCTTTTGCCAGACCTTCGAGGATCCATCACCCGACACATAGCCGGTCAACACTCTGAAGTCTATGCTGTATGAAATTTTGCCCCGGCACCATCCGACTATTTCAAGCTCGATTCTATCCTTTTGTATGTCCACGCCTGCAGTCAGAAACACGATTTCATCGGTTGGTATTCTGTTTACAGGATAGTCTTCTCTGCGGCTGTATAAAGATTCCCATTCGGGTTTGTCACCGCTTTCCTCATAAGTCAGTCCAAGTGATGTATTGACAAATGTTTTTGTTTTGGGTATATCACCCTGGGCTTCTTCAAATTCAACCGCCAGATCCTCCCAGCTCTTCCAGCCCAATGGCGAATACATTGAATTCAAATGATAACCTACTCTTTTTCTGTTTTGATTTTCAGGGGCCTCCGGAATCCACTGACCTGCGGCCAGCATTTTCGTCTTCTCTTTTTCAAGAATGGAATCACCGCAGTGATCACATCTGTAATACACATCAGTTGCAATCTTCGCCTTTGAATTGTATTCATAACAAAGGTTCTCCCATTTCAACCGCTGATAAGTTCCGCAATGCGGACAGGGGATGTGATAATATCTCTGATCTGTACTTTCAAACATGGGTTCGATTACAGATGTCCCCTTGCCGGTAGGTGTTGAAAGAATGAATATTTTTCTTTTTGCAAATGTCGATGTCCTTTTTTTTGCCAGATCAATCGGATTTCCTTCTTCATCCAAATCAATCGGATATGCATCCACTTCATCGAGCATCAATCTTTTTACCGGCATATTTCTGAGTCCGGCAGCAGAGTTCGCACCGGCTAACCTCAATACACCGCCGGGAAATTCTTTTTTCGTGAGCGTGTTGCTGCTGTCTCTGCTTTTTGCGGGTCCTATTTTTTGAACCAGGCTCGGAGAGCTTTCAAGCATCGGCTGAATCCTGGTCTTCGATACCAGTTCAACCACCTCTTTTGTCGGTTCAACAAATAACATAGGACACGGAGAAACATCAATGGTGTAGCCAATCCAATTCAACCCTGCTTCTGTAACTCCAAGCTGAGCGCCTTTCATTACAATCACCTCCTCGACATCAGAATATTCACCAAGGTTATCCATGATCTCTTTCAAGAATGGAGTGACAGACGTCCTGTATGGCCCCGGCATTGCCGAACTCTTACTGTCAAGAAGCCGGTGATTATCCGCCCACTCACTAACCGAGAGAATGGGATCCGGACGCAGACCGTCTAAAAATCCATTAATCAGCATTCGAAGTAAGTTTTAAAAGTGATTCATTTATGCATTCAGACAATAATCTGTGTGCTTCATTTCTGGGCAGTGAAATCAATTCGTCAATGATTCGGTCAGGAATTGCCTGAAGACTCATTCTGATTTCTTTGCCGTACGCAAACATTTCTTTATAGGATTCCTCTTTATTGATAAGCTCCTTACTTTGTGTTTTCAATTTTAAAAGATCAAGCTGAGCTTTGATAATCTTTCCTTTTCTGTCAGCTTCCGGAGCAGTATCATCAGGCTGAATTTGAATCTCAATCACATCAACACCCGAATAAGCATCCAAATCCTTTTGGGAAATTTGGGCTTTTATTTTTTCGTTTATCTTTTTAATTGAAACCTCAAATCCATATTCCTGATCAGCAATTGAAGGAATGACTTTCTTTTTTTTCAGATCATAACCTTTGACAATCTTACCTGTGTCAATTGCTTTTTTGACAGCAACATGAGAGACACCTCTCAATTTCGCATACGATCTAATAGATAATAATTCTTCTTTTTCCATTCGTTATTGTTAACGCACCTGGTAACCGTCAAAAAAGCTTATAACTAACGCTTTTTCGGGGGTCGGAGCTCCGCAGAGAAAAAATCTCGCGAAGAACCTATCAACGTGTGAGTTATGAATTTTATACTAAAGGCATATTAAATACATACTAAGCGCCTAACTGACACACTGTTGCATCTGAAAATATAATAATAAAAATTTGATTATAAAAAAGAATGATCAGCCACTGAGCAGCTGATCATTTTAAAATCTCTTCAATGATTCTCTTCCCCTCCTCCATAGAATAATACACAAAGGACACAGCCCCCTGAGCCTCCATCAGCTCTCTCCATCTTATCTGATCTTTCGATAAGGTATTACGGCCTACCTTAGTCTCAATAATATAAAACTTCCCTTTATAGAAAACATGGATATCCCACACGCCGGGTATCACACCGGTAGCCTTCAGTTTCACAGCCTCCTGTATATTACGGTATCCGCCGTTAGGTACTGCCCACATGCATCGCCTGAGTTGCGGGTATGTGTTCCATGTGTATTGAAAGAATTGCGCCTGCAGTTGATCTTCTGACATAGCACAAATATACAAATTAGGATCTGAAATCTCTGTTCAGTTCGTATGTAAGGAAATAGTAAAAGAACATGGATCTTACCTGTCTGGACAGGTTGATCTTCCGGGGATTGTCTTCATCGGCAAAGAGCAGGCTCAGATACGACTTATCGAGAGCCAGTTGTTTGATCAGATCATTCCTTTTGATTCCAAACTCCTTCATCCGGCTTTCTATCCATTCTGTAGTAATTTGAGACACATCGAGTGAAAATGCTACAGGATGAACCTTCATATCGGGGAAAATCTCTCTGGCGCGTTCTATCAGCTGTTTTTGGTTCAAAATATAGCCGTTGAACAGTCTTTTTTGGGTTATTTTCACGATATCGCCGTCCAATGCGATTTCAATGCCTACTTTTTTGTAATTGCTGATGCTCAGTAATTGCTTTTTTGTCAAATTTATTGTTTCCATCATCTTTTTAATTAAAAAAACAAAGGGGCGGGGTTCTTTACCCCTTTGTTATGGTTATTTCTTTTAAGTTAGTCAAATCAAATATTGCAATTTGTTTTTGCTGTTTTGCAAACTCTATTGCTGTTTTCAGGTCTTTATTTTCAAAAATTCGAACCGAATCAAAGTAGAATTTTTCATTTTCCACATTCAGCCATCCTCCAACTGTTTTATTGTTTTCGAGCGCATGACTGATTACCTTCTGTAAGCTTTCTTTTCCAAAACTGTTTTGAGTTTCTTCAAAAGCGACTGCAATTCCAAACTTTATTTCTTTAAAGCTTTCCAAATTGAGTGTAAATCCGTCGGGATTGTTTATTGAGTATTCCCAGACTCTGTCGATCAGTTTATCCATTTTTTCAACTTTTTTTGTTATTCGTATTTCAATGAGCCCCTTTGTTGATACAAAGATAAATTAAAAGTTTGAATTACACAAACATTTATTTAAAAACCTTGTAACCTTGTAAGCCTTGTAACCACTTTTCGGGACTTTACAGAAATAAAAAATAAAAAATCGCAAAAATCAGGGTTTGAAAAATCATGTATTTTTATAAATGTATGTTTTTCAGCTTTATAATGAAATTATATAAAGTAATCCTTTTTAAAAAACGATGTTTTGAAAAAAGTTCTGCGGAAATCTTTATTTTTTAGTTACAAGTTACAAGGATTTTATAAAACTCTTACCTGCGTTGGCTTTGCACCTTGTAACTACTTTATTTTTTAAGTTACAAGGCAGTTACAAGGTTTTCTGATTTATCTTAAAATTATCTTAAATTTCTTTAACATAGAGTTAAATTTTTTAACAAGTGATTTTTAAAAATTTATAAAAAGTATTTTTAGCCAAAAAAATAATTAGATTAGATCAAAAATTAAGAACCATGAAAAAAACACGTATTTTTTTAATAAGTATGATGATCTTCCCTGCTTTAGGGTTTATGTCCTGTTCTGATGGCCTTCCGGATTATGATATTGTTGAATTAGATGACTGGAACAACGGCACCAGGGTAAAAGTTGTTGTGGATAGCGTATTGACCGAGTCCGACGCCTTAAATATATCCGAAAAAGTAAAAGAGAAAAAAGTGTTGGGAGACCAAAATGCTGAAATATGGTTTTACACAAGCAGACATGCAGACGGAGTTCCGGCGCAACGAGTTTCCTTTGCCGCAGGAAATCCTATTCCCGGATATACTATTAATTCGGCATCGAATAAAGAAATCATGAGGGCAAGGGATTTAACGCTGGACGGTTTTCCCGGAAAAGAAATTATAGCTGAAATGTTGATTCCGGACATAGCAATGAAAAACATTATATTCAAAGTGAATAATGATTATTTAATGTCGACTCTCACCTTGGACGGGAATCCAAATCCACCCGACACCTTAATTTTATATGATGAAGATAGTAAACTAATTTCGAGCTTCAGGGTTAAATCCGGAGTGGACGAAGGAATGATTATAAGAATAGACAAATCAAAAAAACTGATCACTTTCAAAATGGAAGACAGCGCCGGTATTCATATATATGATCTGCTGTGATAATCTGCTACGGCTTTTTATCGGGCTGCAAAAAGTTGATAAACGGTGTTAAATCAATGCTGTTCATATCTTTAAGATTTAAACCTGCGTCAATCTGCGCGTTATGCGTCAGCTTTTACCGAACGCTCCGAAAACAAATCAGCGTTTTCGTGAATATTACCAATAACTTTTAATTGATTATTTTCAATCGGGAAAGTCCAGAACATACTTTCGTCAATTTCTTTTACACCTTTCAATCGGTATAATTCCCACTCATCGTGAAACATACAACCAAACATTGCCCATTCGTCAATCCATACAACTATTGAGGTGTTTTTATCTTTGTCGGTTAAAATATCTCCCTCGTATATTTCTTTCCCTTCTTTGTCTTTTAGTCCTGAATATTGACCTAATGTATTGCCTTCAATACGAATAGACGTTCTAACTTCTGGGTGTATTGTGAAATCAGTTCCTTCACTACAATATGCAGATATGCTGTAGAAACCAAATACCCATTTATTATTTTCTTTACTAATACCTCTAAATTTTATTTCTCTCATAATTTTGATTTTGTAGCCCACCAAGCCGAACGCATAACAAGGCATTGCTGCAAGTGGGGCTGAATATTATAAATTGAACTTTATTACTACTATTTAATTTTGGTGCTATACTGAACGTTTCGGCTTCGATTGCCCCACCTGCAAAGCAATGCTCGAACCGTTAGCGGGCATTATACTGACGTACCAACTGTTCGGCTTTCTCCCGATTAAAACGGCTGTTTTCATCGCTCCAACAAATGTTTAATGAACATCCTTCTATCCAACCCCAAGCTGTGCCATCACAATTAGGGTGAGCGTTTTTCTTAACTACAAGTTTATCCCTTACTGGAATGATTGGTTGACGGCTTGTGTCGTAACCAATAACGCCCTCTAACACTGCATTGGTGCTATTTGAGCTTGACGTTGTTGTTTCAGCTGTTTTCATATATTTATCTTTTAGTTATTAATTTGAACTTTTGCGCCTTGATGCCAAACAGACACCAATGCTTTTACGTTATATGCCATTTCAACACCGCTCAAAATCGTAAGGAACTTCAAAATCAATCCAGTTTGCACTACCTCTCGGAATTACCTCTGAACACATTGTGCAATATTCTATTCCGTAATCTTCGTTGAAATCATCATCAATACCCTGTGAATTTCCATAAACATCTACACCAGCTTCAAACGAGCGTGTAGCGTGTATGTCATAATATGCTTTTAAATCCGAATTTGGATTATCTTTTATTGCTATTGCACAATTTCTACAAACACCTTCTTCTTCCCAACCACCATCAGATTTTCGAGCTGTTCTATACAAATCCGAAGAAACGGCATATAACTTAGTATTGCCGTCATTTCGGGCTTCGTCTTTAATTTTATTTTCTGTTTTCATTTTAAATTTTGTTTTAATTGATACTTTCGTTTTCAAAATCCGCAACGAACGGCAATACTCCAAACCGAAACCCGAAGCCCATTTGTCTTTAGCAAATGGGTAGTTCACTCTCTCAACCAGGAGTATTTTGAACTGACGAATTCATAAGCCCGATCCCAAATCTTATTGAATTTCTCACTTTCTTCAAAAGAAGATTCAAAATACCCGGCTTCATATTCTCCGTTGATCCCATGAAAGAACAAACGGTGTTTTAATATTTTCTCGGCTTCTTTTCTGATTAATTTAGAAGGGAAATCTTCATTTTTATTGTAAAAATGTTCTGTCAGTGCTTTGGTAAATACCCTGATGGTGACAAAATGATCTATTCTGACAACATACATTTTTCCTCCGGACTTGAATTCACCTTTTGTCATTTCATTTATTAATTAAATTATCCAATTTTCTGAGCTGTGCTAAACTCAAATCGGAAAGATTCAAATCTGCCTCCAGATCAATTGTTGTTTCTTTGTGAGAATCACATACCGTTACAGAGATTACTCCTTTTCTGTAAACGGTGTAAAACAAAGGATCTTCACCCGGTTCGGATACATGCTCGTAATCAAACTTAAAACCTTCCTGAAGAAGCTTGTTGTGAATGTTTCTTGTATATCTCATGTTTTTAGTTTTTTGTACAGTTTCATCAAATAACGATTTGCGCTTTGCCGGCATCTGTATCGTTTGATGATTTCACCATTTTTAATCAGTTCATAATGGTTTTTTTTTATTCTGCAGATGTGAGTAACACAGTTGTTCTGATCCAGCACGTTTTGGATCATTCTGTACCTTTTTCTGCCCGGTATTTGCTTGTCAAGTAGATTCATTGCGTTTATTTTATTTCGATTATTATTCCTGCTCTGAGAGAATCCTCTATATCCCGAGCGCATCCGTTATCATCTACAAAGAATGGTTTGGCGTTTCTGCCGTTCTCATCATAGTAGGTTGTGTCTTCCTGGGTATAGATTTTTCCTTTCACCAGGGATGTAACTCTGAATACCATTCCTGAAGCCCCGAAGTCATCCAAACCCTCTTCATCGATCACACATTTAAATTTTCTTAATTTCATTCTTCCAATTTTTTAATCATTGATTCTACATTTTCGATCATCTGTACTGCAACAGCTGCTACCTGGATCAATTCTTCTCTGTACCACTTCAGCCTTTCGATTTGACCGTGTTCATAATCGTATTTGGGTTTATGTCCGCTGTCGTATGGTTCTCTGTTGTGGAATTTATTGGCTTCTTTTGCCACTTCTCCCACTTCTTCTGTCAGGATTGAAACAAACTCCGGCAGAGATTTGTTCTGATCCCCCCATTTTTGAAATTGTCTTTTCCTTTCTGAATGAATCTCAAAAAGGATTCTTTGGATTTGTACTGCATTCATTTTAGTGTTTTTTTATGTGTTTTAAATAATTTTTAATCAGGATTTAAGTCTGTTATAAAATAGACCCAGTAACCCTTTTTTGATGATCCGTTATCCCATTTGAAACTCTGTTCAAACCCGAGATTTCTCAGCTCCTGCCCAAGCTTATTGAGCTGCACCCGCTGCATGGATGATTTCTCGAGAAACGCTTTAATCCCGGTAGTGGTCATAAACACTCCTTTCCCTTTTGCGGCCGGCGAGAAGTAATTTTGAATCAGTTCTTTTTCAATCGATACCGCATTGAACTGATCGGTCTGCTCGTTGAGATAATTGATCTGCTCACGGCTCAGCTCGCTGGTCATCCCCTGTTCTTTCCACAGATTATAAACCTCTACAAACAGATCGGTTTTGTCAATACTGTTGTACAGTTCTTTGTCAATATCCAGCACATGAATCGGCAGGATCCTGCGGTTTCCCGTTGGGTCAAAAAGAAGACCTAACTCGTTTGATGTGCCGGCCAAAACGGCCAATCTTCGCAAGTCCACATTTTGCCGACCGTAGGGCTCACGCAGTGAAAACCATTTCTTTGAAGTCAGTTCTTTGAGTTTCGCTACATTTGTTTTGGATTTTCCGCCCATTTCATCATCCATGATGATCAGCTTCTGAGTCATCAGTATCTCATCATCTTTTGGCTTGTCCATTTTTGATTCTGCATAATACTGTCTGATCTCACGCGGCAGCAGTCTGCGGAACCATTCTGTCTTTCCCGTTGACTGTTGTTCACCGGCCAGCACAAGCATCAGCGCGCATACTTCACCATGCGCAGCTTCAATGATGCCGATCAGCCATTTGGTTACAAATGTTCTGACGTACTGATCAGACATATCGGTTTTAATTGTTTGACAGAGTTTGTCAATATTGCCTGAAGGCCTTCTGTCTTTATTCTGTTCAAACCATTCTGTCAGCGGATTGTAATTTCTCGAGAAATCAGAATAGATCAGTCGTGAAAAAACATCAAAGGTCAGCTCCTTTTCAAATATCTTCTTTCCCTGGATATAGACCGAATTCATTTCCCTGTCTTCAAGGGGCTCACCGTTATTTTCAATCTTTCGGGTCAGAACATTCCTGCGCATGTCATAATTCTGTCTGAGCCATACTTCAAGCTGCGAAACAAATGAGTCATCCGGTCTGAAGTCAATATCGTTGTCAAATACCTGCTGCACGATGCCGGCGGACTCCAGTTCCGATATCCCTTCTATCTCTTTGAGCAGATTCACTGTGTCTTTTGCCTGTCTGCCTCCCTTTTTTGCCTGGCTGGCCGTGGTGGCAATCAGCTTTGTTTTTTCGCTGATCGTTTGAACTCCGGCCTGTTTGCAGAGCCAGTAGAATGTCGCAATTGTAACACCCGATTCCCGCCTCTTCAGACAGACTTCGTATTGTTTTACGCAACTCTCATATTTGTATTTGCTGCCTATTCTGCTGATCCGGTGAAAGTATTCCATTCCTTCGGACCCAAACTGATCTGCCAGACCAAATGCGACCGCCAGCCACATATTATAATCATCGACCAGATCCAGTCCCCGGTTTTCAATCTGACTGATGATTTCATCAAAATCATTCTTTACAAAGATTGTTTTGGGCAGCTTTTTTAATGCCTTTGGCTGCGGTTTCGGGTAGTTTGTGAATTTCAGCGCGGCTTCGTTGATGTACAGATCAGGATCGTAACTGACAAATCGAAGTCTGGATACATCCTTGCAGGCCTGATCGATTACGATCCCGTAATTGTTCAGCAGATATTCACCCAGCCCGTTGAAAGCGTCCAGATGTCTTCTCGGATCTATTTTAAACAGCACCGCCAGTCCTTTTCCGGATACGCTCTTCCAGGCAGCTGTTACAAACCGGTCCGTCTTCAGCATATCCTTGGTTTCATCCACATTTTTCTGATTGTCTATATCGATGCAGATGTAACCCGAATGTTTGATCAGCTGGCTTGCCTTTCTTTTTGAAAACTCGCCCGATATCGTGACGGCCGGAAGCAGTTTTTTGTCTTTTTTGCCCGAATTGACGTCGATTATTTCGTTCAGCCATTTTCCGTTTTGCACGCCGTCAAGAAAGAAATCAAGCGGCAGCGTTCCTTCATTTTCTACCGACTTCGCGTTTGAGTAATATGATATGTTCGAGTTGATCATTTGTTTTTTACACTCTTTTTGATGTTGCAGTAATGTTTGTAATATTCCCCTACGGTCATGCCGGGATTTCTTTTCAGCAGCGCGTTCATCTTTCTCAGTATCCTGCTTTGTTCGGCCGGCGTCAGATCATCCGTTTTTATTCCCATTACAATTGATTGTATTGTTTCAGTTTTTTTAGCAAATCGAGCCGGTACAGATACACCCGTTCACCGGTTTCATCGCATTTCAGTTCGTCTATTGTTTCCCAGACGCTTTTCGCCCAGTAGGGAAACTCGGCGTCAAGCGCATAAGCGCCTACCGCTCTCCATGTCTTTCCGTTTAGCACCACACCGGTCAGCACGCGGGTTGGTAATGATCCGTCTATTTTCACAGCTCTAATTTTAAAATTGGACGTTCGTATTGAAATTGGTTTTTTAATTCTGCGAAAAACCATTCGCTTGTAGTCTGTTTGTGCCATTCGTCATAATTCTTGTGTTCATCGGCACACCATTGTTTTACTTTTTCCTGAAATACATTCAGAAGTTCATAGGCACATTTGTCATTCATCTCTGTTATCTGATCTTTGATCTGTGCGATCAGAATTCCTTTTATTTGGTGTAAGGTTGAGTAAGGATTTCTGCCCGCCTGATGATTTATCTTGTTGATTGACTTCAGGTCTATGCTGGCAGAAAGAAGCTCAAATTCAACTTCATCTTCATTTTCCTGAAAATCATCTGTCACCGGAAATTCATGTCCGCAGTTAAAACAGACTCTTGCCTGTGCCGGAATGATCACGTCGCATTCAGGGCATAATTTCACCGGTGCAACGCCGTCCCCTTCACCTTTGGATGTATCCGGATTCATGAATATGTCCTTCCAGTCCCTGGGACTTGACCAGTCACCATGCTCGAGGGCGTTGCCTCCCATATCGATGATTGTAAAAAACTCCTTTCCCGGATAAGTTCTTGCCCCCCTGCCTGTGCACTGTAACCAAAGCGGAAGACTCTTAGTTGCCCGGTTCATAATGATGCATTCAACAGACGGTTCGTCAAATCCGGCGGTCAGCACGCCTACATTATGCAGAATCGCGCCGGGTGTTTCTGCGAACCATTCCAGAATGGCTGTTCTTTCAGCCTGACTTGTAGCCCCGTCCAAATGTTTTGACGGATATCCGTGATCGACAAACAATTTGTTCACGATTTCAGAATGCTCGACCGAACAGTTGAATATCAGTGTCTTTTTTCCTTTGGCATATTCTTCATATCCCTTCAGACAGTTTTCAACGTGTTTTCCTTTGCTGAATTCGTGAAACATTTCCTTTGCATCAAATTCGCCGTTTCTTATTTTGAGTCCGGCACGATTCACGCCTCCTTTTATATGATAAGTTTTGTTTGGGCAGAGCGCACCGGCTTTAATGAGCTCGGGTATTCCGATTGCACTTACAATGTCTTCATAAGTCTCATTCATCGGGTGTTTTTTGGATGCTGATATTGGGGTGGCCGTGAATCCGACCGTCAAAACGTTTTCAAATGATGAAATCAGTGAATCATGATTTTTCAGGTGAGCTTCATCAATGATCAGCATTCCTATGTCTCCAAACCATCTGGGATTTCTTTTTATGCGGTTAATGGCGGTTTGCACCATGGTCACATATACATCCGCATTCGGGTTTCTGTATTTGGCTCCGGCTGTTATCGGTTCGGCTACTATTCCGTACCAGTCATAGAGCGTCTTCCGTGCCTGAGACAGCAATTCAAAACGATGGACCGAAATAAGCGCCTTCTTTCCTGTGTTCTCAATAAATCTTTTTGTGAGCCCGGAGAAGGTCACTGTCTTTCCTGATCCGGTTGCAGCCTGAAAGACAATCCGCCTTTTGCCTGCTCCGTATTTTTCAGCAATTTCGTCTATTGCTTTGCTCTGGTATGGTCTTAACTCTCTTACCATTTTTCATTAAGAATTTGCATGCAAATGCTTTTGGTGTCGTTTGCGAAATCCTTTTTGAGCATCCAGCCTACAAATCCGGGTTCGTTTCTTGCGACTGTTCCTTTGTGCGGTCCGAAATTGAAAATGATTTCACCCTCTTCGTTGTAAGTGAATTTTCCTGACAAATCCAGTATCTCTTTTCCGTAATTGCTGAATTTGGCTATCTCTGTGATGTCCTCCGGAAGATCTTCAATTTCGAGCTGCTTCAGAAATACACCCATTGTAGCGACCGCATCGGCTCTTGCGTCATGCGCTCCTTCATGATCTTCATTCATGTAATGACGAACAGCTGCAGTCAGATTCCGGGGATTTGATATTTTAAAAATATTGTTTACGTCAATCAGTTCATGATCTCTGTAATTCCAGTTGTATCCGGCTCTGTATAATTCATTAAGCAGCATTGGAAAATCAAAGTAAATGGCATTGTATCCGGCCAGATCGCATCCTTTTATGAATTCAAGAATGTTTCCGGCTATTTCATGAAATTTCTTGCAGTCTTTCACCTGCTCATCAGAAATACCGTGTACTTCCTGCGCTTCCGGTGAGATCGGGATCATCGGATTTACATAACTGTCTTTTACTTCCATATCTCCGTTTGGATGCAGTTTTGCGATTGCAATTTCTATGATTCTGTCATCCTGGGTATTGAGTCCGGTTGTTTCCAAGTCAATAAAACAGATCGGGCGTTTTAGATTTAATTTCATAATTATTTATTTTACTTCTACAAATTCTCCGTTCTGCAATGAATAGAAGGTGTCTTCTTTCAACTTTTCACCGTCGATGATTGCTGATTTAACACCTATAATGTTGTTGTTATAATCAAATTCAACCAGGCATATTGCGCAACCTTTTTTAGCTTTTATCTTTGAATTTTCTCCCGCGATTCCAAATGAATTGATCCCCTCCAGTCTGATTTCTGAATTGTGTCTTCCGGCACAAACAGAGTAGTCCCGTCCGCTATTGACAGAGTAGTCCAGTCCGCTATTGACAGAGTGGTCCAGTCCGCTATTGACAGAGTAGTCCAG
>JACFNA010000012.1:18038-34336 GCA_019455085.1 Chitinophagaceae bacterium
AGTCCAGTCCGCTATTGACAGAGTGGTCCAGTCCGCTATTGACAGAGTAGTCCAGTCCGCTATTGACAGAGGAGTTGTTTTTGTTCTTTTCAATGTTCTTTTCAGCCTGCTTTCTTAAAAAGGATACTTTTTTCTGAGTGTATTCAATTCCGACTTTTACAAATTCAAGAAAACTCAACTTTGTTTTGATCTTAATGTTAGATACGGCTACCTTACTGTCTGAATCATCAAATGAAATTGATCCCTGGCCTTCAACAAGTGAAAAATCTTTATCCATCCCTTTGTAATGATTAAAAACGTCAAAAGGTTCAGTGCAAAAATGAAAACCTGATCGACAAGCTTCGACGGGTCCATAATGTTTGTATTCTTTGTTTTCTTCGTATTGAAAGTTACGGCACTTTAATCCTTTATCAAATCCTTTAAATCCTTTGATCAATAGGAATTCCACTGGTAGAATTACGTTTAATGGAGTTTCTTTGCTTTTAAAGATATTGGCAATTTCATCTTCCTTAAAACCGGCTATACCACACCCTATTTTAGTTACATAAAAATAAATATCAGCGTTATCGTCAGCAAAATGATACAATTTGTCAACACTTTCTGATATCGCTTCCAATGACAGCTTTTTCATCTTTTTGTCAAGTGTTGGAATTGCGTAAGATTGTCCCTGCATTCCTTCTGACTGTCCGTCGATTGCACCAAATTTCTCTTTTGCGGTTTTGGCTGCACCACCTGCGTGGTTTCCGTTCATGTTGGAGCCAAATACAAATACTTCATTTGGCTTTAGTTCTTCAATGTTTTGTGGGGTTACTTTCACGATGTTAATTTTTTAAGTTAAAAAAAAAGAGAGGAAGGACATGCCTCTCATACCAAGCTAAATATAATTTTGAGCGTCTCTGGGTGTCCTTTTTAGGTTTGGTTAAAGTAGATCCCGGTGCAGGGCTCGAACCTGCGACCCTTGTGCCGAACGAATGGCACGGCTCTAACCTTCTGAGCTAACCGGGAACCGTCCTACGTACCCTGATTTTAAGGAGCGTTTGGCGATATAATTAGTGCTTTGCCGAGCCTTAGTTTATTTCGTTTGTGCAGTCTTCACACAGACCGCCGAACGTATTTAATTCTTCTTTTGATGCCGGTTGCAAACACTCAGGGCATTCACTCATGTCGGCAATCGACTCTTTGATTGCGTAAAACAGCAGTATGCATGTCCAGTAATCGCAGAAGAGAGCTCCGAAACTTTGTTCTCCGGTCTTCCATGTATCGAATCTCAAAGGTTTGCATCTGGGAAATTCAGCGTTGAATTGAGAAACAGCGTCTTTCAATTCATTAAAGGTTTTCTGAATGTCACCGGTAATGGTGTGATTCAGCGTCTCCAGGTGATCCTGGATCCTTGCGTTCAGTTTGTTTTTCGGTTTGTTGTGTTCCGGTAAATGAATAAAATATCTCATGGTTATTCCTTTTTTAAATTTGCAGTGATGATTGGCCAGTATGTATTTCCATCCTGCTCTGTCTTTTCTCCGATTTTGAAACTGTAATTCTCATCTTCGTCCAATTCTAAACTTTTGATCAGCTGTCCGCGGATAGAAGCCGAATAAATTCCGTTATTCTTGCTCAGTTCGAGAGCTGCTCCTTCACGCTTTGTAAAATACCAGTCTGAAGGTCTGTTTTCGTCAAACAGGAAGTCTATGCGGTCACCTGGTTTTAATCCCGCATCTTCCAAAGTTCTTGCTGAGAAAAAAAAAAGCACCGGTTTTATTTACGTTGACAGTCCGTTTTCTCCGACCGCCGACTACACTTGGTTTTACTGTTTTAAATTTTATCATAATTCTTGATTTTAAAAGTTGTTATTTCATCATGTAATATTTGAAAGCCAATTGATTGATCTCTTTTTCAGCTTCAATCCATTTTGGGTCTCCTTTTTTTATTTTCACAATAAATACATGGTGAGGTTTTGATTTGCTCACACCGAATATCATTGCTCTTTCAGTCTTTGTGAGACTGCAGTAGAGCCACATTTGCCGCCAGTATCCAAACTGCCCGCAGGCTGCTTCAAATGATTTCTGAGAAGTGCAGGCTGTGCTTTTCAGATCCGCTACCATACCCGGAATGAAGTAGTCCAGTTTTCCGCGCATTGAAAGCTGAAATCCGTCAAACTGAAAGTCTTTTTCATAAACCTCTTTTTGAAAATCAGGTTTGTTGAGCAGGAAAATCTTATAAAACTGATCCGCTTCAAGACTTTTTTTCATTGATTTGGCGTTTTCAAATTCTTCTTTTGTGAAACTGTAATCCGTATCGATTATACGCAGCTGCAGAAGGTCTATTTTCTGCGGTTCTGTCACAACCGCATCAAACAGAGTTCCGAGTCTGTACGCCTCTTCCGGATTCCCGCCGAAATCAGGCAATATACCCAACTCCTGACCCAGAGCCGTCAAAGCAGAATTGCTGCAGTATGGATGATCGAAGTAGCTCATTTGGACTGATGGTATCTAAGTTTGGATTCGTAATATCTTTTTACGGCCAAATAATTGCCTATCGTCATGTCAGTCGCTTTTTCATGAAGCTGACGGATCTGTTCCTGAAGGAATATAATTTTTGAATTCATGTTTTTGATTTTAAATTATTTCTTTATTGCCCGGGTTCGCACATCTTCAGCGGTTGGAACGCCGTCTATCACCTCACCTTTATTCAATGCTGAGTTTGCCGCTGTTCGCATAAATGAGAGCTTCTTATTCATTTCGTCAACCGTTAGGAGCGGAAGTGAATTCGAAACCCACCACTGAATGATCAGCAGCATTTGTTTGTGTGTCTGAACATCATATTTCAGTTTCACCTGGGTTCCGGAACTCAGCTGAGTAGCCGGGCCAATAGCCGCATTTTCAAATGCCACATCCATTTTGGCAGCATTCTTTTCCGCTTCATTCTGAGCCTTGCGTTCTTCTGCTTCACGCTGTGCCTGTGCTTTTCGCTCGGCGTCTTCCTGTGCAATTCGCTGCTCGACTTTCAGTCTTTCAGCTTCGTCATTTTGAATTCGGATCAGTTCCTGTTTTCGTCCCGGCACAGAATCAGAAAGAACTGAAATCTCATCCTGAATCGCCTTGGATAGCATCTTGCTTGCTTCTGCTGAAAATTCATTTCTAACATTGAGATGAATGTTATTCATTTCACTTATTTCAAGTAGCGGATGCGCTGCCGGCTGAAAGAGAAAATTTTCTTCAAAACTCCGATTGCATAATGTCTCCAATTCTGTTTTTGCCTGATCGATGTTCTCCAGCGTCAAAGAATAAAATTTCTTTCTCATCTGATCTCTGGTCGAACTGATGATTGCATCCAGTCTTGCATTCAATTCCTGCCTGATGTAGTGTTCAAACTCGATCAGCGCATTTTGCTTAGCCATCCTGGCTTCCTGAGCTTTCTTTTCTTCTTCTCTTCGCCTGTGCTTCTCGCTGTTCCAGGCGTTTGCCCATTCCGTCAGTTTTCCGGCTGATACCTCAATTATCTTTTCGAACTCAATAAATGAGCTCTTCAGTTCGTCAAAGCGTCGTGTGTACTGCATTCTTCTGTCTTTGTTCAATTTCAGACTTGCATTCGCTTTCACTCTCAGCGCGTTGATTCTGGTCTCGATTTCATCACCGGTGATTACATCCAGCTCTTTCAGGTTGGCGGGGAGATTGATTAACTCCCCTTCCATTGCCTGTTTTGCTCTCTCTGACAGTTCCGAATTGAGTTTATAAACATTACTCAGTTCTGCCACATTTAAGTTTAAAGTTTGAATCTCATTCATCTGATGCGTTTTTAAAATGGAAGATCACCTGTTGGTCTTGGAGCCTGTCCCCATGCTTGCGCCGGTTGTCCCTGCGGTACCTGCTGACTGCCCCACGCCGGTTGGGTGACCGGTTGGGTTGCTGCTGGCCGTGATGTCTGTTGAGTTGCTCCCCATGCCTGCGCCGGCTGTGTCTGATGCACCGGTTGTGCCGGCTGGTTATTCCACGCCTGAGGCTGGCTGTTCGCCTGTTGGAACAGTTCTATTTTCCATGCATTAAGATTGGTGATGCACTTTCTTTCTCCGGACGGTGAATCCCACATTGATCCGCGCACATTGAAATGTATGGTTACGTGTTGCCCCGGACGGAAGTTGTCAAGCAATTGGCAGTTGTTGTTTACAAGCTGAAATTCAGCGTAATTTGTGTAAACCTGTCCGTTTGCATTTTCGCTGATTTCCACAACGAAGGTTCTTACTGAAAATGTTTCAGATTTCTGTTGAATGGGTGAAGCTGATATCAGCTTACCGATAATAGTGTTGCTCATTATAATTGATTTTAAAATGTATCTGACTGATTGATTTGTACGGCCGGCTGAGGACTTTGAACAGCCGGTTCAGGGTGTTGAACGGGCACCGGCGCCGGTTCCCATTCCATATTGTTTTGAATCACTTCATTGTTCTCGGCAGCCAACTGCATCATCAGGTCTGTGTTTCTGACTTTTTTCAATGCGTGTTTGACCACCTTGGTCTGAAGAAAAGTTTTGTTGTTGTACATACCCGGATTAGGGCTTTTCTGACGGTTTTCATCGAGCTGATTGCGGTCGATCCAGCTGAGCTCTCTTTGACCGTTTGGATATACGATATAAACATATCCAAGCAGCAGCTGATCAAATGAAAGCATCGGGCGTCCGTCAAACAAGATGGTGTGATCTGCTACCTGTCTTCCGTCGGGTGTATTCAGGATGGCGAACTGTTCACCGGTCTGCACAATTACGGCTTCGCTCAAATGATCGATTGCACCGGCTTTTTGAGCCAGGTAGATCATGCCGTCAACCGTTACCTGATATCCGACTGCGGTACCGGTGCCTTTCAGTCGGGACAGATAGACGTGCCCGGCGATCTGACTGAATGACAGCCCTGCCTGCATCACCTCCAGAAAGATGTTTACTCCCTGATCGAGTGAAAGTGTCGGCGTTCCTTTTTTGTGTGCGTCTTTGTTGTTCCAGTATTCCTGAAGACGTGTCAGATAGTTTTCAAGTTCCGAATTGATGATTCGTCTGGCCTGATTGGTTTCTACTTTATGCGTCTTTGCAGCAATATCAGTGTAGGTCTCAATCTTGCTGTTGATCTTCTCGTAGATTTCGTTTAACGGAAATTCCGGCTGAGTTGGGTTTTGTGTTTGCATTTTACTTTGTTTTTAATATTTCAAATAAATTTCTCAATTCTGATTTTTTATAATAGCGCTTGCCTTCGATGGCATAGCATTTCAACCGGCCTGATTTTTCAAGCGTATGGAGTTTGGATGCTGACAGATGTACGTTCCTGACCTCCGCTTTTGGAATGAATTCATCAAAGGGATTCTCTTCGCCTCCGGAAGATTTCCGCTCCTCCATTTTTCTGACCTCTGAAAACAGTGAGTCAAGCTTCGCCGAAAGATCGCCTATCTCCACGCTTAGTTTTTCAAACGGATTGTCCATCACTCTTCCAGATTTTTGTAATACTCACTCTCCTGGAGCGCTTTTAGAAAATCTCTTATCTTTTCGGCTACGGTCAGCTCCATATAACCGAATTCAAGGATCCTGTTGACCGTCTTGCGGCCTACGTTCACTGTGTTTTTAATGTTGGTGTATCCTGAATCAGGATCAATCTTTGTGATATAGCGTCTGAGCAGATTCTCTTCCTCTTCTTTCAGTCTTACTCTGCTTCGCGGTCCCAAAACCAACTCTACTTCCTTTTTCATTTAACTTTTACTTTTTGACAGGTTTAAAATATTCTCTGATTACAATCCCGAACAGTTTTACGGTATGCAGCTCATACCCCTCTCCGGTTCTTTCGTTGAAGATAAAGTCCTCAACTGTCTCATGTCTGTAGAAGACCGATTTGATTTTTGAAAGTATATTCTTCATATTTGTTTCATCTTGAACTTCAATCGCTTAAAGAAACTTTCCCGGAGAGAGCCGACAGACTCACTTCTGTCATGGCTAATATTGCGACGGTCATCTCTCTTTTCGCGGTTCGATAGCCATTCTATAAATGCGTTTAACTCCGGGTTCCCTTTTGATCGCAGATCAGCCGGAAATGATTCCCCGTAAAAGAAACTGTCGTTCACTCTGACAACCCTTTTTACGGTGCCGCTCTGACTGATCGACTCTGTAATTATTACTTCTGATTTTATACTCCCGTGTTTCATTCCTCTTTTAATTATCTTTGCATTCTTGCGTATATCCTTTGTATGCGTTTTATAATAATTAGATAAGGCAAATATATGAGAGATATTTCTATTAATCCAAATAATTATGAGAGAAAAATCTATTATTAAAAAGAATATTATGCAATATCTTGACTCAAAAGGTATTAGCAAATATGAATTTTATCAAAAAACTGGCGTGTCAAATGGCGTTTTAAGTCAGGGATCGGGAATGAGTGAAGAAAATATATTGAGATTTCTCAATTATTATGATGACATCTCACCCGAATGGTTATTAACCGGCAAAGGGAGTATGGTTCGTAGATCAAATGAAGATGAGGCCTTACGTCTCAGAATAACAGAATTGGAAGAACTAAATGATTTGCTGCGCTTTAAGATTTCTGTTTTGGAGGAAGCGGCGGAAAGAGTCAAAAAAGAAAAAAAGATTGATTAGCGTATTGATTAATAGAAATTAATTGATTTAAAAGAATATGAGATGTGATCAGGATGGAATAAAAAAAGCCGCTGCGCAGTGCAACGGCTTTGTGTATTAATATTATTGCTGTTGCTTAAATGCTACTCGCAATAATTTCTGTGGGCTTACCCCATAATTAGGTCTTTTTTCATAATCCATTTTTTTTTGTTAGCCTGATTGTTTCTAAAACATTTCAAATATAAAAAAAATACGCTGACTGTCAGATATATTAAATTTCCGGATACTTCCCATTCATTTTAGCGAGAAGCTGCGAAGTTGAATAACCAAATGTTTTTTGAAAGTGAGGGTAATCTTTCAGTGATTTCCAGTCGCCGCCCCATTCCCAACCTTTCGACTTAAAAAAAACCGCAACTTTTCGCCACAATTCATCCACGCTCCATGACGCCGTTTCAAACGTGCCACTGCCGTCTCTGTCTTCCAGAATCACAATATCGAAAGCCAGCCCGAAATTATGGTACGAAAAACCGCCTTTGGCGTTGGTTACTTTCTTTCCGGGTTTGGTTCTGCCGATGGCATAGAGTTCATCCTGTTCTGCATAGGTTCTCAAAACGTGTGTAAATCTAAGCCGTTTGTACTTTGGAACGATTTTGTTATTGCACTCCATGTACAGATATTTCAACTCCTCACGCAGTTTAGGATGTGCCGTTTCAATCCGGTCAATCGTAACCTGATCATAGAACAGCATGCCGGGCGTTACCGTTTTATTTACCTTTGGATCTATTTTCATCGGTCTTTTCTTTATAGTTTTTCACTGCCATATTGATAAAGTTATTCACCTGCTCTTCAGTGTACAGATCATACTTTAATCTTATGTATTCCTTAATTTCTGCTCTGAAAAGCCACATGGCCACAAGCGCCAGCACAAACCCGAAGATCAATGTGAGGATCGGGTTGAATTCCAAGATTTTTGTTAAAGTTTCCATTATTTAGATTTTATTTTCATTTTCCTTTTTGTCGAGAGACTCTAAAAAGTCTTTATTTTGTTTGAGCAGCTGATACAATTCTTTGGCACTTCCTTCTACATTCTCTCTAAACTTGTCTTCTGCCTTTTCTCTGACTGATTTATATTCCGTGTATGTCAACACGATTGCACCAAACACACTGGCAAGCGGTAAGGCGCGGTAATCAAAATAATACCAAAAGGGATTCAGCACGTCGAGAAAAAGCATGAAAGCCATAAATGTGAGATACTGCACTGTTTTCTTTGTAGTTTGCCTAAGTCCGTAAGAATGCGTATAAACGCCCTGTTCTTTGCTTTTTTTAATACCAAAATGCAAATCAATTCCAATGCTCAGAATCACAATTACCCAACACACCGAAACAATTGCGAGTTGCATTTTTAAAGCAGTCCAGTTTAATTCTACTATTTCTATCAACATTATTTCCCTTTTTTTTTTAAATTACCAAACAACCAACTTAGAATTAGCACTGATGGTCATTGAGGCTGTGAGATTGATTCTCACCACCCAAGTGCCTGATTGTTTTGTTATGTATATATCAGTGTTATCAGTAATTCTAATGTGCGACTTGAGACTTTTTATGTTTGGAATACTTTCCGTACCTGAATTCCAAACAACATCCCATTGCATTCCCTGCAAAAGTGCATCTCCGTCATCCCAACCCCAGGTATTGGCTATATCTATGGTATTCCAGCCCGATGATAGTGAAATAGAACTGCCTGCATAGAATTCTTTTTTGAAACCTAAATAATTCTTGCTCATAAACGTACTTTTCTCAATAACCGGATCACTCAGTTTCCTGACCGCGTATCTCGTTACAGTCGCTGCCAATTCCATAAAATCAAGGAATAGATTTTTACCGGTCAGACCAACCGTAGAAAAAATCCCAATTCCTTTCTGCGTCTGACTGTCATAAGTTCCGTCCATATATTGCATCTTCGCCTGACCATTGGGCACAAGTGGCAATATGCTTTGCTCGGTTAAACCAATCGGTTTCTGAAATGTCTTATTCCCGTCAACCGTTTGGTCAGTGGTCAAATCCACATAACCGTCAACCTTTAACTCAACGGCTTCTTTTGACGGAGTATCAGCTATTGCGTATAACTTAAATCCATCGGCGGTTCTGATCAAGTAGATGCCAAAAGGATCTCTGTTAATTGCTAATGGCAAAGAAGTAGTTGCGTAAGGTGTGAATTTTTGATTTGCCATATTACCACTCTTTTCCGTTAGTACCCCCCCAGGCTACCTCTGTAGCTATTTTATCATCTACGTATTTCTTTCTTACAGCCTGATTGTCCGTTATTGGATTCGAAGCAGGCAGTACGGGAATAGAACTGAAAGTCTTCACTCCGGCCACCGTTTGAGCTCCGGTTAACTTCACCACGGCTGCATCATCTGCGGCAGCAATGTTTGTGCGGGCATTGGATTTCTGCGTGCTGTTCAACCCCTGTGCAGCCGTGTCATGACGGACATATCTGCTATCATTCGAAGTCTGTGAAGTCGTGTTATTGTCGTTGATTTTCTTCTGCAATTTCTTTGGAGTTACAATAGTCAGATCATCAACCCCGGCGTCTGTCAGCGCCTGCGTTGCTAATTTTGCAACCCCTTGAACCGATTCAGTCGCCTGATCAATATTTGACTGCACAATGAAGAAATTAGATCCCACAGCCGCATGTGTGCCTGCAGCACTGGTCACCTGACAGACAATCAAATCTCCGATTTCAACCACCGGGCCTGAAGCGCCACCGATTTTACCGGCAACCGTAACCTTATAAGTATCTCCTTTTGTCGAAGCGGGATAATTTGGATTGGATGAACAATCAATGCCTGTTGGAACCCTCATTCCTGCATCGACCATGAGTTCGAGTGCGTCAATTTGATCTTGCAAATTGCCATCAGCATCATCCACATATTTCTTTGACGCTGCATGAGTATTTGAACTTGGTGTCTGCGGAACTACTACATTGCTTGAAAATGTCTTTGTCCCGGCGATGGTTTCATTGCCTGTTTTATGTACCACCGCAGAATCGAGCGCGAAATCAGGAGCATTAATAATGTCATCCCAGTCGATGTCTGCGCCATTCTGCCTATACCGTGCATCAAGATTGATTTCTGCAACTGATGCGGCAGTGCCTGTTCCGGTAGCGGATATCTTTAATTTGCCACCTGTAAAATCCAAATCAATCTTGACATTTCCTGTCAACGAGTTAACGGTATCAACCGAATCAACAGTGCCAAGACTAACCCAATCGGAGTTGTCACTTTTTCTGATGTAAATTTTGAAATTAGAATCACCGGAAGCCTTGATGAAATACAAGCCGTTCACATCGATTCCTGAACTTGGTAGCGCTTCTAACGCATAGGGCGTGAATTTTGCCATTTCTTTTTAATTTTTAATTAATACTAATTTTTTCACCACTCTTTTCCGTTTGTTCCACCCCAAAGGGTTTCTCCTGATCCCTGTTCGTTCACAGGATATATTAATTCTGCAATTACAGTCGTACCGGATAACGCCACGGCTGTTAATAATTTTAATTCGTACGTAAATCCCGTTTCACTTATGACCTCATAAACACCGCCGCCTTCAACATATACTTTCTGATTCACTCTTAGCCAGTCGAGCATGGGATCTGAAACGATGTTGACCACACTGCCCACTTCCGGCTGTATAAATGTCGATGCGTTTGATGTTATCCTTGTAATTGCCATATTTAAATTGCTTCATACTCAAAAATTAGAACATCCTTATTGGTCACAACCCGGTTAATTACTGCGCCGTTTCCTGTCGTTCCTGAATTATGTTCAACGAAATCAGCATTGTTACCCTTTGACAGCAGAATGCCATTAAAATATACTTTAAGAGTTCCGGTCTTGAATGGCTCTGTAACGGTAAAAATGTTGTTCACACCATTACGAAGTCCACTAATTTCAGAGTCGTAAATTGTTTTAAACGCCGAAACAGCCCTAACGCCGGTATCAGTTTCGCCTACCCACCAATTTCCATTGATGCCTATATATGGTGAATCACCGTCAGCTCCGTCTTTTCCGTCAGCTCCATTTTCGCCATTTTGTCCAGGCTCCCCTTGTGAGCCTATCGGACCTTGAGGGCCTGGTGTTAAGGATATTTCACTTACAATTAGATCAACCTGCGCCTTTGTATAAGCGTCTGATTTCTTCATGAAAATAGCCTCCAGATCAACAACTACACCCCCTAAACTCAGAAACTCAATCCAATCCAAGAGTTTACCGAAAGCTCTTCTTACATTTATCGGTTTGATTTCTTTCTGGATATTATCCTTAACCTCTGCTTGTATAAAATTTTCTATATCTGGCCTGTCCATGGTTTAATATTTTATGTATGCTGTAAATGCAATGTTTTTAGGTCTCGATTCTCCGCTTCCGGATTCTCCGGTTATCTGACTGTTGTCAACTACTGCCGGCCCGTCAATTGCCGGTAAGGTTACTGGCGTTCCTTCGCCGATAACACTGCTCGGGAAATTCCTTTTTTTGTTATACATTTTATGAGTGTGATTTTTATTCGAATCACCTTCGGCAGAACCTTCCTGATACCCCATCCTGCCGGTGTCAATGGATCTACCGTTGTCAAGAGACCTGATAAACTGAGCTCTTAAATCGGGCATCCTGAAAGTAGTGGTTCCGTTTCCGGACGAAAACATCCCTGTATATTCACCGCCTGTCATCAGCCAGACTGCATCTGAGACGTAAATACCGGAGCTGCCGCTTAAAGCGCCGCCTAATTTCACCCATTCCCACAGTCGCGGATAATCAGCCCGATTCACAAGCTGCCCCTTTGCTTCAATAGCGTATGCGGGTTTCCTGGCTTTATGCAGAATCTCTCCAACTTCGTCAAGCTGACCTCTGAATTCAAGAACATAAAATACATTCTCTTTTTTGACAACTTTTATCATCTCTCCGACGTACAGATAAACTCCGCCGGTTGAATTGATTTCACTCGAGTCATTCATATTCCGAATCACAGCCCCTGCAGATACTTTTATTTTGACAGCTATCTCTTTAATTGATGTGAGAAGCGGGCCGCTGGAATTAATTGTAATCGAAATCAGTGCGCCATCGGGAAAAGATGAAGGATTCAATAATACGGATGTCCCCTTTGCTTCCGGTACGATGCTGATATGGGTATTTTTTGTCTGCTCATAATTCAGAGCTTCTTCACCAGTCAAATTGATGGTGAGAACATCATTCAGACGCCCCAAACGGTCATACAAATATCTCGTTCTGTTCGCAAGCTGTTTGCCCTGAACATTTGAAATTCCGCCGGCATCAGGATCACCGCCCCTGACAACATCAGATTCTTCAATCAGATATATTCCTTCTTCCCACTGATTACTTTCGTTGATATCTGCCATGGTGATTAATTAATTGTTATTGTCCAAATTCCTGTTATTATCACAGACGAATCTTTCGCGATCAATGCTCTCGTTTTTCGCGAAAAGAGCGTATTCTCAGAAGTGATCAATCCCAATTCGTATATGTTCAAACCGTTCGCTTCTGATTCTCCAAGCGAAAATGAAAATTGCACTTTATTGGGTGCCGGATATACTACCGAATCAATCGCTTTTGTAAAAGGATTGGTAATCGCTGTGTCTTCAAGGTTCGGCGGTGTGCCGTTGTCCCCAAAAGCAACTTTTGTCACAGCTGCACCGAGAGGATCTCCGCCGATCAGCTTTGCGACATTTTCACGACCGAGATTTACAACCAGGTTCTTATCCGTTTCTACTTGCAGTATCTGCCCGGTCTTAGCATCAATCACATTGATCTGAACAGATCCGGCAGCTGTTAATTTTTCATAAGTCATAATTTCTTTAATTAATTGTCAATTCAAGTACGTCTGTATCACTGCTGTGATTTTTTTCACCATTGTAATTATATTCACCATTGTACCGGAAATCTCCGCCGGTAAAAACGGTGTCGTTATCAACCGTCTGAGGAGCCTCGTGACTGTCATCCGTAATGATCAGCACGTCATCTATCAGTATTTTAAATTCAAAACCCTTCAAATGGGATCTTACATTTTTATAAGCCTTGACCATTTCCAGCGCTTCTGCAATCTGATCACTGTCAATCGGCATATCGCCTACATTTAATTGTATCGTGAACCCAGCCCAGTGAGTTATATGTTCTTGTATAGTGGCGTTCGGATAACCCACTGTTCTGAGCGCTTCACGAATCGCCCACACGGTACCTTTGTACCGGTGCAGCTCAATACCCTTTTTTATCAAACTTCTTTTCTTCTCATCAGTATCTGCGAGCTTCCATCCGTTATACCCCAACAAATCAAACTGATCGGCAAGCCAATAAAGTGCGCTCCTGTCAATTGTATTGATGATATACACAAGAAGCGCATCAAGCTGAAGCTCATTCATCCTTTTCTCCATCAGCAGATCAAAGGCGATGACATGAGGCTTTTGAATGCTATGTGGAATAATGCTATTCATCCTGATAACCGGTTACAGATACATCTATGGTTCCACAAATTGCAACAGAGTCTTCACCTATGACGGTAGTTTCTGGATCTACGATTGTCACGCTATAGACCCCCTGAACCTTCATACATTCAGAAATTATTTTTTCCTGGACAACATCGAGTCCAATTTGATTCTTTCGACTTTCGGCATAGGCGGTCAGATTATCTCTTACCAAACTGATGATTCCATCAGGAGAAGATCCGGTTACAAGCGTCAGCTCAACTTCTATATTATAGTTAATAGGAGTTGGAGCAATCACAAACACCGTGTCTGTAAGCGGTCTTATTTTGTCGGAATTGCACATTGCATCCACTTCATCCAATACCGCCTGATTTGGAATTTCACCATTTTTCAGCAAAGGATATATGTTTACCTGTCCGGGCACTGGCGATGTAACACTGACATCTATGATTGCTGGATTGGCCGATCTTGCAAAATAATTGTAAGCGCCTTTGCTGCCGGCATTACTAAATGATTGCGGTGCAAGTTTGATTCTTTCTCTAAGTTCATCATCCGTTTCTTTGTCCGCGCCGCCGACACTTGTTTCAATGTTGAAAGCCTGATACAAATATGGCTGAGGGTCTAAAATTGCAATAATCTCGCCCGGCTGATATCCATTCCCTACAGCACCTGGAGACAGGCAGGTAAAAGACGCGTTTAATGTAACAGCATCTTCCTCAATCAGCGTATCTTCATCGAGCGCAAATACAGCCAATCCGTCATCCGACTGAATTCTCATACCTTTCGGCATGCTGAGTACTTCATGTGGCGTCTCAAAATCCATCTGAAAGACAGCCGAGGCTTTTGAGTCAATCAATCGCCTTACCCCAACCAGCATTCCCAGATGATCAAGAAAGGGCGCCCTGCTGAATTCAACCAAATTCATCGTGGCTGATTCCTGGATCTGAGATCGAATCAGATATTCACGATAAGCAAAAGCATTAATCAACAGCTGTTCAACCTGGCCGGGGTATAAAATACGCCCTGTCATATTCTCGAAGTCCTGTTTTAACTCAGCTTTTATTGCTTCGGGGTCTATATTTAAAAAGGTAGGTTTGTCCATTACTATATATCAAATCCGATGTTGAAACCATCACTGAATGCGCCGGTTCCGTCAGATGTTAAAATTTCTAAATTATAATCAGTCAAATCAACAGATCCTTTTAATGTCAATTCACCCGGCTCGACTGACCACTGTCCGTAATTACCGTAGTTGCTGCTAACAAATTGAAGGATATCTTCTGCAGTGATTACATCACTCCCATTTTGAGGTTCAATCAGATTACCGTTATAACTGAACAGAATTATGTAGAATTCGCCCGGATTAAGAATCGGTATTACGGCGGAAAGGATATTGTCACTGCTTTCAATTTGGAAAGTGTTTACATGATAATCTGGATTATCGGCAAACAGCATCACTTTTGACTGATGCGGAATGTGGAACCATTTGCCATACAGGTACCAATTTGAATTCACCCATGTCATCGCATCCTGAATGCTGGTGAATCCTGCTGCCGGAGGCTCAATGGGTGTAGAGGCACCGTTTGCTTCAAGAAAGAAATAATATCTGAAAGCGTCCGGAATATATATGGCTGACAAAATGTTGCCTGAACTCCCCTGTTCTTCCCTGTATGACTTTATATCGATCGAAAATTCATCTATCCTGTCATCAACAGAATAAGTGATAAAGAAGAAAACATTGCTGCCTTTTATTTCGTGTGTTATTTTTCGGACCCGGATTCTTTTTTCGTATCTCCGGAGAGCGGCGAGTATTTCTTTTTTCATGTGCGGTATGGCCATATTTACAGGAAAATCCAGCCAATCTGAAATACCGCAACCAAAATGAGGACGCAAAGGGTCTTCTCCTTTTCTGGTGAAGAGAATGATTTTGATGCATTGCCTAATGTCATCAAGACCAACCTTCAGAAGACCAACATCCTCTAAACTGATCTGCCAATCTTTTGTAAGTAAACCGACGCCGCTCATATCACAAAACTAAGTTTTTAAGCAGCGTTTAAACTTGCGTTTTCTTTGCGACTAAGGTGTAGGCGCAGATGTCGGATTTCCCGGCGAAGAACTAATGTGTTTGTGTTTAGTCAATTCGATCACTCCCGATTTTATTTCTCCGACTGCAGTTACAGCACCATCGATGTTAATGTTTCCGGTCACCAAAACCTCGGGGGCGTCAAGTTTCATCATTGAAGATACAACAGTAATATTCCCCGGAGTTTCGATTTTTATATTTCCCGAACTCCTGTCTATATCAAGTTTTACGGTTGCATTTCCAATATTGATTATTATTTTGTTCTTGTTAGCGCCTGCCGGCGGCTTGTCTTCAGTTGAATATATAGCACCGATTACGACACCGAATTCACACTGATCATCCATCAGGCAGCAAACATGCTCATTAATCGCAAATGGGAATGAATATTTATCTTCTTTAGTTGCGGCACATGAAACAGGGAGGGGATTGCTTACAATGTCATCTTCAGTGAATCTCACCCTGACAGTACCAACATCCATATTCACTTCAGTGATGTATCCAAATTTGATCATAATTTATATATTTCAGCATCGGCAGTCCATCCGCCGTCGTTCGTTAAAGTGTGATTCGCCTGATTGATCATGTAATCACCCGACAGTTTTCCCATCTGAGTGATTTTAATTTTATTCCCGGCGCAGATATATGGACTTCCTTTGACTGTGATACTACCGGTCTTTTGTTTTTTATTCGCTTTGTGAAGTGCAGCTCTTGAAACTGCTTTTGCCTGCGCTGAACTTTGAACGGATTTTTTTATCTCTAAAGTATCATCAGAATCGGAATTACCGTTTCCTTCCGTATGAGTTACAGTCTTTCCTGTCTCCGGATCATGAAATTTGATTCTTGCAGATTTAAATGTCTTCGTATTCTTATCCCGAAAGCTGAAATTAATCAAATCCTTTCTTTCTAATGTAATCACAGTATTTCCTTTCTCCAGATCAGTTGCTTTTATAAAAATTAAAGTGGATCCTCTAACATTGAAAATATAACCATATTCCGAGCTCAGTGATTTCAGAAAGTCCAAATCTGTCTTTGCATTTTGAACCCGTCTTTTGATTTTGATGTTCTCAATCTGTCCCTGCACTGTAAGCCCCATACTCTCAGCAACAGTATGAACGATTTGAGCCA
>JACFNA010000255.1 GCA_019455085.1 Chitinophagaceae bacterium
ATTGTCTGATCTTCATTTTATACTCCTTATCATCCACTCTAAAATTGCAGAGGCCACCAATTATCAAAGATATACCTCCCAATACCAGAATATAAACTGCCTGGTTATGAAAAAATAATTTCAGCACCGGGCCGGAAAGGAAAGTCATCACTATTTGTGGAATTACAATGAAGAAATTAAATACACCCATATAAAAACCCATTTTCTCAGCCGGCAAGGATCCTGCAAGGATTGCATAGGGGATGGTAAGCGTAGATGCCCATGCCAGTCCGACCAAAATCATTGGAACCAGCAACATATACTTATCAGTAATAAAGTACATAGAAATTAGTCCCAGGCCGCCCAGCGCCAGACAAGCAAGATGAGTACCTGTACGACTAAACTTATTGGCTATTCCAGGAAGTAGAAACGCAGCGAGGAATGAAACACCGTTATACACTGCAAACATCGACCCTACCCAATTACCTGCATCCTGAAACTCCTTTGACTGCGCATCTATTGTACCATACACATTCTCAGCAATGGCAGGAGTAGTGTAAACCCACATACAAAAGAAACCTACCCAGGTGAAGAACTGCACTACGGCTAACTGCTTCATGGTGACCGGCATCTCAAGAATGCCATTGGCAATCTCCTTTATACCTTTCCAAAAACCCTTTGTGCGTTCCTTTTCGGCTTTCCATTTTTCCAAATCTTCCGGAGGATATTCATCAGAACTAATCACTGTCCACAACACCGAAAGGAAAAAAACAACTGCCCCCGCAATGAACGAATACTTCACCGAATCAGGAATGACATGTTCAGGAGCCTCATTGCTCACCCCAAAAAAGTCGGTAAGAATCCAGGGAAGCAGTGAAGCAATTACTGCTCCAAGACCAATGAAAAATGTTTGTGTCGCAAAACCTAAAGTGCGTTGTGTGGGAGGCAACTTATCCCCCACAAATGCGCGAAAAGGTTCCATAGAAACATTGATGGTCGCATCCATCACCCAGAGCAGGAGCGCCGCCATCCATAACGTCGTAGATTGTGGCATAAGGAACAATGCAATGGATGCAAACACAGCACCAAGGAAAAAATAGGGCCTTCTTCTGCCCCATCTCTTATGCCAGGTGCGATCGCTAAAATATCCGATAATAGGCTGCACCAGCAAACCGGTAATCGGGGCTGCTGCCCACAAATAACCAATCTTGTCTATCTCTGCTCCAAGTGTCTGAAAAATCCGGGAGACATTTGCTGTCTGTAGCGCAAAGCCAAACTGAATTCCGAAAAAGCCAAAGCTCATATTTATAATCTGAGCCATGGAGAGGTGGTTGGATTTCGGCATAGTTATTAGAAAGATTGAATTGTGTAATTGTTACACAATATACTCAAATATTATTTTCTGAAATGCACGTTTTAAATAAGTACAAGGAAAAGTATTAAGAAAAATGGAGTGGCGCTATCGCTCCATACGGGAACCTTTAGACTATCCTATCTCATAATTGTCAGGAAGCACAGCCGCTTTCTTCACAACCACAATTCCATCCTTTACCGTATATAGCTCATGGTCAGAATCCGGGAGATGATCTCCTCCTCTGATCTTCACATTATCGCCTATGCGGCAGTCTTTGTCAAGAATCGCATTCTGAATCACACAGTTTATTCCTATTCCTAATTGAGGCACCCCTCTTTCCATTGCATACTTCATATCTTCAAGGGTCTCGTAATAATCAGATCCCATTACATAACACTTGGAAATTTGGGTACCACTCCCTATCCGCGTTCTGATTCCTATCACACTATTTTCAATTAATTGGGCGTTGATGATACACCCTTCGCTGATGATTGCATTCGAAATGGTGGTAGTACTAATCTTCGCCGGAGGCAGCATACGCGCGCGTGAAAATACCTTATTGTCATTGTCAAATAAATTAAAGGGAGGAAGTTCCCTGGTAAGTGCCAGGTTTGCCTCAAAGAATGAAGAGATATTACCAATATCCGTCCAGTATCCTCCGTATTGATAGCTGGATACTTTATATCTGTCGATACATCCCGGGATAATCTCTTTACCGAAATCCTTCGCTTCCGCGTGTTCGCTATAAAGAAGGTCAATAAGTACCTGCTTCTTGAAGATGTAAATCCCCATACTTGCCAGATAGTTCCGGCCTGCGCTCTTCATAGCATCACCTGTATCACTCAGCCAGTTGGGCAACAACTCAGCAGCGGGCTTTTCAATGAATGATACAATCCGATGTTTTTCGTCGGCCTTCAGAATACCGAACTCTGTAGCCTCTTTTGCCGTTACAGGAATGGTTGCTATGGTGATGTCAGCACCTTCCATCTCATGCGTTCTGAACATGTTGCCGAAATCCATCTGATACAACTGGTCGCCTGATAAGATCAACACATGATCGTACTGAAAACTTGAAAGATGACGAAGCGATTGCCTCACTGCATCTGCAGTCCCCTGAAACCATTGCGGATTGTCTGGAGTTTGCTCTGCTGCCAGAATATCCGTAAACCCACTGCTGAATGCGCTGAACTGATAGGTGTTCTTAATGTGCTTATTCAGGGAAGCAGAATTAAACTGGGTTAACACAAAAATCCGATTGATATTACTGTTAATACAATTGGATATCGGGATATCCACTAATCTGTATTTCCCAGCCAAAGGCACGGCTGGTTTGCTACGGCTTGCTGTAAGAGGATAAAGCCTTGTACCTGCTCCTCCACCAAGTATTACTGCGATAAGTGATTTGCTAATCCACATATAGTATTATGTTTTTGTCATTATTCAGTTAGTAATCATAAAGTCTCACAGTCGGGGATTAAGACCTGTATAAATTTATATAAATCTGCGCACTTCGCTCCCAACTATGATCTATCTGCATAATCTTGTTCACTATGCGTTGCATCTTTTCTTTATCATCATATAAGGCCAGGGCTCTGTACACCGCATGGGTGATTTCACCTACAGTAGCTTCATGAAAACAAACTCCGAAGCCTCCTTTATCACCATAGTCCACTACAGTGTCATTAAGCCCTCCTGTTCTTCTTACCAGGGGTACTGTGCCATATCGTAGCGCATACATCTGATTCAGGCCGCATGGCTCCACCCTGCTGGGCATCAGTAAAAAATCGGCCCCGGCATACATCCGATGGCTCAATCCTTCATTATACCCTATTTGTGAATTATAATACCCGAAGAAATGTCCTTTCATGCTTTCTAACTGCTGCTCTACCCAATGCTGACCACTGCCCAATACCAAAAAGTTCATCCGGCCATTGAGATAATAAATACTATCAGAAATTGCCTGTGGCAACAGATCCGCAGCCTTCTCACCTACCATCCTGCCAATAAAAACGAACAACGGCTTTTCGGGATCCAGGTTAAATTCTTTACAGAGTGCTTTTTTGTTTTCGGCCTTCCCCTCCTCAAAAGTCCTGGCACCGTAGTGATGCTCCAGATAAGAATCTGTTTCAGGATTCCATACTTCAGTATCGATTCCATTAAGGATGCCAAAGCATTTCCCTCTTTCATATTCAAACAGAAATTCTAAACCATTAGCATTGTAACGCAATTCATCCAGATAGCCTGCACTTACCGTATTCACTTTGTTTGCGCATTTCACACCTGCTGCCAGCGAATTGATAGTATTATCCCAATCCAGCATTCCCCACTTATAGGCATCCCATGAAGGAAATAATCTTGCCTGATCCCATCCCAT
>JACFNA010000256.1 GCA_019455085.1 Chitinophagaceae bacterium
ATCCGTTGCAATTGAAATACAAAACAGGTTATCAACTGTATTTTCTATGGGGCATTACCCGAAAAACTGCTTTTCGGGATATTAGGTTATAATAAGTGCCCGCAAAGGCGAAAGATTCTTTTATGAAAAATATTAAACTAATTGAAGTGCCCAGTGAAATAGGGGCCGGAACCCGTGGCGCCAGCCTTGGCGTGGAAGCTATTAAAATAGCAGCACTGGATTTCATGAGTAACTTCTTCATTCATTTTCCGTCAGAAAAAGTACAAACTGAAAATCAGATGCTATTCGAACCGATACACTCTCCCTATGCGAAAAGGCTTCAGGGTGTGTTGACTATGACAAAACGGATTTCATCAGCAGTTACAGACAGCATTCAGAATAACTTTTTTCCTATAGTAATTAGTGGCGACCACAGTAATGCTGTCGGCACCATCGCGGGAATAAAAGCAGCTTTGCCAGACAGCAAGCTGGGTGTGATATGGATAGACGCACATGCAGACCTTCATACCCCCTACACCACTCCCTCAGGGAATGTGCACGGAATGCCGCTGGCTGCAAGCATTGGTGAAAACAACTCGAGATCAAAAGTGCATGAACTCGACGAAAAGACCGCAAAACAATGGGAAGAACTGAAAAGTTGGGGCAAGACAACGCCAAAAGTGCTGGGAGAGAATATTGTATTCATCTCACTTCGTGATTTTGAGAAAGAAGAAAAAGCACTTATCGACAAGTATGGCATGAAAGTGATCACCACCAGTGAAGTGAGAAGAAAAGGGGTTGAAAGTGTAGTGCGCAGTACGCTGAAATTTCTGAATGAGTGCACACATATTTATGTGAGCTTTGATGTGGATAGCCTGGACCCCTCAATCAGCAGAGGTACAGGAACCCCCGTAGGCAACGGACTGAAAGAAAGAGAGGCAGACGATCTGGTGAGCAAGCTAATGCAAAACCGAAAGGTCTGCTGTTTCGAAATTACGGAAGTGAATCCTACTCTCGACACAGAAAACCAGATGGCAGAAATAGCCTTTCATATCCTGCAAAGAGGCGTGAATGTGCTGATGATGAATTAACAGCGAATCGTACTCACAACTTCACCCACGCAGACAATCGGAAATATATTACAGCCTATTCCCTGTTAAAGACTACTTTGTAATTATAGCTGGTTCCATTTTCTACATCTGTCACCCGCAGAATATACATCCCCGGCGACAAGGACGATGGCTTATGCAATGTATATCTATTGCCAGTAGCTTTTTCTCTTAAAATCACCCTTTGATTTACAAGGCTTAATAATTCTATCTGCCATTGTTGTCTTGCGTGTGAGGATTTCAGTTCTATGTTCACATAATTCACAGCAGGATTCGGATATATGCTCACGAGACGGCTTCCGGATAATGACAGATTGATAGATTTGCTATATACCACCTTACCATCTTCCATAATGATCCGCAGGCGATACAGATTATCAGGTGCCGGTGAAGCATCTGTAAACAGATAATAGCCAGGAGATTCATACTCCCTTACATTACGCTTCCCAATCATCTGGTATTTGTTGCCGGTACTTCGTTCCACATGGTATTCTTTAATCCCCTTAGCGTCAGGAACTTCCCAGGTCAGGTTAACCTTACCATCCACATATTTTCCGGAAAGCGTTACCTGCTGTGCAGAAGTAGGCGTATAACACGCACCTGAAAGATTGTATTCGTATGTTCTTTCTATACATCCATCATTAATGCTGACCTTACAGATATAATACCCCGTATCCGCATAAGACAGAGGATTAAAGGCCAGTTTATACCCATAGGAAACAAAAGTAAGATCAGGTGTGTCTTTCTTTTTCTTGAAATACCATGTGGTAACGCTGTTTGGGATAGAGTCTATCCGCATCGTCACAGGCTGCCCCACACAATTTTCACTGACCATAATTGAATTATCAGCAAGCGGCAGGATACTGGCATCGCCTAAAGACGCATTCCCACAGGCATCTACAGCCCTCAATCTGATTAATTGATAACTGTAGCCATTGTCAATTTTAAAAATCGGGCTTGCCTGCGGCCCTGCAATAATTGATGGCGTCGAAGGAATACTTCCGATAATCTCATAAGTGAAAGGTCCTGCACCATTGGTTACCACTGCCCCCACACTAAATCCATCTTTATCGCATTGATATGCAGTAGAGCGCGTAAGCATGGGGAATGAGTACGGAGCGATGGTTACCGTGTCATGCTCCTGTACGTTACATCCATCGTTAGTCCTGTAGCTGATAATATAGGTACCGGGTCCAAGGCTTGAGAAAGTATATTTATCACCGGAAACCATATCCGGATTTTTTGCAGGACTGTAGAGCACGCCATCCTTCTTGAAAAGCCGTACAGTCACCGGGCCCGTATTAGTAGTCACTTCCGTATGGAGATTGCCCGATCCATTCGGCCAAACACCTCCCGGGCATTTTTGTTCAACTGAAGGGGTGTGTTTCAGATAACCTACAACCGGAGAAAGGTAGGCTGTGTCTTTGTTACCACAGCTTGTTTCCGCAACTATCATATACTGGTCACCTGTCGCCACATTCAGAATGCTGTCCACTACTGTGGGTCCTGTTACCGTTTTCGTGTAAATCCATACGTTAGTAGGTGAATAAATCGTAAATGTCACAGGATATAAATTGGCACTCAGATTGAATTTAGAGTACCCATAATAACACGACCTTGATGCTGACGCAGTAATGTTAAATACCGGAGCCGCCGAAGTAAAGCAGACACTGAGTGTCGTATCAAAACAGCCATCTTTCACAAGGATACAATAGCTTCCATAACTGAGTTTGGTAAACGTACCTGAAGTATTAGAGCTCAGCGTGTCACCACTGCTGTTAGTAAGGTAGTAAACAGGGCTTGTAAGATTAGTCTGCCCCTTCACAGCGGCTGTAAAATCGCTACAACTAAAGTCTTTTAAAGTCACAGAAGCGCTTATTGAAGGTAGCGCAGGCGAGGCACTGAAGCAGGTGGTCAATACAGTATCAGGGCAAATAGGATAAGCCTTTATACAGTAATCTCCGTAAGGTAACATTGTAAACACACCGGAACTGTCACAACGCAACAGGTCTCCATTGCTGTTATACAAGCAGAAGTTACCCCCTGCAAGATTAACTGTAGATACTGATGCAGTAAAAGTTGAGCAGGTCTTATCTCTTTGAACGATAGTCATATCATTTACGGCCTGAGGCGGACCTACGGTAATACATCTTTGTACGGTGGTGTCTCTGCAACCATCCTTCAGGGTAATGCAATAACTTCCCAATGGAATACTGTCAAAGATTCCGGTATCGTTACATTCTATCAGATTTCCGTCGGAATCATAGATACAGAAGGTGGGATTGATGATACCATCATGGTCGATATCAAGCCCAAAATTGTCACAGTTCACATACGAGGGCACTATTATGTCCGGAAATACCGGCGGTGGTGGCGCTACCAAAAAACACCTCTGGATAGTAGTGTCAGAGCAGTCTTCTGTAATTCTAACACAATAATAACCGTAAGGGAGGTTCTTAAACTCTCCTGTAAAATTACAATTCAATGGCATTCCCCTTCCATTGCGATAGATACAGAATTTTGGATTAGTCATGTTTTTCCATCCTGTAATAGCGACGTCAAAAGTAGTACAGGT
>JACFNA010000257.1 GCA_019455085.1 Chitinophagaceae bacterium
GTGGGTGATGCACCTATTATCGGTGCAGGAACCTATTGTAATAATGCTACCGCAGGTATTTCAAGTACCGGGTGGGGCGAGTTTTATATCAGGGAGGTCGCAGCAAATCGATTATCTTCTTTAATGGAACTGAAAGGGCTTTCAGTAGCTGATGCAGCAAAGCAGGTAATTGATGAAATAGGGAAGATGGGAGGCAATGGCGGGATCATTGCTTTGGACAAGGCTGGAAATGTGGCGATGGAGTTTAATACGCCAGGGATGTACAGAGGAATGATAGATGAGAATGGTAAAGTGTCGATATCTATATATAAGGAATGATGAGGTACAGAAGAATCATAAATATTGCATTCACAATCAGTTTGCTTCTGGTCACTACAATAGCCGGTGCACAGAAGGGAAGTGGAAGTCTGTTTATCATCGGCGGGGGTGAAAGGTCGGCGGCACTGATGCAGGAACTTGTGAATACGGCTTCACTTGCAGGGAATGACTATATAGTGGTATTGACAATGGCAAGTGGGGTGCCTGATGAATCTTATGAGGCGGTAAGTAAACAACTGGGCACACTTTGTAAGAATGTGGTAACGAAATTTCATTTTACACAGCAGGAAGCAAAGGATAAGAAAGCCTGGATCGACTCTGTAGCAAATGCCCGGCTGATTTATATTGTAGGTGGCGACCAAAACAGATTTATGGACGTGGTACGGGGTACTCCTTTGTACGAAGCAATGCACACAGCATTCAACAAGGGGGCTACTGTAGCCGGAACCAGTGCAGGGGCAGCGGTGATGTCTCAGATTATGATTACAGGTGAAGAGCGCGATAAGAAGGATAACAATAACTTCAGGGAGATTAGGAAAGGCAATGTGATCACCTCAGAAGGAATGGGCTTTGTGAGCAAGGCGATTATAGATCAGCATTTTGTAAAGAGGAGCAGATACAACAGGCTGCTGAGTGTATTGGGAGATCATCCTGATAAGATGGTGATAGGGGTTGATGAGAGCACAGCAGTGATCGTAAAGGGTAAGCGTGTACGTGTGGTAGGTGAGAGTCAGGTGGTAGTAGTGTCGCATCCCCGGAAGGTAAAAGTGTTCAATGGAGCCAAGGTTGCCTTTCAGAATGCGAGGCTTGCGCTCTATTCGGCAGGAGATACATTTAAATTGAAATAAAACAAAACCTTATAACAGAAAAGACTCGTTCGTTAAAAACTTTAAAACTTCAGAAGATGTTGATAACAAAAAGATTTATTCCGTTTTTATTGGGAGCATTCTTCCTTATGGCAGGTTGTGAGAAGACAAGCTACAATTTTGACGACCTGCCTGATACGGTGAAGAGCTACTTCACACTTGACAGTACTGCATACGATGTGGGTGAAGAGCTGCACTTTAATAACCTGTCAGAGAGTGCCGATTCCTATTTGTGGAATTTTGGAGATGGCACTACGTCGACAGACAAGAATCCTGCAAAGGTGTATCATGCTCCGGGCATATTTACCATTGCCCTTAGGGCTGTAGGCCCGGGCGGAACGGGGAATTATTCGATTGATGTGACCATCAAGGATACTACTCCGCCGCCTCCAACGATAAAAGATTTGTATTATATTGAATTAGGCCAAAACGCGATCCGGAAGGTGTCGCTTGCTCCTGGTTCTACCCCCGAATTGATTGCAGATATTGCCGGAAAAGGAGGTGTGGGACTGGCTTATGATTCTGTCAATGGGAAGATTTATTTCTCGGATTTTGAAGTAGTTGATGATGGTAAAATCTGGAGGATGAATATGGATGGCACCGGAATGGAACAATTGGTAAACGGAATAGTAGATCCGTACTCTATTGCCATTAATCTGGCAGGCGGAAAAATTTACTGGGCCGATGATGACGGAAATATTTCGCGTGCGGATCTGGATGGAGGTAACCTGGAAAGACAGTTTATTCATATTGCTGATGGGATGATGCGTGGAATTGCTTTTGACAGTAAGAATAATATTATTTACTTCTACGAAGTGAATAATGAAGACCTGTATGCGGCAGGAGCCAATGGCACCGGGGTTGTGAAGATAATTTCAGGCGCGTATGGATACAGCATTTTTGTAGATAAGATTCACGACAAACTTTATTATGATGACCGTAATGCTAAAGCAGTGATGAGGGCCAACCTCGATGGTTCCGGAGTAGAGAAGTTTGCAGATGCACCAAGCACCAGAATACATGGGATGGCGATGGATTACGCGGAAAATAAATTTTACTGGTCCGACAGAGATAAAGGCATAATCAAACGTGCTAATCTGGATGGTACCAATGTAGAAAATTTCCTTTCCGGATTGAAGAGCCCAAGAGATATTTTCATAAAGTAATAAACCTTAAAATCAATAGCGGGGAGCCGGCGTGCTCCCTTTTTTATTCGAAATTTTCCTTTGATTCATTTTACAGTGCTGTTGTTTTCTGGGCTGTTTGTCATCGCTGCTCAAATACCACTTTTCGAAAACAGTGCTGCAAATTGAGGCGTATCTTCGCGGCACAAAAAGAAAAGAATAATGAAAGCAGTAAGGATGACAGGGGTAAATAAACCTCTTGAATTGCAGGAGATACCGATACCTGAAATTGGAGACCGTGATATTCTGGTACGTGTGAAAGCGGCAGGTATCTGCCATTCCGATGCGCATTACAGGGCAGGCATTTCTCCTGTAAGTTTCACTCCTATTACGTTAGGCCACGAGGTGGCTGGGGTGGTTGAGAAAATAGGAAAAGAGGTGGATAATGTGAAGCCAGGCGACCGTGTATGTCTGCACTATCTGATTACCTGTGGAGATTGCTACTACTGCACTACTGGTAATGAACAATTCTGCCCCAAGGGCAAAATGATTGGACATCATGCTGACGGAGGCTATGCAGAATACATAGCAATACCGGGGAGAAACGCTATTCATCTGCCTGATGAGATTCCGTTTGAACAGGGGGCAACACTCATGTGTGCCTCAGCTACCGCATTTCATTCTCTTCTGAAAGGAAGGATAAAGCCCGGCGATAAGGTAGCCGTGTTTGGAGTGGGAGGCCTTGGCCAGTCGGCGGTTCAGTTGGCAAAAGCTTTCGGTGCAACCACTGTTTTTGCAATTGATATCAATGAGGAAAAGCTGAAACTTGCCTCAAAATATGGAGCTGTGCCGCTGAATGGAAAAGAAGTGAATGTAGTGGAAGAAATACGTAAGCAAACCGGTGGCAGAGGGGTAGATGTGGCTATTGAAATGATTGGCCTTATCGAGACACAGAAGCAGGCATTACAATCAGCCGGCCCAATGGGAAGGGTGGTATTAGTAGGGCTTTCCAATAAAGATTTGGCTGTGCATACCTACAGTGAGATTCTGGGTAACGAGGTGGAACTGATAGGTTCTAACGACCATCTGTTGCAGGAATTGCCCCGTCTGGTGGAATTTGCCTCAAAGAAGATGCTGGATACCTCCCATATAGTCAGTCGCACCATTCCACTCGATGCACAGGCGATTAATGACACACTTGACGCACTTGAGAAATTTGATGCAGGAGTGAGGACAGTTATTGTGCCGTAATGCATCCATCTTTAATTTATGCAGCCGGATAAAAGACTTCCGGGTATTCGCGGACTAGTTTTTCTTTG
>JACFNA010000258.1 GCA_019455085.1 Chitinophagaceae bacterium
CAATTCCCTGCTGCACCATTCAAAGATATCTGTGATGATGCGCATGGAGGGTTGTGGCGGATAAATATAAGTGCCTCTGGCAGCATATTCTTTCAGAATATCATTTTGAATGGTACCACGTATTTTCTTCAGGTCGGCACCTTGTTTTTTGGCTAGTGCTACATACATAGCAAGCAGAATAAATGCGGTGCTGTTGATGGTCATACTGGTGGATACGTCTTCCAGTCTGATCTGGTTGAAGAGTGCTTCCATGTCTTCCAGAGAATCAATAGCTACCCCCACTTTACCTACTTCGCCTTCGGCCATAAAGTGGTCGCTGTCGTACCCGATCTGTGTGGGGAGATCAAACGCTACACTCAGGCCGCTTACCCCCTGTGATAGCAGGTATTGATATCTTTTGTTGCTCTCTTCTGCTGTACTAAAGCCGGCATATTGCCGCATAGTCCATAGCCTGCCTCTGTACATATCCGGCTGGATGCCCCGGGTATAAGGAAACGCCCCCGGAGGGGAATCAGAAAGTTGAGATGGGATATCTTCTTTATTATATACAGGCTTTATTTCAATTCCGGAATCTGAAATGGCTTTTTTCATGACCGAAAGGTAAGCCTTCTACATTAATTTCTGGGCCTCGTAGTTGATGGCATCGTGAACCAGATTCGACAAAGTAGCCTTCGGGTTTCTGATCGTAAAGTCCACTATCTGTTTGCTAAGATCCATTGCAGAGGCATGCGGCGGAAGAGAGGAGGCCAGTTGGTTGATTATGTAAATATTTTGCTCTTTTAGATTGTTTACAGCTTTCCAGATATCGGGCAATACATATATCTGCTGGCTGACATTGTACTCATATTCCTGTTTAATATTTTCAATAAGTGCACCCTGCATTTCGCGCGACGATAATCCCGCATTCGGTATCCGGGTAACCAGGTTTTGAAACGATATTCTCTCGGTGAGAACTGAAAGCCTTTCATAAGCCTGAAGCCTTAACTTGAGTGTATCTGAGTCTGAAGCCCGGGGCTTTTCCTTCATTAACTTTTTAAGAGAATTGATTTCTGTCAAAGCCCAGGCAAAGCAGAGAATTAATACCAGTAAAAGTATAATGACAATAGTTTCAATTGTTGACATGGAGGAGGCGGATTTTGTTTTTATTGATCATTAATGAGCTCTCCTGAGCAATTTCGATGGGGCACAAAGAATAAAATTAGTTTTTCTGCTGTTGCGGACAAAGTATTAACGGCATTTTTGAGGAACTATTATAAAGAAAGGTTCAATTTTCTGTTCAAAACAGGTGCGATTATGACGAAAAATGAGTTTTTCGGTAAAAATCCTGAGATCCGGATGTAATTTTCCTTCCCGTGAAATGCGTTTCCTTTCCGGCGGTTCAAGAAACGCTCTTATAATTTAAGAATCTGTTATTGTTTTTGGATGAAGAAAAAGCTAAATTTACACACCCCTTTTCTATTATGAAAACCACGAAGACTTCAAAATTCATACTTCTTTTCTTGCTGCTGTGCACTTTTCAATATGGCTTTAGCCAATATGCAGCATCCCGTATTCAGCGTGCCACAGACAGGGTAAGTACTGCATTTGAGACTAAAGAGGCCCTATTAAAAAAGGAGTTCAGTGAGAAGCATTTGGTGTGGCCGGCTAAGTATATGTATATCAGGAGCTTTAAATTTGATGCGCAACTGGAAGTGTGGGTTAAGAATGATTTGAAGGAGGATTTCCGGCTTTTTAAAACATATCGGGTGTGTATGGCAAGTGGCACAATGGGGCCCAAGCGAATGGAAGGAGACTTTCAGGTGCCCGAAGGATTCTATTATATCAATGAGCTAAATCCCAGAAGCCTTTATCATCTGGCCCTTGGGCTGAACTATCCTAATACCTCCGACAAAATTCTGAGTGATGCACAAAGACCGGGAGCCGGCATTTATATTCATGGCAGTTGTGTGTCGGTAGGGTGCATTCCGGTAACTGATGCTGAAATCGAAGAGCTGTATGTATTGGCTTCTTATGCACGTGAAGAGGGGCAGGACTTCGTGCCGGTACATGTTTTTCCCATCAGGTTTGATAATAAAAAATCTGTGGATTTCCTGAAACAGCTTTATAAAGACAATCCTGAAATGATAAAGTTTTCTGCTCAGTTGGAAAAAGCATTCAACGAATTTCAGAATACACACAGGTTGCCGGTGATACTCACCGACCCCAAAGGGAATTACGTATTAGGTTCCTGAGCCGCTCCGTTTAGGGATGAACTGCTGCCTCGTTTTATTTCAAAACTTTAGGTATTCACCTTGATTCTTAAAGCTAATTTTGCGCCATGAAATTACTGCTGGCGTATTTAAAACCATACAAGTGGCTGATGGCGCTGACGTTGCTGATGGCAGCAATTAATCAGGTGTTTTCACTACTGGATCCTTTGATCTTTGGTAAGATGTTCGATAAGTATGTGACGAACCGCGATACTATTGAACTTGCACGGGGTGAGTTTCTCTGGGGTGTAGCAGGATACCTTGGCCTGCTCATAGGGGTGGCTATGGTGTCCAGGATTGCCAAGGCTTTTCAGGATTATTTTGGAAATGTGGTTGTCCAAAAATTTGGCGCCCGGATTTTTACTGACGGCCTTCGTCATAGCCTGAAGCTGCCATATTGGGATTTTGAAGACCAGCGGAGTGGAGAGACACTTTCAATCCTGAGTAAAGTAAGAAGCGATACTGAAAAATTCATTACCTCATTTAATAATATACTTTTTGGAATATTTGTAGGCATAGTGTTTGTTGCCGTGTATTCCTTCTCGTTACATTGGTCTATAATGCCTGTGTATGTAGCAGGAATTGCGTTCCTTTCATTGCTGACAAGCGTACTGAGTAGGAAGATCAAGAAGATACAGAAGAGAATTGTAGGGCAGACGAATGATCTGGCGGGTGCCACCACCGAATCGCTCAGAAATATCGAGCTGGTAAAAAGTCTGGGATTGACCAATCAGGAAATACTCAGGCTAAACAGGAATACCTATAAGATTTTGGGGTTAGAACTCCAGAAGGTAAAGAGTATCCGTACACTAAGTTTTATTCAGGGTACATTTGTAAACTTTCTGCGGCAGGTGATTCTATTTATACTCTTGTGGCTTATATATGAACATACGATTACACCCGGGCAGTTGATGACACTCACGTTCTACTCCTTTTTTATTTTCGGCCCTTTACAGGAGGTGGGGAATATTATTATATATTACAGGGAAGCAGAGGCATCGCTCAATAATTTTAAGGAACTAATGAAGAAGGAACCTGAGCCCAGACCTTTGAATCCGGTTCCCCTCGGCAGTATCAATTCCCTGGAATTCAGAAATGTCAGCTTTCAGCATAAGACTGCTGACCATCCTGCCGTATCACATTTTAGTTTCAATGCAAAATCCGGGGATACGATAGCTTTCGCCGGCCCCTCTGGTTCAGGAAAAAGTACATTAGTCAAGCTCCTGGTTGGCCTTTATCGGCCTCAGGAAGGAAATATTCTTTACAACGGGTCAGACCTTGAAAATATAGACCCGGATGTACTCAGAAAACAGCTGGGGTTTGTGACCCAGGATACCCAGTTATTCGC
>JACFNA010000259.1 GCA_019455085.1 Chitinophagaceae bacterium
GGGTGGTGGCTCAGACAGATAGTAATGTGGAGGAGCCCAAGGCTGATGATCTGGCAAAAGTGGGATCAGTTGCAAGGATCATCAAAACCATCAGGATGCCGGACGGTGGCCTGACAGTAATCATGCAGGGGAAGACACGATTTGAGATGGGCGCAATCGTGAGTGAAGATCCCTATTTCAGAGCAAAGGTGAAAGTGCTCCCCGACGATGAATATCAGAATGATGAATCTTTTGGGGCAATGGTGGCTTCAATTAAAGATCTTGCAGATGAGATTATCCGCTTATCTCCCAATGTGCCGTCGGAAGCCAATATTATTCTCAAGAATATTGAGAATCCATCTTTTCTGATACACTTCATAAGTAGCAATTTCAACAGTTCTATTACTGATAAGCAAAAATTATTAGAGATCGACGACCCGAGGCAGCGGGCTGAATTATTGCTCAATCTGTTGCAGACTGAGCTGCAGTATGCAGAGCTGAAAAATAAAGTGACTACCAAGACCAGAGCCGAACTGGACAAGCAGCAAAAAGACTATTTTCTGCAACAACAACTTAAAGCTATCCGTGAAGAATTGGGAGGTGAAAATCTGGAAGAGGTAAAGGAACTGCAAAAGCGTGCAGAGGCTAAAAAGTGGCCGAAGGCCGCTAAGGATTCTTTTGAGAAAGGTGTAGAGAAGTTGGAAAGAATGCACCCATCCACACCCGACTATTCGCTGATATATAATCACCTCGACCTGATGCTCGATCTGCCCTGGGACGATGTGACAAAAGATGAGTATGATCTGAAGAAAGCAAAGCAAATATTGGATCATGACCATTACGGCATGGATAAGATTAAAGAGCGTTTGCTGGAATATCTGGCAGTATTGAAGCTAAAGGGGGATATGAAAAGCCCGATCCTTTGCTTCGTAGGCCCTCCGGGAATTGGTAAAACATCGCTAGGGAAGAGCATTGCAAATGCAATCGGAAGAAAATATGTGCGGGTAAGCCTGGGAGGATTGCACGATGAAAGTGAGATACGCGGTCATAGAAAAACGTATATCGGGGCAATGCCTGGCAGGATTATACAGTCTATTCGCAAGGCAGGTTCCTCAAATCCGGTCATTATTCTTGATGAGATAGACAAGGTGGGTTCTGATTTTAGAGGAGATCCTTCTTCGGCATTGCTGGAAGTATTGGACCCTGAGCAGAACAACTCGTTCTACGATAACTATCTGGAGGTAGAATATGATCTGAGCAAAGTGTTGTTTATCACTACAGCCAACTCTCTTCAGGAGATACAGCCTGCTTTGCGCGACCGATTGGAAATTATCAGCCTGAACGGTTATGCTACTGAAGAAAAAATACAGATAGCCAAACGTCATCTGATACCCAGGCAGAAAGCAGCGCATGGACTGGAGAAACAGTCATTTAAGATTGGGGACAAAGTGATTGAAAAGATTATCCAGGACTATACGCGTGAAAGTGGCGTGCGGGAATTGAATCGTATGCTGGCATCTGTCATGCGAAAGCTGGCAAAGGAGTTTATCGACAAGGGCAGACTAAAGTCTTCACTGTCGGTAGCTGATGTGGAAAAATATCTGGGTACTCCGAGGTATAGCAATGAGACCTACAAGATGGCTCACATGCCCGGAGTTGCTGTCGGCCTGGCTTACACGTATGTCGGAGGCGATATTCTCTTTATTGAAGCGACCGCTTCAGACAATGGGAAAGGGGAATTGAGACTCACAGGCAATCTGGGAAATGTGATGAAGGAAAGCGCCACTACGGCACTCAGCTATCTCCAGTCAAATGCTAAGAAATACAAAATTGATCCTTCAGTATTTACTACTAAAAATATACACATTCATGTACCTGAGGGCGCTACACCAAAGGATGGCCCCAGTGCAGGCATCACTATGATGACAGCATTGGCTTCAGCCTTTACCGGACGGAAAGTGAAACCCTATCTGGCCATGACAGGCGAGATTACACTTCGTGGACAGGTGCTTCCGGTAGGCGGAATCAAAGAAAAGGTGCTGGCTGCAAAACGTGCAGGTATGCGCGAAATACTGATGTCGGTACAAAACGAGAAAGATGTGAAAGAGATCGATTCTGAATTTATCAAGGGGCTTGAGTTTCACTATGTAAAAACGATGAACCAGGTGCTGGATCAGGCTTTGGTTGATTAAGGCGCGACATAACGGCCGAGTGGTCAACGGGGCTCGTTAGGCACGTCTGACGATAATCATTAATTTTGAATAGCCTCTCATTGGAGGGTATTTAATTGTAGATACATGAGTACCTCGGATAATTTTTATGTGGACCGGTTCAGAAATTTTGTAGCGCTAAAATTTCAGTTGTATAACAGCCTGTTTATGTCACTGCCTTTTCAGAAGATAGAAAAGACAGGAATACTCTTATCTCTGTTTCAGAACTATTGTGAGGAAGAATTTGCAAAAGGATCGAGTCCGGTCCGGATTATTGAGGAATTTTTTAAGCAGAGAGAAGGTTTTGATTCAATACAACTTCAGAATGATTTACTGTTTCGGTTTGTGCAATATACCGAGCGGCAGGTAGTGCTCTTTGATGCGCTGGAAGACGCTGCTTTTAGCAAAGTCAATGATATGGCAGGTAAGGGTACGTTGAAGCAGTTAGAAATGCAGGTAGCTCAGAATAAATCGGAACACGCACTTGGTGAAAAACTGAAGTCCTTCGCGGTGCAGCCTGTGCTTACGGCACATCCTACACAATTTTATCCTGAAGAGGTATTAGGTATTATCCGCGACCTCTCTAAGGCCTTGCAAAGTAATGATACGGTGCAGGTAAATACTTATCTGCAACAGTTAGGGAAAACTCCTTTCTTCAAACAGGAAAAGCCTTCGCCGTATGAGGAGGCAGTGCGGCTGGTATGGTTTTTAGAAAATGTTTTTTATGATGCGTGCGCTAATATTATGGTATCACTCAAACGCTCGTTTCCGGATATTGTGAATGTCTATAATCCGGTTGTCAGGATGGGATTCTGGCCGGGTGGCGACCGTGATGGGAACCCGTATGTGAATTCGGATGCTACATGGAAAGTAGCGCTGGCACTGCGTGGAGGTATCCTTAAGTGTTATTATCTGCAATTGCGCAGACTCAGGCGGCGGCTTACCTTCAAGGGGGTTGAGGACTTACTCGCCGCACTTGAAAGTAAACTCTATGAGAATGTATTCATCCCTGACAGGCAGACTTCCATCAGCAAGGAAGAACTCCTGGATACAATGTATCAGGTACGCAAGATAGTGGTGGAACGGCATGATGGATTATTTCTGCACCTGGTGGATAATCTGATATTTAAGATTCATATTTTCGGATTATACTTCGCTGTGCTGGATATAAGACAGGATAGCAGTATTCATAAAAAATTATTTGCAGAACTGGAGCGATTGTCGCTTGTGCCTTCAGGATACGGGGAGATGGAGGAAGAAGAGAAGATTATCTGGCTGACAGAGAATGCAAAGGAAGTGAATGGAATCTCATTCGGAGAAGCTACTCTCGACGATACTATGGCCAGTATGCGCATGATGAAGAATGTGCAGATGATGAAT
>JACFNA010000260.1 GCA_019455085.1 Chitinophagaceae bacterium
AGAATGCTACAGCAAAGCCTGCTGAGGCAGTTGCAGAGGCCCCGGCAGAGGCGCCAAAAAGCGAGGGAGAGGCTCCCGCTTCACAAGAATAATCAGGCTCAGGCCTTATTAGATAATAAACAATTTTTTTAAAAGACAATCCGCCGGATCCGGATAATAAAAGTGGAGAAGAAGGCGGAAAAAATTAAAACTCAAAAAAATGGCAGACGTAAAAACATTAGCCGAAAGCTTAGTAAGCTTAACAGTAAAGGAAGTACAGGAATTAGCTGATTTTCTAAAATCTGAGTATGGAATCGAGCCCGCTGCTGCTGCAGTAGTAGTAAGTGGTGACGGTGGTGGCGCAGCCGCTGTAGAAGAAAAGACTGCATTTGATGTAGTATTGAAGAGCCCGGGCGCTAACAAACTCAGCATCGTGAAATTGGTTAAAGACCTTACCGGACTTGGCCTGAAAGAAGCAAAAGAACTGGTAGATAACGCTCCTAAGACTATTAAGGAAGGAGTAGATAAGGCTACAGCTGAAGATATGAAAGCTAAGCTCGCTGAAGCTGGTGCTGAAGTGGAATTGGCTTAAGAAGTTAAGACATACATTATCTGAAACCGCATTCGTCGTGATGCGGTTTTTTTTATGTGAAGTAGTCAGAGAAAACTTTACCGGGCCATTTCTTCAGCTATAAAAAAGTGGTGCCATATTTTCATATTTTTTTGAAGATGCCAGCCCACTCTAAAGCCATAAATTGCTTACATTCGCTTGAATAGTTATGGAAAGATTTATTGTTTCTGCAAGAAAGTACCGCCCACAGAATTTCAATTCAGTGGTTGGTCAGGATCATATCACTACTACCCTGAAAAATGCAATAAAGAATAACCAACTGGCGCATGCGTTTTTGTTTTGCGGGCCAAGAGGAGTTGGAAAAACCACCTGTGCAAGAATTTTGGGTAAGACGATCAACTGCGAGAACAGGACGCCTGATGGGGAGGCTTGTAATGAATGTCAGTCGTGTATTTCATTCGACAGAGGTACTTCCCTGAATATTCATGAACTCGATGGTGCAAGTAATAATACAGTAGAAGATATCCGGGCATTGGTGGATCAGGTGCGTTTTGCGCCTCAGGCCGGAAAATATAAGGTGTATATAGTAGATGAGGTACACATGCTCACCTCTGCTGCGTTTAATGCATTTCTGAAAACATTGGAAGAGCCGCCACCCTTTGCCATTTTTATTCTTGCTACCACAGAGAAATACAGAATACTGCCTACCATTCTCTCTCGCTGTCAGATATTTGATTTTAAACGGATAAGCAATAAGGATACTGCCTTGCATCTGAAGGAGATAGGGGAGAAGGAGCATATTCATACGGAAGATGCAGCACTGCACGTGATCGCCCAGAAAAGTGAGGGTTGCCTCAGGGATGCATTAAGCCTGTTTGATAAGATTGTGAGTTTTACGAGTGGTAATGTCACCTATGCCAATACGCTGGAGCATCTGAATGTGCTGGACGAAGATTATTTCTTTAGGATACTGCATGCATTAATAACACAACAGCTCAGTGAGGCACTATTGATTTATGATGGGATAGATCGTAAAGGATTCGAAGGAGATGCATTCCTGGATGGATTTGCAGAATTTCTACGCAACTTACTCGTAAGCAAAGACGTAAAGGTGGTTTCCCTTCTTGAAGTGCCTGAAGATTTCAAGCCAAGATATGCTACCCAGGCGCGGGAAGTAAGCGAATCATGGATCATCAGTGCCATCAGCATTCTGAGCGATGCTATTATCAACTTAAAACAGTCAAGAAATAAGAGACTTCTGGTAGAGTTGACACTTGTAAAACTGAGTTATCTGAACCAGGCTATAGACTTCTCTTCGGATGATGAAGTAAAAAAAAAATTAGATAGGCAACCAAAGAGTGTGTCATTCAGGGCGTTGGTGAAGTACCCGATGAAAGAAACGATTGTAAGTGCTCCTGAAACTAAAATTGAATCACCTGCCCCTGAACTCCATATTGAAAAACCAATGGTGGCACCTGCTGCTTCGGTGAAGACAGAGCGTGCCGAACAGAAGGAAAAAAAGCAACACGCAGATGTAGTGAAACCCCGCTCTCTGGACGATATCAGAAAAGATATAGCCGCAAGAATCGTATCACAGGGTGTGAAAGAGTTAACTGCGGATGAGTTGGGTATATCATGGAATGCATTTATAAAGAAACTTGAAGCCGAGGGCCATGTGTCAGCCGTGACGGCTTTTAGAGAATCTGAAGTGCATCCGGTAGATAATAACTGTGTCGAAATAATCTGCCATAGCGATTTTCACCAGAACCTGATTGATGGCGAACGCAGTGATCTTATCCGGCACCTGCAATCTCATTTTAATAATCGCATGATTACTTTTTCGTTAGCCCTTCAGACAGACAATACCCCTGTTGAAGAATCTAAGTATCTAAACCCGAGAGAGAAATACCAGCAAATTGTAAAGCGCTATCCACTTGTGGCTACGCTTAAAGACAAATTGAAATTAAAACTGGAACGGTAGTTTATACCTGTTTGCCGTAAGTTCTTAATCGAAGGATATTAAACCCGTCAAAGTCTTTTATTAACTCGCTCTGGAGGTGATTGCAAAAATTTTGTTAAGTAATTTGATATTGGTTAAAATTATTACTTATCTATGAAAGAGTAACAGCCCGATCTCCTTAATGAACTGAAAATAAAATTGTAAATTTGCAGCGTTTTACCAGAGACTGATGTCTCTTATAATGCCGATGTTTAATTCTTAATTTTTTTTTCAATAAAATCAATAATGTTCATGAGAAGATTCGTAATGCTATGCGCACTGTTGTTATTAACTTCAGTGTACGCATTTTCACAAAATCGAAGGGTTACAGGAACAGTAATGGGGCAGGATGGACAGCCTTTGCCTGATGTTTCTGTAGTTGTTAAGGGTACACAAACAGGAACAGTCACCAACTCAGAAGGATTCTACGCAATTGATGTGAAATCCGGAAGTGCGGTGCTTGTGTTTTCTTCGATTGGCTCTGAGACACATGAAGAGGTTGTCGGTAACAGAACACTGATAAATGTAGCGTTGATTCAGAGCGTGGGTGAGCTACAGGAAGTAGTTGTAAATGTACCTTATGGTACTGTTAAGAAGACTTCCTTTACCGGTTCTGAGAATACCATTACCTCCCAGACACTTACCAATAAGCCTGTGACTTCGGTTACTAAAGCGTTGGATGGATTGATTCCGGGTGTGATGATGACAAATGGAGGAGGTGCTCCGGGTTCCGGCGCAAGTATGCTTATTCGTGGTATTGGTTCAGTAAATGCAAGCAGTTCTCCATTGTATGTATTAAACGGGGTGCCTTATGATGGTTCTATCACTTCGCTGAATACCGACGATATTGAGTCGCTGACTGTGCTGAAAGATGCTACTGCTGCTGCTCTATATGGTTCCAGGGCTGCGAATGGTGTGGTAATGATTACTACCAAGAAGGGGATGAGAGGTGCACCTGTAACCAGGATTAACTACCAACAGGGATTCATGACAAGAGGTATTCCC
>JACFNA010000261.1 GCA_019455085.1 Chitinophagaceae bacterium
AATAAAAAGTTACACAGAGAGAAAGCCAGAGAAGCCACAGAGCACCACAGAGAAAAAACTATGTAATAATAATTACCCAGCGAATAATCTCTTCCTGCTTAAAATAATGTAGCGCTTAAACTAATACAGATTTACCTCATCCTTTTCCCACTCAACCTTTACTTTCTGCGACAACACAGAGTCTATTGCTTTGCCGCTATAATCAGGTTGAATGGGTAGTTGCCTGCTGTATCTTCTGTTTATGAGGACGCAGAGTTCTACACGGTCTGGCCGTCCGAACGAAAGCATCGCATCTATAGCAGCACGAATAGTCCTGCCGGTAAATAGTACATCATCGATCAGTACCACCTTACTGTTTTCCAGAGAAAAAAGGATATCGGTCTTGTTAGGCCGATGCAATTCCTTTCGGATGTCATCACGATAGAAGGTGATGTCGAGTTTACCGTAGTTGATTTTCGTATCAGGCAGCAGTTGTTGTAATTCAGGCACTATCTTATCTGCCAGGAAAATCCCACGGGGCTGGATACCTATAATCGCGATAGACTTTTCCTCAAAATAGTTCTCCGCAATCTCACACGCCAGTCTCCTGATGGTGATTTGCAGTTGTTCTTTGTTGAGGATGGTAGTCATTTTACTGAAAATAGTTTTTCATCAGATGACTTATGGTTCCTGCATGAATGGGTAGCGATAATCTACCGGAGGTACAAAAGTTTCTTTAATGGTTCGTGCACTCAGCCAGCGATACAGATTCAAAATACTTCCTGCTTTATCATTAGTGCCACTTCCGCGTGCACCACCAAACGGCTGTTGCCCTACTACTGCACCTGTGGGTTTGTCGTTGATGTAGAAATTGCCCGCGTTATTCATCAGGCGCTGAGTAGCTTTTTCAATTGCGGCACGGTCTCTTGCAAATATCGAACCGGTAAGCGCATAAGGAGAAGTACTGTCCAGTAATTTAATAGTGTCGTCAAATTTGTTTTCGTCATACACGTAGATAGTGAGTACCGGGCCAAACAGTTCTTCGCACATCGTTTCGTATTTCGGATCCAATGCTTCAATCACTGTGGGTTCAATGAAGTATCCATTCGTCTTATCGCATTTCCCGCCGGCTATGATCTTAGCGTTCTTGTCTTTTTTCGCCCGTTTGATATATGCCTCCAGTTTGTCAAAACTCTTTTCGTCAATCACTGCATTGATGAAGTTGGTGAAGTCTTCCACGGTGCCCATCTTCATTGTCTTGATTTCGGAAACCAATTTCTTCTTAATTTCCGCAGCGAGATTAGAAGGCAGATATGCACGGCTTGCAGCAGAACATTTCTGGCCCTGATATTCGAAAGCACCACGACAAAGTGCTGTGACTACCTCATCTACATTGGCACTCTTGTGTACTAATACGAAGTCTTTACCACCGGTTTCGCCTACAATGCGTGGGTACGACTTATATATTTTTGTGTTTTCACCTATCTGCTTCCACATGTTCTTGAATACTGCAGTGCTACCTGTGAAGTGGATGCCTGCAAAGTCAGGGTGGTTGAATACTACGTTGCCGAATGTAGGTCCGTCAGTATAAACCAGATTGATTACGCCATCCGGTAATCCGGCTTCCCTGAGCACCTGCATAAATAGTTCGGCGCTATACACCTGTGTGTGTGCGCATTTCCAAACTACCACATTGCCACACATGGCGGCGGAAGTGGGCAGATTGCCACCGATAGAGGTAAAGTTGAAAGGCGTGATGGCTGCTACGAAACCTTCCAGCGGGCGATATTCCATCCTGTTTTTCAGGCCGGGCGAGCTGATAGGCTGTTCACGATATATCTGGTCGAGAAAGTGCACATTGAATCTGAGGAAGTCTATCATCTCACATACGGCATCTATCTCAGACTGAAATGCGTTCTTGCTTTGTCCGAGCATTGTAGCCGCGCAGGTTACCGCACGATATTTTGTAGCAATCAGGTCTGCAGCCTTCAGGAAGATATGTGCACGCGTGTCCCACGACAGTGAAGCCCATTTTTCTTTAGCTTTCAGAGCGGCATTTATGGCATTCTTCACATGAGTTTTATCTCCAAGATGATACTGGCCCAACAGGAATTTGGTTTCGTGTGGTGGCCTGATATCCTTTTTAACACCTGTGCGCACTTCATCTGCTCCGATATACATCGGCACATCCACCTTTGTTTTCTTCAGGTCTTTGAGTGCTTTCTTTAATGCAGCCCGTTCGGGTGTGCCCGGTGCATAAGATAATACAGGCTCATTGGCAGGTAGCGGATAATTAGAATTTCCAAAATGCATAATATCTGAATTTATGATTCCCGCGGAGGAATCGTTGAATTATTTTTGCATATACATCACGTCCTTCACCAGGTTTAGGGTACGTTCTACACTGGGCAGGTAGGCTTTTACGAGATTGGGTGCATAGTGCATGGGTGCATCTGCGGCGGTAATCCTCCTGACAGGTGCATCCAGGTAGTCGAACCCTTCTTTCTGAATCCGGTAAGCAATCTCTGAGGAGACAGAAGCAAAAGGCCATTCTTCTTCAATTATTACCAGCCGGTTAGTCTTCTTTACTGATTCCAGGATGGTGTGCCAGTCCAGAGGCCTGATGGTGCGGAGGTCGATTACTTCAGCATTAACTCCTTCTTTTGCAAGCTCGCCGGCAGATTCCAGCGCCACCTTCATCATTTTATTAAAGCTGACAATAGTTACGTCGGAACCTTCTCTCGCTACATTAGCCACTCCGATAGGGATTGTGTATTCCTCCTCAGGTATCATTCCTTTATCGCCGTACATCACTTCACTTTCCATGAAGATTACCGGGTTTTCGTCTCTGATTGCACTTTTCAGGAGCCCTTTGGCATCGTAAGGGTTACTTACAGAAACCACTTTTAGCCCCGGGATATTGGCATACATAGCCTCGTATGCAGTAGAGTGCTGTGCAGCAAGTTGTCCGGCGCTTCCGTTAGGCCCTCTGAAAACGATGGGGCAGCCTACCTGGCCGCCACTCATAGCCAGCATTTTAGAGGCAGTATTCAGAATCTGATCCAGTGCCAGGTTGGCAAAGTTCCATGTCATAAACTCCACGATAGGCCTCAGTCCGTTCTGGGCCGCTCCCACGGCTACGGCTGCAAATCCCAGTTCAGTGATGGGAGTGTCAATTACCCTTTCAGGGCCAAATTCGTCTAACATTCCCTGGCTCACCTTGTAAGCACCGTTATATTCAGCTACTTCTTCCCCCATCAGGAACACATTTTTATCTCTTCTCATCTCTTCCTGCATGGCTTCCCGTAAGGCTTCTCTGAATGCTACTTCTTTCATAATTGTATCTGGTTCAATTAAATAGTTTGAAGGTCGTTTTTAGAAATGCAAAGTTACCGGAAGTGAGGTAAATTATCAAAAGTGAATTTACCTGTATTATTTTTGTTTTTGATGTGAGTGAGAGCCCGTAT
>JACFNA010000262.1 GCA_019455085.1 Chitinophagaceae bacterium
AATGTAAAGTGTTTTCAGCTAAGCAACTTAATGGGAAGCGGATAACCGATGCGATTTACAAAATATCATCCATTCGCTATTCCCTGGGATTGAAAGCAACGGCAATGGTTGCCATTCTATCTCCTTTTGGAAAAAGCACCGGAAGGAAAGAAATGATTCAGGATACCACAGCCATAGCTCAGGTAAAAAAGGTGTTTTCGATGAATAATTTTAAAAATAAGGATAGCTTTATCAATGAAATAAAAGCGATTGTCAATTATGGGTAGGAAAGTTTTTTTATCATTTCTGGGAACAGGAAATTATAAGCAGTGTACTTATCAATCTGATATTCTTGGCAGAAGTAAAGTAGTTGATTTTGTACAAGAGGCAATTTGCGAATTAGCATGCAAAAATTTCCAAAAGGATGATTGTGCTCTGATTTTTTTGACAAGAGATGCAGAACGTAAACACTGGCAAAGTCTAAAAAGCAGATTAGAAGTTTTCAATTTCAGGATTCAGCCAATCAAAAATATGCCTGAAGGTTACTCCGAAAAGGAAATATGGGATATTTTTAATCTTGTATTTAAAGAAATTAATAAAGGCGATGAAGTTATTTTAGACATTACACATGGTTTTCGATCACTACCCATGTTGGGAATGGTTTTGGTTAATTATGCAAGGTCATTAAAAGAGATAAAAATAAGTTCAATCCATTACGGGGCTTTTGAAGCATTAGGACCTGCTCATGATATAGAAAAGAAAATACCTAATCCATCAGAAAGAGTTGCTCCATTATTAGATTTAACTGCTTTTGCTGCTATCCAGGCATGGACATTTGGAGCAGAAAGTTTCATTCGGACAGGAAGGTCTCAAATAGTCACCAAACTATCATTGGAAAATATCACACCTATTCTTTCAAGTTCGGCGGGTAGTGATAAAACTGCTTCAAGCATAAGAAATTTAATGAATGCATTAAGTCGTATAGAATCGGCAATAACTACCAATAGAGGAAAAATAATTAACGAGGATAACAATATAAATACAGCCTTGTCTGAATTAGACACTTTATTTCAAAATGACGAAAATGTTTTTACTCTGATTAAACCAATTCTACATCAGATTAGGCAAAAACTATCAAATTTTCAAACAATGGATCATTGGGAGGCATCTGTTCAGTGGTGCATAGACCATGGTCTTATCCAACAGGGTATTACACAGTTACAAGAAGGAATTATTAGCTATGTGTGTACTTCAAATAATCTGAATCCTGCAGTTTTAAATGACAGAGAGATAGTGGCACAAGCCTTAAACATATTTGATAAGGATATTACGGAGAGCGAATGGCATGATCCGGCCAGTAATAATAAGGAAAAAGTAAATGAAATTATCAGATCGGATTTTGTAAGAAAACATAAAAGTAATTTCTCAAGATTATCCACTATTAGAAATGATATTAATCATAGAGGCTATAAAAAGGACGCACTAAATGATGGTAATAAATTCAAAGGAAAACTAGATTCTATTTTTAAAGAATTCTTGGCAATAAAAAACAAATAACCATGCTCCTCAACCTCTCTAACCATCCATCCTCCTCCTGGCCGGAAAGCCAGGTAAAAGCAGCAACACACCAATACCAAACAGTTGACGACCTGCCCTTCCCCCAAATCAACCCGGAATGGGATGACGACCAAATAGAGCAATTAGCGGAAGAATACGAAATCAAAATCAGAAAAATAAACCCGCAGGCTGTTCACCTGATGGGCGAAATGACGTTTACTTTTAAATTAGTCAACCGGCTGAAATCAATCGGTATCCCATGCATCGCCAGCACTACCGAAAGAATAGCCACCGAAGACAGCAACGGAAATAAGACATCCGTCTTCCAATTTGTCCGGTTTAGAACCTATTAAATTAATCCTGCAATTTTAAATATTTGGTTTGAATTTACAGGATTAATTCAAAAGCTCATTTCCATGCCACATCCCTTCAACGATAAACAGCAACAGGTTTTTAATCAACTCAAGGCCTTTGTAAAAGACAAAACGATAGATACGTTTATACTGAATGGTTACGCCGGTACCGGAAAAACCTTTCTCATTCAGTTCTTTGCCAAATACCTTAAGCAGAAGAAAATGAAATTCGCACTGCTGGCTACTACCGGTAGGGCCGCTGCTGTCTTAAGAGGTAAGACAGAACTCCCTACTTCCACGGTTCACGGGGCGTTGTATTCATTTTCAAAGGTGGATGGTGATGATGAAGATATTCCGGACGATGCGCCCGCGGATGCCTTCGGCCAGATGCGCCTGATTTTTGAACCTAATAAAAAATTGGAGGATAATTGTGTGTATATCGTGGATGAAGCCTCCATGCTGGCAAGCGAATCAAACAATGAATCATCCTTTGCTGTATTCGGTTCGGGAAGCCTCCTGCCCGATTTACTGCATGCTATCGGGAAAAATAAAATCATTTTCGTAGGCGACCCCTGCCAGCTTCCCCCGGTAAACCAAATTGTCAGCCCGGCGCTGGATCAAAACTGGCTGAATCACTTTGGCCGGATAACGGTTACCGCTACCCTTGATCAAATCATGCGTACCAATCCTGATAATGACATTCTGATGGTGGCTGCCGAAGTACGCGACGCTATCGGAACGGTACCTGTTTCAAAATGGATCAAATTGCCGGCAAAAAACAGAAATCATTGTACCGTACTGCCTGATGGAAACACGATATTTTTAGAATATTTCGCCAGATTCCTGCAATACGGCCCCAAAGATTCCATTGCCATAGCACACAGCAATGCGGCCTGCAATCATCTGAATAAATATTTTCGTAAAAGACTTTATCGCGACAGCGACCAGTTGGTAGAGGATGGGGAAATACTGATGGTTACGCAAAACAATCACATCGTGCCATTAACCAACGGAGATTTTGTAAAGGTGATTCACCGGGGTGAGATTTCAGCCCGTGCTAATTTAAGGTTTCAGGATGTACGGATACGTCATATAGATACGGACAAGGAGTATCAGATAAAATTAGCGTTAGACCCTTTTGGAAATTTTGCTGCTAACCTGACGGTTGACCAGCAACGTAATTTGATGATTGACTTTTCACGGCGAATGAGGCGAAAGGGCATAAAGCCCAAAAGTGATGCATACCATGAAGCGATGCGGAAAGACAGTTATCTCAACTCGCTGAGGGCGACTTACGGATATGTGGTGACCTGCCATAAGGCCCAGGGCGGTGAGTGGAATGAAGTGTTTTTATTTCTGGATAAGAAGATGTATGGATATTTAAATCCCGATGGCATGCGGCGCTGGTGGTACACGGCTGTCACGCGTACTAAAGAACATTTGTACCTTCATGATGACTGGTGGATTTGCTAAATAAATTATTAGAATAATTAATTTAAGCCGCATCGGCTGATAGTTCTTTGAAAGTCTTGGTTT
>JACFNA010000263.1:0-1808 GCA_019455085.1 Chitinophagaceae bacterium
TCCGGCGCCAGCAGAAGCTGGTGTGAAGGTCAAAGCCTCGGAGGGTATAATATGCCAGAGCTGATCAAATATGCCAGGAGAGATATCGTTCGCAGAGGCCTGGCTCCACAGGTCGTGGAGCAGGTGAAGGACGCTTTGCTTACAAAGGACAATACCCGGGGGGTGGACAGCAAACTGGCATACACTTCATCTGTGCAGGAAAAGACAGCCGGGGTATTGTTCCTTCTTGGAGAAGGGGTAAATTATTACAACCATGAGATAGCAGCGGCTTTTATCCGGGTATTAGACCGGGTTCAGGTTTCCTATACACTGCTAAGAGAAGAACCCTGCAGCGGAAAAGAACTGGAGTTATTGGGTTACCGCCAAGAGGCAAAAGAAAAGGCCGGGAGTATGGCAAAAAGGATTCAGGCAACAGGGTGCAAATCAATTGTAGTATCCGACCCTTTGAGTTACGATGCGCTTAAAAACGATTATCCTGCATGGGGGCTGAGTTTAGATGCTGAAGTCTTACATGTTTCAGAGTATATACAGCGGCTTATCGGTGATGGTAAGTTAGGTCTCAAACACACAGGCGATAAAGTGACGCTGGCCGACTCGGAATTTTTAGGACGTTATAATTCAATATATGATGCTCCGAGGGCAGTGATCAGGGCAGCAGCCGGTGACGGCTTTACCGAGATGCAATGGCATCACAGCTACCTGCAGGCAACGGGGGAAGCTGCCATTACTTTTGAGGGGAAGCTATTTGACAAAGGCCGGGAATTGGGCAAGAAGATCAGCAGGAAAGCAGAGGATATAAAAGCCGATGTCATTATAACGCTCTCGGCAACAGCTAAAAACAATATTGCGGCAACGACCGGTTTAAAAGTAATGGATATTGCTGAGTTCACTGCCGGCCTGATGGTTTAATTCAAAACAAAAACAACTGTCATGGACAAAAAAAAATTCAATAGGAGGTACCTTATTTTAATCGCTTCGATTGCGGCAGTGGGTGGTTTTCTTTTTGGTTTTGATGCCGGTGTGATTTCCGGTACTTTAAATTTTTTACAGGACTCCAAAGGGTGGGGGATCAGTGATTCACAGGTGGGATGGGTAACTACCGCTATGCTGATAGGGGCTATTGTAGGAGCAGGTTGCAGCGGGCGTATTACTGATATTTTAGGACGCAGGAAAGTGATCCTGGCAGCGGCAGTCATATTTGCCGGCGGCGCATTGTATTCCGGTCTGGCGCCTGATATTACTTCGCTGATCATTGCCAGGATGATCATCGGTGTAGCTGTTGGGGTTTCTTCCTTTGTCATCCCGCTTTACCTGTCTGAGATCTCCTCAACAAAAATGAGGGGAACCATTGTCTCATTTAACCAGCTTATGATAGCCGTGGGAGGGAAGGTTTCTTTTCTGAGTGACTTTATCATAGCCGATGATGGCAACCCCTTTAGCTGGCGATGGATGTTTATTGTAGGTTTTTTCCCCGCCGTGGTTTTGTTAATCGGGATGTTTTTTCTGACTGAGTCACCCCGGTGGCTGATTTCCAAAGGGCAGGATCAGAAAGGCCGGGCGATCCTGCAGAAGGTGGAAGAGCCGCAGCTGGTGGAGGAGTCGATTGAAAAAATGAAAGCTGATATTATAATAAAGGATGAGTCGGCTTCATACCGGGAGCTGTTCAGGCCCTGGCTGCGCAATGCGCTCCTTATTGCCGTGGGTATTATGTTTTTTCAGCAGGCGATCGGGATCAATACGATTTTATACTATTCGCCGAAAATATTTAAGATGGCGGGAATAGATAGCAACAGGATGGCCATCCTGCC
>JACFNA010000263.1:1818-2095 GCA_019455085.1 Chitinophagaceae bacterium
TATTTGTGCTGGCAGCTACGGTATTGTCTATGAGCCTTATTGATAAGATCGGAAGGCGACGCATCTATTTTATTGGTTTGGCAGGGATGATCATATCCCTGATAGGTACCGGTCTGGCATTTTATTTAGAACCCATACTGGGGCCTAACCTGATATATATTGCCGTTGTTACGATTTTGATCTACAATTCTTCATTTGCCTTTAGCCTGGGTCCGCTGGGGTGGTTGTTGATATCAGAAGTATTTCCCTTAAAAGTGAGGGGAGCAGGTATGAGCAT
>JACFNA010000263.1:2105-3347 GCA_019455085.1 Chitinophagaceae bacterium
GGGTCGCTGTCGAACTGGTTTTTCAATGCCCTGGTAACATTTATGTTTTTAAAGATTGTCAACACCTTTAGTGCCGCAGGCGCTTTTTGGATATATGCTTTTGTAGGGATACTTGCCGTTATATGGGGCTACTATTATATCCCGGAAACGAAAGGAGTAAGCCTGGAAAAAATTGAAGAGCACTGGCGTGCCCGTAAAAAACCCAGGGAATTGCGACCATAAATTAATCAAAATAAGTTTTATGAATTATCTCAAAAATTACCCGCAAGGCTATGGCTTGAAAACTGTGGTGTCGTTTGGGGAGGCGGGATTGAAAAAGTCGGCGTTTGATATTTTAAAGCTGAAAGCAAACCAAGGATATAAGGGCAATACCGGTGAATTTGAATCAGCCTTTGTGATCCTGTCGGGAACATGCAGTATTTCAGGTGATGGTTTTACATATGAAAATATCGGTAGCAGAAAAGATGTTTTTTCGGGTAAGCCAACGGCAGTGTACCTGCCTTGCCATTCGGGATATGAAGTAGTAGGCGTAACCGATGTGGAGATTGCGGTTTGTTCTGCGAAATCCACCCTGAAATCATCCCCTTTACTGATAAAGCCCTCGGATGTAAAAGAAGTGCAGCTTGGGGCGCTTACCTGGAGCCGAAAGGCGTTTTTCGTTATCGACCAGGATGTAAATGCTGAGTGTCTCTTTTTAGGAGAGACTCACCTGGCTCCCGGGAAGTGGGCATTTCCTCCGCACCGCCATGATAAGGATAATTTTCCCGAGGAAATCGATATGGAAGAGATCTATCATTTCAGGATGAAGCCCTCATCGGGGTTTGGCATTCAGCTCTCTTATACCGATGACCGCTCAAGGCATGAGGCCTACCTGCTCAGGGAAGGCGATACGGTGATCATTCCCAACGGGTATCACCCGGCGGGTGCTTCGCCCGTTGACTCGTTGTACCTGCTGTGGTTTATGGCCGGTGATAAACGGATGTTCCTCTCCAGACCAGAGGATGATTACAAGTGGACATTGAAGTGTGAGTCATTGATAAAATCTATATAGCGGTCAGATGATAGCCGGAATAGAAATAGCAGGACTTGGTTTTGCCTCTATTGATTACCTGTGCACCGTATCGCATATTCCCATGGATGAAAAAACGGAGGCCATAGAGCGGCTGGTACAGGGGGGAGGAGCGGCAGCTACGGCAATAGTAGCTGCATCGAAGCTTGGCGCCAAAACTGCATTTATGGGTA
>JACFNA010000264.1 GCA_019455085.1 Chitinophagaceae bacterium
GTTATGGTATCCTATCTACAAACAGGTTGCTCCTACGGAGCTTATCGGCAATACGTTTTTTTTAAACCAAAGTGTTACAATAATTCTGAACTTAATGACATTGGGATTCAGGGGTTCTTTTGTACAATAGCATCCTATCCTGCTACAAACAGGTTGCTTGCACTGAATTTATCGACAATACGTTTTTCAAAAAACTAAAGTGTTACGATGCTTTTAGCTATCACTATGTCATGGTTTTCTGAAATCTCCGGGAAGCAAACCAAAGAGTCAATATCCCCATAACCATAAGAGCAAGCATTTGAGGCCAGAGAATTTCTGTCCCGATTCCTTTAAGAAAGATTCCGCGAATAATTTCCAGGAAATACCGGAGAGGATTCAGATAGGTAAGCCACTGGATTGCCCTGGGCATATTTGCTATTGGAAACATAAATCCGGAAAGTAATACTGCAGGAAAATAAAAGAAGAAGGTACTCATCATTGCCTGTTGCTGTGTCTGGCTTACTGTTGAAATGAATAGTCCGATGCCAAGCGTAGTCATGATATACAAAGCCGTAGCAAAGAAAAGAAGAAACAGGTTGCCTCTGATAGGCACTTCAAACCAGAAAACACCTATCACGGTAATCAGTATCACATCTGCAAATCCTATGAGTGCAAAAGGCACTGTTTTGCCCAGGATAAATTCAATTTGTCTTATTGGGGTAACCATGATCTGTTCAATAGTCCCTATCTCTTTTTCCCGTACAACGGCCATACTGGTCAGCATCAGGGTAATAAGCATGACAATGATTGCAATTACTCCGGGTACATAAAAATTTCTGCTCTCGAGGTTTTCATTGAACCATGCACGCGTTTGCATATCGACCCCAGCGGGCATTTGATAAGCGCCTTTGACCAGAGTAAGGCGGGTTATAAGAATCTTTTTTGAAAACTGTGCAACAATCTTTGCGCTGTAATCAAGTATTACTCCGGCAGTATTTGAATCGGTTCCATCTACAATTAACTGCAATTGAACAGACCTGCCTGCCCTTAAATTCCCTGCAAAGCCAGCATTCATATGAATTACCGCCCTTACCTTACCACGGTCAACAAGTTCCCATATACGCCTTTCATCGCTTACATATTCGATTACCTTGAAATAGCCTGATTGGACAAAACGTGCCGTGAGTTCACGGCTGACTACAGTATTGTCAAGGTCATAAACTGCTGTGGTAATATTCCTAACGTCTGTCGTAACAGCATATCCGAACACAAGTGTCTGGAGTACCGGCATGATAAAAATTATTCCCATCATCTTCCTGTCCCGAAACATCTGGATAAATTCTTTAATAAGGATTTGTCTTATACGTTCTATCACTTTTATTGTAACACTTTAGTTTTTTTGAAAAATTCCAATAATAACGCTGCTTTCAGTATAGTGTAAGTGTAGTGGCGAAGCATTTGTCATAAACGGTTGCTGCTCGTTCCTCACTTGAGATATCTAAGTAGAGACAGGTTTGAAACCTGTCTCTACCATGTAGTGCGACGAACCTCGTCGCACGACAAAGGACAATTTTCCAGTTTCAAAAGACAAAAGAGTTACCTTTTATTCAAGTTTTTTGTTGAAACCAACATTGGCGAGGATGACCATTACGATACCAAACAATGTCAGCAAAACCGCCTCCAAGATTAAAACCTCCAGCCCTACTCCTTTGAGATAGATACCTTTAAGCAGCGTCACAAAATACGTTGCGGGAATGAAGTATGTCATTACCTGTATAGCTTGCGGCATATTGTCAATTGCGTACACAAAACCGGACAAAAGAAATGACGGAAGAAACGTTACTACCATGGCAAGCTGGCTGGCCAGAAGCTGTGTTCTTGCCAGAATGCTTATCACTATACCCAACGAAAGTGCACCGGTAAGGAATATGGCTGCCATAGCAAAGAGAAGTCCCGCACTGCCACGAAGTGGTACCTGAAACAAAAATTCTCCCATGAGAACTGCGATCAGAACATCAAACATTCCAATAGCGAAATAAGGAAATAGCTTACCGAATATGAGTTCGCTTCCACTGACAGGCGTTGATATAAGCTGCTCCATTGTTCCCCGCTCCCATTCACGTGCAACGGTCAGAGAGGTGAGAAGTGCTGCAATTACCATCATGATCACTGCGATAAGGCCAGGTACAATGGAGTTCTTTGATTCAAGGTCGGCATTAAACCATGCCCTGGGCCTAAGGTCCACAGGGTTGCTAATCCCGTGTGATCCTCCGATGCGCTCAATCTGTCTGATAACGAGGTCACTGGAATAGTTAAAGGCAACAGTATCAACATACCCAATTGTAATAGTCGCTGTGTTTGAGTCGCTTCCGTCCACTATTAGCTGTGTGGAAACCCTACGGCCCGAGTTGATTCTCCTATCGAAATCTGTAGGTATAATAAGAGCTGCGAATGCCTTACCTGAATCTATCGCCCTTTCGATATCACGGTAATTGCTTACCTGGGCTTTGAGCGAAAAGTAACGGGAACCGGTGAACCGGCTTATAAACTCCCTGCTCATCTCAGATTCGTTCTGGTCCCAAACAACTATCGGTACACTGTCAACATCAAGAGTAAGTGCATATCCGAAAAGCACTAACAAAATCATTGGAATAGCGATAGCCATCCCCAGACTTCGCGGATCGCGTATAATATGTAAAAACTCTTTACGGGAAATAGCCCAAAACCTGTTTAGCTTCATCATGTTCTTTTCCGTATTTACTAAACGTAATTTTACTCCTGCGACCACCTGCAAAACCGGCCAATAAAATAAAAATCCCCAGGCGTTTAATCCGGTTCAAACCCCATCTTTGATCCCTTTTTGATGCTCACGATCGTAAGCTTCTATGAGTGAAATAAACACGTCCTCCATGGACGGAACAACTTTCTCAATACCTGTCACTACATAATTTTGCCCGGCAAGCAGGTTACGAATTGATTTTTCTGCTGATGCCGCATTACCGGTTACAACATGAAGCCCGTTTCCGAACAGGGTCACTTCTTTTATATCTGGCAGTCCGCCAATTTGATCCATTGCATCCTGTGACCTGTCACATGCCACTTCCAGGATATCCTCTTTCATGAGTTCGGTCTTAAGATATTCCGGAGACCCTATGGCAATAAGTTTCCCCCTGTAGATCAGCCCTATCCTGTCGCAATATTCGGCTTCATCCATATAGTGAGTTGTCACGAATACCGTAACGCCACTACCTGATAGTTCATATATCAGGTCCCAGAACTGGCGGCGGCTTATCGGGTCTACTCCGGAGGTGGGTTCATCAAGAAAGATTATCGAAGGCTCGTGCAAGATAGCACAACCCAGTGCTA
>JACFNA010000013.1:0-20494 GCA_019455085.1 Chitinophagaceae bacterium
CACTAATTTCAGAGTCGTAAATTGTTTTAAACGCCGAAACAGCCCTAACGCCGGTGTCAGTTCCGCCTACCCACCAATTCCCATTGATACCTATATATGGTGAATCGCCTGGAGCGCCCGGATCTCCCGGAGCACCTGCAGGCCCTGTTTCACCCGGAGCACCTGCAGGGCCTGTTTCGCCTGCAGGGCCAGCCGGCCCCTGTGAGCCATAAGGATTGACAAACTTGTTTCCTATATATCTGCCGGTATATAACCATATATCCAATATGTTTCCTTCAGAAGTGCCGTCGGAGGTGTATAAATAATAATCGCCGGTTTGCATTTCTACAGGTTCGTCGTTGATTAAAATCGGTTCGTCATTTGGATCAGATATGAGGCCGTAATAAATTTTTGATACTCCTTCAAAATTCGCCAGATCCAATTTTTCTTTCCAAGCATCAATATCTTCAGTTCCCAAATTGGATGCGTCTTTTTTGGCAAATTCTGTATGTGTGTGATCAGCATCTGATTTTCCGGCCAATTCAGTTTCAAGATCCTGAATGGTATCGATGGGAATCTTTTCATCTTTATGCCAAAAACTGTCCATCCAGTTCCAAAAATGTTCCTGCGGTGGTTTGAGGCCGTTTTTGAACCAGTTTTTTAATTGTGAAAGGTTTGTTTTTGCCATTGCTAAGCGTTTTTGAATTGAATGAATGCCAGGGTGTAATACGGCGGTCGGTTCTCGTGCGGCTGATTGTTTCCTTTTTCAGACAGCGTGTGAGTGTGATTAGCTGATGCTGATGTGTTGCGCGTTCTGTACAGAATTGCGTTGTTGTCTGTATCTGTACCGTCTGCGCCGGCATAACTTCCTGCGAGTGATTCCTGAGCCGTTCCGGGAACCTTTGGTTTGCCTGACAGTTCCGATGCTTTTTCTATATAATAGGAATCCGGATAAGTATGCGAATGACCTCCTGCCTGTGATGCTTCGTGCGTATGTTTCGGCATCTGTCCTTCAGTCAGGGTGACCGTTTTTGAACCTCCTGATTTTCCGATGGCGTTGTAATCAGAATCAGAATCGTTATAACCGACAATGAATTTTGACCTCAGATCGGGCGTTCCATTATTCCCATCGCAAAGCTTCCAGCCGGTCGGTATGTCACCGATTGCGCCTGCCCACATCATGATCGCACCAACCGGAACCGCTTTCGGCTGCAGCTCATTAATCAGTGTTGTCAGATTTACAGTCGTTTCAGGTCTTTTGAATTGAGACCATGCCAATCCGGGAGTTCCAAAGACGGCTTTTCGTTCTTTGAAAACGACCTTTTCAGTTCCGTCCTGAAAAATCCTTGTGATTGGTGTTTCCTGGATCCTGATCGCACTGCCAATGGCACCGCCATCAAATCGAACTACTTCGCCGTTTATATAAAGATAACCGGCTGTGACATTTCCCGAAACTTCGACGCATCCCTGAAGAATTACGGTATTGCCGGCAATGTAACCCAATGCACCGAGCACGGTCCAACAGCTTTGCATAAATTCAAGAGAATCCGTTTCAAGCGGAAAGCCTCCAGTTTGTTGTACTTCTATTTTATTCATGTTTCCTTATTTTATGGTGTTGGTTCCCATCCTGTTAAATTGATTACTTTATATCTTGTTCCCGCCAGCCGGTAAAAATCGACCAAGCCGCGGACATCATATGCATCCGCGAAAACGCCGTTCATGTTCACCGTGAAATCCACGCCTGTGTCGCCCATTTCCTCTGATGTTCGCAGATACATCACACCCAAATAGCGCGGTTTTTGTTCGCCCGATGTGTAGATATATCGGTTTGCGAAGATCTCAGGCTCTTCAATTACGATTCGACGCAGCTGCGGATCAAATTCGTCATTTAGTGCGGCCTGCAGATAACAAATCATGAAATTGTGCCTAACCTTATACAGATTTTGTCTTCTGTTCAGCCAAAAATCATAATGAAGCTGTTTCAACGGCGCTGCCATTGACTGCAGGAGTGCAATCATTCTTGGTTTTCGCCAGTTGATCGGCAGCAATAGAATGACCAGTCTGTTCATGTCCAGATCATACCATCCTGCCTGTTTTGCTCCGTTTTCGTCTGCCATTATATCTCGTATGTTATTCCTTCGAAATCTTCAATTTTAAAATATCCGGATACGGGTATCCTTCTGATGTTAATTTGTTCCCATTCTTCCGGATAGTCTCCTTCCTCCGCATCAATCCATTTTGTGAGCGCTGATTGAATATGCACGATTCTGACACCGTCAACCTTTTCAAGTTTGTTCGCCATTTCCTGAAGGATCAGCTCACCGTTGAACGGCAGCTCCTTCATGTATTCTTTCAGCGCAATTTCAACTACTTTTTGACCGCTCACTTTATGCATACCGGATGCGGACAATACCATCGGGTCTCTGAATATTCTGATCTCCAGTCTGAGCATATCCGGCAGGAAATTAATCACTGTATAAGGCACGCCTGCCGCTTTGATCTGGCTGATGTATTCGCCGACCGCTTCAAACTGATCTGAATTAACCGGAGCAAGTTCACCGCCGTTTTCAGTCGCAATTTTGCATATCACTCTTTTTTCGTCAGCGGATTCGGTTACAGCTGCATATTTGATGATCTTCGCCTGTGCGATCTGTTCCGGAGTCATTCCTTCAGTATTGAATTCATCGGTACCGGGAATGAGATACACCTTCTGAAACTCTTCATTCAGGGTATATCCGTACAGGAACTGCAGCAATCGTTCTCTGATATTGATCGCAGTGTGTGATTTCTGCAGACGGATTGCTTCGTTTACCTCGGTTTTGTGAGTGTCGAACATCATTCTGAGCAGATCAATTACATAAGCGATCACCCAAAACAGATTGCCCCAAACGCTCACTTTGCTGTCTGCAGTCAATTCGTCAAGCTCCGGTTTTGAAGCTTTGGCGGTGTACATTCGGTCTAATATTTCATTGATATCCTTCATGGAGCTGGTGTAATTTGTGGGGTTACGACAAAATCATCATTGATTGCCCAATAGCTGATACCTTCCGGTTTTGGCTGTTCATTTTCGCTGATCGGATTCCAGGCGGTTGCAGGCTGATGATTTTTTGATTCAAAGTAATTTACCACATCTCGGACTTCTGCCCGATTGGGTACTTCCAATTCACTTCCCGGTACCAGAACCGTTGTAACCGAAATCCCGTTCAAACGTGCTACCTCAAGTGCCGCCTGAGCAGATCCGCAATAGCGGACAGCGATGTCAAACACGCTTTGTTTATTTAGTACGGTTACCTTCATTGTTCTCCAGTTCTGTAATTCTTTTTTTCAGTTCAGTATTTTGTTTTTGCAAAGTCGAATATTTGTTTTGCCATTTTTTGTCAACTTCTGCAAGTTTTGTCTGCCAATAGGCTTCCTGGTCGGCCAAGTTTTTTTTTAGTTCTGCTATCTCTGCAGTATTTTGATCCAGCTGTCGGTTGGTATCTTCTATCATCTTCCCATAGATATCCTGAATGAGCTTAGTCAAATCTGCTTCCTCTGTCTTTTTGGTTGTCTTGGATTTGGCCATCCAGCCTACAATCACCGCAATTATTCCGGTGAGAAACTCAGACAAATGTTGTAGCATGTATTCAGTCATATCTCTATTTTTATTCTTTCGTAACCTTCGCTTAAATCTATTTTAGCCGATTTATAACCGTCATATTCCAATTGTATCTTCAGGTCTCGTTTGAATTGGCTGTCATTGGTATTTTTCTTTAACTGCAGCACAGCTCCAAATCCGGCATAAGGGTATCCTTTAAATTCACCCTGCACAGCTTCAATAATGTCTTCCACGTGCTGACGGTCTGATTCATCGATAACAAAATCACCGTTTTTAATCAATAATTCACCGTCATTATGTATGATGTCCTGTCTCACTGCAGCTCTCCTGTTATTGGGCCTCCGGTACTGTCTGTACCAACTACCTGGGCTGATTTTATATAATCATCAATCGCATCAGAAAGCATAGATGCAAACTTCTCAATGGCTGCTTCCTGATCTGTTTCTGTCTTCAGATCATTTAATATTCCTCTGATATCATTTTTCAGTATGCCTTTGTTGAGTGCCATTATTCAAATAATTTTTCCATATCCGTTTTCAAACTCATAAACTTCATCTTGTCATCTGGTGAGAAATTCCCCGGGCCGGATGGTGTTTGAATGATCGCGTTGTTAAGTTGGTTCAATAATTCAATCACAATTTTCCTTAAATCCGAATCCCCATTTTTGACAGTAAATTTTCCGTTTTTCAACTCCAGAACCGCACTCTTTATTTTGACGAGTATCCGTTCTATTTCGGTGTATTTAACAATTACATTCTCTTCAGGAGCACCCTCCACTTCCAAGACCATTATTTCACTGCCTATCTTTGGAACAATCAAAAAGACATCTTCAAATTCACCACTCACGGCATTGAGACGAACATCTTCCAAGTCAGGCAAGCCTTCTCTCTCAATCGTACAGGTGTCGCCATCAACTGACTTCACCATGCCTGTGACAGTGGTGCGCTTACGGCTTCCTTTCCGTATGATACTCATCAAAGCTTCTTCTGCCGGTTCCATATTCTATTTTATCTTAAATGAAAGTTTATTTTGTCTTTTGATTCCAGCAGTTGCATTAACTTCGACTGTTACACCTTCTATAAAGTATTGACCGTTCCGGTGGCCGTCCGGATAATTGGGATCAGTTATTTCAGCCGTAGATCCAATCGATGTTTTTGGATCGCACCAACCGTCAATACTTCCTTCAAACCCATCAAACACTTTACTTGCCCAATATTTTTCACACCACGTTTTCAGCTCTGCACGGTTTAGATTAATGGGCGCGTGGAGTGATATTTCTGATTCTCCGGGTGTGCCAAAATTATAAGTCACCTTCTTTTTACCGCCTTTTTGCATTGATTCTGCTTTAATATACAGCTGTCTGCTTTCTTTTGTTCTGTACACCAAATCGGAGCTTTTCCTTATGTTCCGTTCAAAATTGAATTGATGAATTTCCGCAGGGCGTATATCGACCGTCATTCCGGCAACCAGTTTTCCATCTTTAAAGAATGCTCTGATTCCGTAATCAGATTTTAACCGTTCCAGCACACGATAAGGAGTTGCCTGTTCTATGGTCATTTTGCCAAGATTCATGTCAGGCGCATCCACTTCATATCCCGGGGCAATGGTTTGCAACAGTTGTTTCAGTTTTATGGCAGGAAATGTTTTATTAATCAATTTTCCTTTCTTGAGTTTATACATCTCATCCTCACATTTGAGAACTGTTGGTATTTCTGCCCCTACTTCAGTTATATATCCTTCAAATTCGGTCCTTAAATCATCATCATACCCAAATTCAACCTTTATTTGATCACCTGGCTTTATATAGTCCAGCAGCCTTTTCTGTTCCAGTGAAACCGATTCACTTTTTCTGAGCGCGTTTTTAAATTCTCTCGGCAGTTCTATTTCTGCAGTATCTGAAAGCTTCTCTATACTGCTTTCAATCTTGATGGAATGAGCCGTATAGAATTCCAATTGATTGGCTATGGTTATACGAATGCTGATATTGAAATATAGCCAGGGCATCAATCATTCGGTTTTAAAAGATTAAAAAATACTTCTTTGATAGATTGCGCTCTAAGAGTCACTTGAATTGTATCCGAAAAATCCTTGACAGGTGCAATATCAATATCTTCCAAATAGACCGAATCAATATTCTTTTCTTCAAACTGTACTCCATTCACCCTGATGACTCCGTTATAATCAAATAATTCGCTTACGGTTCTGATCCATTCACTCGGATACTGGTGATTGTCAAGGTCGATTAATAAAATTGTAAAAGTGATTCCCCATGGTGCGGTTCCCCATCTTTCGACCACTACACTGTCAGAGCCGCTGATTTCGGTGGTTATCAGATTCTTTTTTCTGGTAAAACTTACAATGGGAGGTGCTGCAAAATATTGACTTTCACCGATAATGAAAACATTATTGAATTCCAACTCCTGACCGTCCCATTCCAATTTTACATTTCCAACTTCACCGTCATACTTAGGGTATAGTTCTACTTTGTAATCGTTGTCTTCACGCATCATTACTGCATTACGGTAAGCTTTATCCTGAATAGCCATTGCGCCAAAAACCGCTGCATAGCGGGCAGCTAAATTGATTATGAACGTATCTGCCATTCCTGTTTTATTTTTTCTTTACTCCCAGTATTCCCTGTTCACTCAGCCAGTTGATTTGTGCCCATTTTCTGCTCCAGGTTTCATCATCCAATTCCTCAGGAAAAGGGATATGCAGAAAATGACTGATCAGCGCATCGGCCTTAAAAATGAGGTCGTAATCACTTTTGTAGTTCAGCCCCGACCAACTTTCTAAACTTTCCCAAACTTTCCCTGACGAATGGGTATCAATTCAGTTATCAGCCCTGCAGCTGCATAAAACAAACCGTCATCGTTCAGCACTGTATCTTTGTCGGTCAGCAGACAATTCTTTACCAATATTTCCTGACCTTTCTTGGGGTCGGATTGCATGAATTTCATGGCTTGACCGGTTACACTGCGAGAAGGAACCGTACACAACACTTCTATTTCTTCTGCAGCGTTGTCATCCAACGGCAGGATCAGACTTCTCAGCTTGTCGCCGTACTCTTTTTTCAGACTTTCTTTGATTTCTTTGGATACTTGTTTAACTCCCATTTCAATTTGATTTTAAGAGTCAGGATTTTACCTGAAGCAAAATCCTGACTTTTTGATTATTTAAAAAGTTACATTCAGCTCTACAGACAGAGCAAACAAATCATACTGTTTTTCCAGTCCCATCTCACCGGTTACATCACGTCCTTCATCTTTGAATTTGGCAATGATTTTATCCACTACCACAATGTTGTATTCATTGACGAATTCAACGGTTATGGTAAATGGTTTGATTCCAATCAGATTTCCTCCTGATGCCACTTCCAATGGCACGATATCAGCCATCAACACGGTCATACTTGCTTCAGGCTCTATTTTTCCCATGGACCAACTGGTAGCCTTAGCTCCCAAAGTATGGTTCAGCTGATGCTCCTGAGCGTTGCTGTAGCTGATAGATTTTACTTCTATCGGCACACCGTTGATTTGCACCTTTACGTCAGCGCTGTCATACGCTTTACTGTTTCTAAGTATTTCACCCATTACAATTGTGTTTTCAGGTTAATGAATCCGCTGATTTCACCTAAAGAACCTCTCGGAACGATTTTGTATGAAACCCGGAGTATTTTCTCTACTATCAGATCACTTTCAGGATCTACATGAGATTCGCCTGCAGTGATCTCACCTCTTTTTTGCATATCGGCCAGCACGGTATCACCTATGGCCTCCAGTGCCACAATGGTACCGGGAGACAGTTTACCGGTTTTTTTATCTACCGTCCAGTTGGTTTTGATTTTAGGCAGATAAGCAGATCTCAAACCTCTTCGTGCTTTTTTGCCTACACGGCTGTAGGCAACGGTATGTTCGTTGACGCTGTTGTCCTGATCCCAGATTATGGGTGAGCAACAATGGTCATTATTCAGCCTGGCGCCTCCCAGGCCCGCATAGTTCATTCCGAAGATATAACCTTTGTCTTCCAAGGTCTGAAGATCACTGTACTTTTCTGAAACCTTATCAAAACTGGACAATCCCGGATTGATCAGAATCTTTTTACCGCCGTTGGTGATGTTCTTGGTTTCGTTTTCACCAATGTTTTGTTCTACTGTACAAGAAGCTGTAACCCCCAGCACGGTACCGACAAAAGCATATTTTTGGGCAGGTGTATCTTCAGTTTTTGAAGCTGCGACATCATAATCCTGACCGATAACCAAACTCACTCCTTCAGCAGACAGATCTGTGATATCTCTCAAATCTTCAGCTGAAGATGCAGTGCCGCCGTAATGGTGTCCTTCTACAAATACCACCAAAGGCATGAAGTTGTCTTCAGACCACTCTTCAAGTGCTTTGGCAGCGGCTATGGCATCATGTACGGTTTGAGGCAGCTCATCTACCATAACCAATCCGTCTTCTGTTGACAGATTTACGGCTGTAGCCAATTGTCTGATTTTTCCTTCAGCTGCCAAAATCAGTGTTTTTGCCGGATCACCCAACATAGTTGCCTGATTGGTTGCCTGATTTACTGCCATAAGATGAAGCTCAGTGCCTTCACCGGCCAGTCTGTAGAACTCCTTGAGGTGCTCCCAGACATTCACATTTTGATTTTCATCAAAAGCTTCGGTGATGCCATAATCTTCCACATCTTTCATATTATACACCGCGACGGGTGTATTATATGCCAAATTGGAAATCACCGGCGAACTGATAATGAGTCCGGATACGGAATCATCATTATCAATCCTGCTGGCACCAACCGCACCTCTTTTGATGTTTACTCCTTTTAAATTTGACATGACCGGTTACTTTTTCGGGTTTGACGGTTTTTCTTCATTGGATTCTGAGCCTTTCGCAGTATCCGAAGCATTAGAGGAATCTTTCCCTTTTTCAGAAGCTTTTCCTGACTTTTCATCTTCTTTCTTAGAGGTAATTTCCCCTTTTTCCTGACCCGTATCCGAAGCAGATCTTTTGTGAACTGTAAGTTTCTCACCTTCCTTAAGGCTCAATTCGCAAAAATTCTTACTGGTAAAAAACTCTCCGGATGGATTGGAATAAAGAACATCTTCGGTTCTTTTCTTAAACAGCTCCTTGGCTGTCTTTTTTATTTCTTTCTCTGTCATTTTCTTGGTTTTTTATTGACTGTATGCCGTCCGCCGTAACGGACGGCCTGCAGTCTGATTAACAAAAGGACAATAAATTACGCGTTAGCCGTCACCAGTGCAGCAATTGCTCTTGCCTTTTTTGGTGAAGTCAAAAAGTAGTGACGGAAGTTCACAAACGTAGCCTGATATCGAGTATCGGGTTCGTCATAGTACATCTTGGTAGATCCGGTAGCTCTGAACATGTCAGGAGCATAAAAAGCAAAGGAAGCTTTGCTGTGGATTGATCCGTTGAAAACAGTACCGAAAGAAGCCTTGGCTCCGCCGGCTGTTACATAGAAAGGATTGTCAGAATAATTGAATACCTGAAATCCCATCAGACGCGGACGCAGTTTGCCCGAAGCAATATCAATGTAGTCCTTGAACAAACTTTTGTCTTCTTTGGCCATCTCGAATACATGCAAATCATCCAGAACTACTACACGGTTTCCGTCATTGGGAATACCTGCATCGGTCATTGCTTTACCCAATGCCAAAAGGTCATCAAGGGTTGCGATTTTCTTGCCGTTTACAGTTGAACCTGCAGTCGGAATAATCGGCGTGGCGGATGAATGGGAATTCGGCGCCAATGAGAATGCAGCTTTTTTGAACTTGGTGCCCAAAATGGCATTTTTGTGCTTTTCAACGGCTTTATCAATTTTCTCATAAGTGATTCCGTAGAGTTCATCATCGGTAACCTTGGTTGCCTTGGTTTGATACTTATCCAGACTGAATGGTAAATCTGATTCTGTCATTGCCGCTGCGTCTATGGGATAAGAAGAGTTATTGATAAGGACGTCAGGATCTGCACCGATATCAACCAGGTGAATGACTTCATTTTCATTATTCTTACTGGCTTGTACGTAACGGTCATAATCAGGTATAGTATTGAGAAATGAAGCTTCTATTTCGGGCCTGAATTGTTCGACTAAACGACCCGTCCAAATTTCACGATAAACGCCCGCCATAAGTGAACCCTGTTGAACAAAGAAGTTCGGGAACAAAAGTTGAGGCACGGTACCGACCGCTAAAACAACGCCTGTCGATGCTGCGGGATTTACTCCAAAGCTGACCGACATAAACAATCCGACCATCACCGCCAGAAGCAGATTGGTCAGTAATCCTGTGATTGACAATTTTCTTTTCATGGTTATTTCTGATATTTTTGGTTAAACAAAATTTGAAAAGCATCAGGATCTGTTTTGGCCATGACCTCCAATCCCCGAGGATCTTCTTTCTGCCATTTGTCAAAATCCCAATCGGCACGGCCTCCCTGGGCAGTTTTACCCTGAATGGCACCGGTAATATTCGGAGCCTGCGGTTTGTTGCTTTTTGCAAGAACCGTTTGCAGGGCTTCAATGCCCGAAGTCATCCCTATGTTTTCATAGGTCTTTTTTTCTTCATCCGTCAGATTGGCACCGGCCAGCATAGTGGCAATGGCTTCTTTCTTCTGATTTGCAAGCTCACCCTCAGCCTTATCTTTGGCCGTCTTCAGATCATTGATCTGCTTATTCAGTTCTGTTTCTTTGGCTGTAAGCAGTCCTTTGACGGCTTCTACCACAGCAGTATCAGAGGACTCCTCTGTTACGCTCATCAGCCCTAAGGCTGCGATTAACAACTTCTTCATATCTGTAATATCAATTATTGATTGCTTATTGGGACGCGACATAAGTACTGCCGCAAAACGGTTGCGAGTCTCAATGAGTCCCACATCTTCCGGGTTGAAAGTTTCAATTTCTGCTTCCGGCTCTATGATCCCGGATATCAACCCTTCTTTCAGTGCTTTTTCAGCATCAAACCAATGGTCGCCGATCATCCATTTGGATACATATTCATTATCTTTTCCGGTTCTGGCTATTAGTTTTTTAGTGAAATTGGTTTCTATTGAACGGAGCAGTTTGGCAGTTTCTTCATGTTCTTGGGCGGTTCCGTCGGTCCATCCGCTGGGTGCGTGAATCATCAGGAATCCGTTTTCAACCATATAAACTTTGTTTCGGCTCATAGTAATAACCGACCCCATAGATGCTGCCAGCCCAATGATTTCTATACGTATATCTGCTTTTGAATTTTGAAGCGCATTGAAAATGAGATTTCCATCAAAAACAGATCCGCCGACGGTATGCAGCTTCAATGTGATATCGTGGTAATTTCTTTCCAACTCGCTAAGCTGAGACATAAAGTAAACACCGTCACCATCCCAGATGGTTCCGGTTGCATACATAACATTTCCCTGCGTTTTAAAAATCATATCGCAAAGATTAAAAACCGGGGATTCCCAGAAAAAAAATTAGGCGAGCCATGCCTGTTTTATATTTTTTAAACCGCTTTGCTGTCATATTTGCATTACTAATAGTATAACCAAAAATGAAATTCATGTGACAAAAACAAGCAGGGTAAACAACGAACCTATTCGGGCACTGGCCGAACGTATGTATGTGGAAGAAGGAATGACCGCAAAGGCCATAGCTGAAACTGTAGGAGTAACAGAACAGACTGTAGGCCGATGGAAAAAAGGAGTCGGAAAAATGAGCCGTGATTGGGATCAACTCAGAAAAGATTTTCTGGCTGCTCCGGGAAATGTGAGAAAAATTCTGATGGATGAGCTTACCTCATTGTCTCAGGGCGATAAAAGTAAATTGGATCTGAAAGCTATCAAAGAATGTGTTACCATTATTGACTCACTGACCGACAGTGTTTCTGTACAGGTAGTAATGACGGTATTCAAAGAATTTGACACCTGGATGAGTTCACAGGATCCGGAGACTGCAGTATTGTTCTTAGAATTTCACAAACTGTTTTTACTTCACAAAGCACAAAACGAACAATAATCATGACACCGGACTTCAAACTCAGTAAGGCTTATCAGAAGATGCTTCTCGAATATGAGGCGCATTGTCAGTCTATTGAGAAATTCACAGGTCACGGTTTGGATCCCAATGAAAGTCCGGCAGACCGAAAAAGGAAAAGAGAACAGCTGGAGCAGGATTATATAGATTGGTTTGAATTCTTCTTTCCGCATTATGCAAAGGTCAAAAGTGCGGGTTATCATAAGAAGATGGCCAAGCTTATCATTGAGAACCCTGTATGTGACCTTATCGCTGAAATTTACCGTTCCGGAGCCAAGTCTGTTCATTTGGACCTTGGAATCCCAATTTTTCTTTATGTAACCGGTGAATTGAAGTTCATGCTGCTGACCGGTCAGACCGATAAAAAAGCAAAAAAATTGATTTCAGATGTTCAGTCGGAACTGCAGTATAACCGTAGATTTCTTCATTATTACGGTTATAAATTCAAATACGGTGACTGGTCAGATGGTGATTTCACAACTACAGACGGTGCCAAGTTTATGACCACAACGCCGGGGCAATCACCAAGAGGCTTGAGAGAAGCAGCTGCGCGTCCGGATTACATAGTCATCGATGACGTTGATACAAAGCAAAGGGTCAATAACGATGATCTGTCTCAAAAACTCTTTGATTGGGCTTGGGAAGATTTGAGAGGTACTTTTGATGAAGGCAGTCCTTTCAGACGTTTTATCGTAGCCAATAATAACTTCCATCCGAATACCCTCATCAATAAAATGAAGGAGGAATTCAAACGAATCAACAAAGTGCTGAAGGAGGCTAAAATCAAAACCACTTTCTTCACACTTACGGTTACAGCTGTGAAGGATCTGAAAAACTTTGAACCAAACTGGCCCGAGAAAACAACAGCTGCATACTGGAAAAAGAAGTTTATAACCACTCCGTACAACAGTTTTTTACGAGAATATATGCACAAGCATATCATTGAGGGAAAACTGTTTAAAAACAAGTGGATCCAGTATAAAAACCGGTTGAGATTTGACCAGTATGAGGCTTTGTGTTTTTATGGTGACTTGTCTTACAAAGATGACGGGGATTACAAAGCATTGGTTCTCGTAGGAAAAACCAAAAGAGAATTCCATATTATCAAAGCTTTTGTAAGACAGACCAGCAGATACAACGCAGCCAAATGGCTGTATGAATTTGTTGAAGACAATAATTTACTGAAATACAATGTACAATATTACATTGAAGGGCTGTTTGCTCAGGATGAATTTGTCAATGACTTTGATATCGTGGGTGATGAATTGGGTTGGTATGTACCGGTAATTGCCGATAAAAAGAACAAAACCGGGAAATATGACCGAATTGAAAGTATGGTCGGTTATTTCCAAAGATTGAACGTTTGGTTCAATGCAGTGGAAAAAGAAGACCAGGATATGCAAACGCTGATTACTCAGATTTTGGCATTTGCCAAGGGAAGCGGTGCGCATGATGACGGCCCGGATGCATTGCAATCCGCAATCTCAAAAACGAATGTAGCGGCACTGACAAACGTTACGCCGATGAAAACAACCTCCCGAAAGGAGATTATAGATAAACAGGATAACAGATTTTAATCATGGCATTTATAAACGATAACGATTACAGTGTACTGGTACGGAATGAAATCAAATCCATACTGCAGGAGAATTACACAGAGACAAAACTGAGAAGTGCAGAAAACATGGCCATTGCTCAGGTAAAAAATTACCTGAAGGGCCGGTATGATGTAGAAGCCATATTTTCTGAAGCTGCACCGGAAGAACCGGAGGATGAAGATAACCGCAATCATCATATCGTAATGATAACGCTGGATTGTGCACTTTACCATTTGTACACTTCCACGGTACCGAAACGTATGCCTGAAATCAGATCGCTCAGATATCAGGATGCACTCAATTGGCTTCGCGATGTTGGAAAGGGAGATGTGACTGCCGATTTACCGGTAATAAAAGATGATGAAGGCAATGATATGCTTGGTTTCAAATTCAGTTCAAAATATCCTAAAGATGATCACAAATGGTGAGTGAGATTATATTTTAATCTTAAACATCGCCGTGAACCCATTTAAGATGATTTAAAATAACTTTTAATAAATAAACAATGGAATTGTTCGGAAAAAAGATTTCAATCAATTTAAAGCCCGTTTCTGCCGTTTCTGCAAAAACCCCGGATACCCGACCGCTCAGCAGTCGGAAAAACCCCAATATGTTTAAAATTGTAGAAGCGTTCAAGGACAGATCGCGAAAAGACATCAGAAAGTGGAGACAGGGACTGCAGCTGATCCAGTCACCGGACAAACCGCGGTACAATGTTTACCATGATTTGATAGAAGATCTGTTAACCGACGGACACCTGCAGTCTCAAATACAATTGAGAAAGCTCTCAACCCTCAATACCGATTATCGGATCATAGACCGGGTATCGGGTACAGAGAATGAAGATTTGATGTATATTCTGCAGCAGCAATGGTTTTTTGAATTCATTGAATATTGTCTGGACGCTATCTTATTTGGCGCTTCAGTAGTGGAATTTACGGAGTTTGTCAATGAGAAGATAAAAATCAATCTGATTCCGCGGCGAAATGTGGTTCCGTCTAAAGGATGGATAGTTCCTGATCTGAGCAAAGATACAGTTATCGCATACAATGAAGATAAGTTTAAGCCCTGGGTAATACAAATCGGGCCGGATAAGGATTTGGGTATTATCAATAACATTGTCCCCAATCTGATCTGGAAAAGAAACGTTGCCCAATCCTGGGCTGAATTCTGTGAGAAATTCGGATTGCCTTTAATTACCGCTACTACCAATACAACAGACAGCAAGGTAATAGACAATGTACACGGAATGCTTTTGGAATTGGGCGAAGCTTCAGTAGGTACTTTTCCTCCCGGTACCGAGATTCAATTTCAGGAAGCCAACAGAACGGATGCCTACAATGTTTACAAACAATTCCTGCAGACAAATGCCGATGAGATTTCAAAACAGCTGGTAGGTTCTACCATGCTGAGCGACCAGGGAACCAACCGATCACAAACCGAAGTACATGAGCGCTCTCTTGACAATAAGATTGCTCAGGCCGATAAAAGAATGATTCAGTTCATCATCAATGATCAGCTGTTTCCACTGCTCAGAATGCACGGTTACAAAATCGGAGACAATGATTTCTTTGAATTCAAAACCGCCGAACAGGAAATTGATCTTGACAAACTGTGGAATATCACCAACGGACTGCTGATGAACGGCTATGAACCCGAACAGGAATGGATATCAAAAACATTCAATATTCCATTGGTTGGAGATAGAAGATTACCTGCATTTGGTTTCGGGTTTCAACAAAATCCGGATAACAGAACAAACTTTATACCTGTTGCCAAAACGGGCAAAAAAAAAAGATATGAAGGACTGAGCTGCAGTTGCGGAAACCATGTACAGGCAGTTTCCGGGCCTTCACAAAAAGAGATTGACGATTTTACAAAGAAGCTCATTGAATACATATTTGAAGGCAAAGACACCCTCGGAATAGAAGCCGGACTGATAGCCACCGAAGCCAATGTACTTCTGCAGGCGCTGCGAACCAATTTCAAAACCTACAATCAGTTTGCAGGCCCCGATCATCTGATGCTTCAGATGATGGAGTATAATCTTTTTGAATTTGCAACCGGTAAAACAGAAGCAAGAATGGCCGCCATGACCGAACTTCTTTTTGATGAAAAAAAGGAACTCCGGGATTTTACAGATTTCCGACTTGAATGTGACAAGCTGATGAAACCCTACAACAAAAACTGGTTGGAAACCGAATACAACCTTTCCATAGCCGTAGGTCAGAACTCAGCGCAATATGTGAGGTTCATGGCTGAAAAAGACAGCATCACGCCTTATGTAAAATACCAAACTGCCGGCGATGACCGGGTAAGGGCTTCCCATGCAGCTCTGGACGGTAAGATTTTTAGTCTGAATGACAAAGAAGCAATGGATCTGTGGCCGCCCAACGGATTCGGCTGTCGGTGCGAAATGATTCAGCATTTGGGAGACGGCAAAACCGAAACCTTGAGCGGAGACAAAGGAAAAGCAATGATGTATCAGGACGATCCCAAATACCGGGGTTCCCAATTTGAAATCAACCGCGGAAACCTGAAACAGGTATTTACCAAAAAACAGTTCTATGCCGATGCCAAACAGATGACCGAGAAAATCAACGGTATGACTTACGACCAATATACAGGACTGGACGGAAAACCCTTGTTGGAATCCTGGGATGATTTTAAGAACACTTTGAAGGATATCCTATTAGACAATACCATCACAGCCGAAAATGTGGCAGAACTCTTCAAAAAGGTCAAGGGAACAGATTATATGGGCTTTACCGACTACATGGGAAGAAAGTTAACGATGAGTGAAGATGTGTTTAAGAAACACACAAAAGGATATTATTTAGGAAAAAATGAATTAAGACACCAACTGTTTCCGCATATTAAAGATATTCTGAATAATCCGGATGAGGTGTGGTTGAATCAACATGATAAAAATGAAAAGCTGCAGACTAAATATGTGAAGTTTTATAAAGACAAAGTACTTATAATAAACACAAAACTTGACCCAAAAATGGAATCAATTACAATTGAAAGCTGGCACACATTAAAGACTGATGAAAAACAAATGAGAAAAGGGCTTTTGATAAAAAAGAGGAAGGAATAAGGGTATCCTATTTTCACACTAAACTTAGATATGCTCCTCTTTCGCAGTGATCTTACTTTATTTAATGGACGAATTTATTCCCGATTGGATTACAAATATACAAAAATAACCTGAAACATGAAACCTGAAACAAATTAAAACCAAAAAACAATGGCCACAACTTCAAAATTATCCTTACTGATAGACATGAGTACAAAACTGTACAACAGTAAGCTGGGGCAGATGCACCAGAATTGGAAAAAGAAAATGGATCTGATGAAAGCCAATTATGGTGAACTGATGAACAAAATACCAAGCATCGGCAATATATTCCGCCGTACCATGGACAGTATTCCATTTGCCAAATACATCTTCAATCCTATCGTACTGATGGGTGCAGCCATGTACAAACTCAATTCGTATATCAGTGAAGCTGTACAGGGTTATAAAGATGTGGCAGCGCAGGAAAGCAAATTGGGACAGGTCATGCAAAATACCATGGGTGCCACCAAAGAACAGTTTGAGGGTATTAAGAACTTCATTGGCGACCAGGCTAAAATTGGTGTTGTAGATGACGGAACCACAACAGGAGGTGCACAGGAATTGGCTACTTATCTCACTGAAGAAAAGAACCTGAAAAAGCTGATCCCGGTAATGAATGATATGCTGGCTCAGCAGTACGGACTCAATGCCACTCAGGAACAGGCCATAAATATAGGCTCCATGCTCGGGAAGGTAATGGACGGACAGGTAGGCGCGCTTAGCCGATACGGTTATAAGTTTGATGAAACTCAGGCGAAGATACTTAAAACAGGAACTGAAGCCCAAAGAGCCGCCGTGCTTTTTGATGTAGTAACTTCATCTGTGGGCGGTGTTAACGAAGCGCTGGCCAATACGCCTGAAGGAAAGATGAAACAAATGGCCAACCGGGCAGATCTGCTCAAAGAGAAGGTAGGCGGTATGGTGGTACTTTTTCAAACTTCATTTGGCGACCTCAAAGATAAACTGCTGACCTTCTTTGAAGGATTGGTTGCAAAAATTGAAGAAAACAAAGACCAAATCATTGCTTTTCTGCAGGACATGGCCGACAAAATCAGTACGGCATTTGATTGGCTGATGGCCGTTATAAAACCCGTGATCGGCTTCTTTGTGGATTGGTACACCGCATTGAGAGACGGTAACCCGTTGATATCTGCACTTACAACTGTTTTGGCTGTGCTGATTGGCGCGATTGTTACTTATCAAACGGTTGTTGGACTTATCACATTTTTAACCAATGCCTGGTCCACTGCTCAAATGCTGCTTAATATCGCAATGAGTCTTAATCCCATCGGGTTAATAGTAGCTGCTATTGTTGCCCTTGTTGCCATGGTGGTAATTGCCATTAAGAAATATGATCAATGGGGTGCTGCGTTGATGCTTTTCATGGGGCCGATAGGGATCGTTATCAATGCATTCAAATCGATCTATGACCACTGGGAATCCATTAAAAATGCCTTCAAAACAGAAGGGATTATTGGCGGGTTAAAAAGAATAGGTCTAGTTCTGTTGGATGCTTTGCTCAAACCGGTGCAACAACTATTGGAAATGTTGAGCAAAATTCCCGGACTGGGTGGAATCGCCACCAAAGGAGCATCAAAGATTGAAGAAATCCGACAAAGTTTGAACCTGATAACTCCGGATGAAATTACCGTAAAAGAGGAAGAAAAACCCAAAAATCTGCTTGATCCAGAAGCGGCGTTTACCAATTTCAACAAAAACAAAACCGGAGACGGTGACGGCAATAAGAAACTGGGTGATGATGTGAATAAAGTAACCGGCGACGCCCGTCAGGTCAAAAACATCACCATCAATATAGACAGCCTCAACAAAGGCGGGATCAATATGAGCAATTCTACGCAGGGAATGACCAAAGGAGAAGTTGAAGACTGGTTCAATAATATGATGATGAGAATCATGAGAAATGCGGAGCTGTCTTAAGGGATTAAATTATGGAACAAATAATCGTAAATGATGAGGTTTTTAAAAGGATGCACAAAGCCATGGGCAGTGCATGGACCAGAAGGATGACCGCCGAATTTGGGATTGAAGCTGTCAATTTCAGCAAGGAACGATTCCGGAGAAAGGATTGGCACAACCAGGTACATGAACCATGGAAACCAAGAAAGAGAGCCGACCGCGGTTCGCTGATGGTGAGAACAGGACGGCTGAAACGCTCTATCCGCAAATTGGTACAGGGTGATGCTTATGTGGTCATCGGTACAGATGTACCCTACGCCAGCATACACAATGAAGGCGGTAAAACAAAAAAGAATGTATATGTAAGAGCACATACCCGACAAAGAAAACCTGGTAAAACAAGACCCGGAGCATCCGGAATAATCAATGTGAAGTCTCATTCCCGAAAAATGAACCTGACCCTGCCCCAAAGACAGTTTTTGGGCAAATCAAGAGCATTGGAGCTCAGACTGCAGCTGAGACTGAAAAAGAGCGTGGAAGGAGTTTTGGGTAATATCTAAAATCTAATATCAAAAATCTAAAATTCAAAATGAAAGACCTGTATTTAAAACTGATTGAAATCTTTATTGAAACCCCGGAGAACCGGCAAAGATTTACAGACCTGGGATTGGATCCGGTGAAACATATAGACCTCTATTCGGGTCAGGATGTAAATCCGGAATATTTTGAACTGGCTGTATATCCGGCTTTGTTTATTCACTTCCATATAGATCATTTGGTCAACGAGGCAACGATAACGGTGAGGGTGTGCTATGAACAGCTGAGAGATACTTCCAGTGTGTCGGCAATGCAGACAGAAGCTTTGAAGTTCTTTGACTTTATAGACCTGGTAGATGAACTGATAACCGGTACCGAATCTGAAAGCTTTGGCAAGTTGCAGCCCGCCACTACCGACCAGCAGACGGAGGAAACCGTAACCGACGAGTTTATACTGACCTACACCGCTTCTTACCAAAAAAATACCGCAGCTCGTGAAAGCTACGGTACTTATGAAGATGTGGATATACAGGGTAAACTGTATAAAAATCTGTTATAGCCGGACTAAATTCAAAGGGCTTTCCTTTTGAACGATGTAATACCTGCCTTCTTTTTTGACGATATGCACCGTATAATCGCCCATTCGGCTGTATTCGCGATAATTGGTTTCTCTGAAGAACCGCTCCAATCCGGTTTTTAATTCCGGAGTAAGACAGGGTTCATTGCTCCCAAACCAAAGCCCCGAAGCATCACGACTGAAGCTGAGTTCAAAATTCTGCTGGTAATAATAGTCGCCGCTTTTCTCGCACGGGCGCACGATGGACTGTCCGCTTACCGCACCCGACAATACCACAACAAGACATATAATTAGATTTTTCATGATTTTAATTTATCAAATTTAACTGTTTTTCTTTAAAGAGCCTTGTCAAGGTTTGAAACCTTGACAAGGCTTATACAGCATTACAATTTCTCGTAATACTTGGTATAAAACTTATTCAGTTTCTCTGTAATTACCTTACCTCCAAAACTGGAGAACTCTCTGTTTCCCGCCATACTGTCGGCCTGCAGTCTCATTTGTTTGTCAATGATCTCGGCAAGCTCCAATAAAGCTTCCATCCGTCCGTATTCGTCCGGAGTCATTGCCCGGGTTTCTATAACCGCAGCTTCACTTACGGTTTGCTTAAATCCTATGGGTGTTCTCATTTTCTTCCGGTTCTGGAGTTACAGTCATAAAGTCAAGGGCTCTCACACGGTTTTTGCACCGTTTGCATAGGATAAGCCTGCGGATAACCCGCTCATTGCGTATAAGCAGAATACCGGGCTTTTTGTGTTCTTCCTGGTGGCCGCACTCAAACGAAGTGCGTACATACCAGTTGCGGTCATCCATACTGCGAAATGCGCGGGCTTCTGCTGTCATTTCTGCCTTGGTGGCAAAATACTGATCTGCTTTCATTGCATCAGTTTTTGGGTGATACGCACTCTCAGATATTCATCTTCTATCTTTACCACATCTGCCAGGATATCCAACAGACGGTCTGCAGTCAGCCGGTTATGACGAAGACGATTGGTGGTAAGTTTCTTTACCGGAACTGCGGGTTGTTTAAACAATTCCTGCTGACGGTTCAGTTCACTTATGACCAAATGCTCTGCCCAGTCTCTAAACCGTTTCGCTCGTTCACTTTTGATAAAGAAACCTAAACGGATAACCCCCGCCTT
>JACFNA010000013.1:20594-31511 GCA_019455085.1 Chitinophagaceae bacterium
ACCGTTTCGCTCGTTCACTTTTGATAAAGAAACCTAAACGGATAACCCCCGCCTTGGTCCAGAATATCTTGTTGTGAGGCGTTTTGGGGTCGCTGTCCAAAATTTGGATAGCGGAAGCATACACCCAATGCATGTTTTGAATTAATTCATCCTGATGATTGTGTTTGTTGCTTCCAACAGTAGATGTTGCAATACCATAGCCTTTGGCTACCGTTGCAGAATCCATTAGGAATTCAAAATTGCTGTCTGGAATGATTTGAACTGTGAGGTCGTTCATTACCTGCAGATTCAGCTTACTTACCTTCGGCTGAGTTGCTTTTGCTTTTTTTGTGTACATTTAAAAAAGATTTAAAAGAATTTAAAATAGGCAGGTCGCTGTACACAAACTCATGCGGAGCATAAGATAAGCTCGGTACTTTCAACCGTTCGCCTGCCGTTATTTTTAGATTTCTGTTCATTGGATTGCTCCATTAAGTTTATTGTGCAGAGCAAATGTAAGAAAAAAATATTACAAACCTAAAATTTGTTTTTTCTTAGCTTCAAACTCTTCATCAGTAATCAATCCCTTTTCCTTTAATTCTGCAAATTTCATCAACTCATCTGCTTGAGAAGCTTCAGGTTGATGATTTGGTCTTTCAATCGGCATTATCTTTTTAATTTCCTGGTATAATTTAGGTAGAGTCTTGCTTGTTTTTAATTCTAAAAAGCAAACTTCATTTTCATATAACAGTTCAAGAGTAAGTTCGTTATTCTGACGCCTACGGCCGCCTAAAGCGGCGCCTGCGAGTAATCCTACTCCTCCTGTTAGAACTCCTCCAATTATGGCTCCAGCTGCAGCCTTACCGCCTGAACGATATTTATCTTGGTTTAGTCCTATTTCTATTATGTCTTCTTTTGGAATTGTAATTTTTTTATACTTAAAGCCCACTAATATTTTAAGGTTTAGTCCCTCCTTAGTCACTTCAATTGTGATTGATGTTTGATATTTACAAAATGGAAACCCCGAAATATAGGTTTCAATAAATTTTGGATGCGCTGGTAATGAAAAAAGTCCCATGTTAATTATTTTTAAGTTCTTACAAATATAATAATTTGGTCATTTATTGGTGTTTTTTACACTTGGGGCATTGTAGCCCTCGCGCGCGGGCGTCCCATACTTCACCGCAGTGCGGACAGCTGCTCCAGATCTCGTGGTTGTTTGTGGGTTCAGGCTTCAGTTCCACTTTTTTGGAATACATAATTCAAAATTTCCCGGTTTTACGTCTGGTGATGATAAGATTGAACATCCATACATTCCAAATTCTTTTGGAACACGGCGACCCGCTAACATCATAAATTCATTTCTTAATAACTCAACATCAGCAGGATTCAACACCACACAGTGCGGTCGGACGCCATATCTGCGACCGAGATTCCACAATTCAATTTCTATTGATTTTGACAATTCACTCATACCTCCCAATATTTCTGATTCAAATAAGTTGACGGATAAGGCATCTGAGTACCGTCCAGTTTCTTTCTGGTTCTCAGCTTGGGTATAAACAGCAGTGCAGCCATTTTATCAGCCTGGCTGAGTTTCTTCCAGGCGTTCTCGGTCATTGTCTTTTTGCCGACCTTGTTTCCGTATTCTTTCCAGAATCGTTCAAAGGAAAGATCTTCAGACATTTCATGCATTTGGAAGCCTTCCGGAGCTTTCTTCAGCCATTCGTCAATCTTTGCCCTGTTAAGCGGCAGATGCGTCCAAACATATTCAAATGTATCAAAGTTCATGTGTTTGGCTACTGTGATTTCAACGGACTTTAAAAAACCTTTTAAATTGTATTCAATCACTACTTCGCCATCGCATTCGGCTATTGTCAGCAGATATTTGATTCCTTTCATTTTTTCTGATTTTAAAGCTCTTCAGTTTTTCTGACAATCCGGCTGTAATTAACCAACTGATCCATTGAGAAGAAAATAGGCATACCGATACTGAGTGCAATGATCCGTTCAATGGTAGATCCTGAACTGTACACATGATCCGGTTGCATATAGATCACATCTGCCTGCATCATTCCGGCGATTGTAATTTTCATCGCCGGTGTCCATTCTTCTTTTCTGTTTTTCACCAATCTGATCGGATTGATGGTTTCAAAACCTCTTTCGTGAAGTTCCTTTTCTGTCCTCAAAAAATTCATTTCCGCTTTCTTTTCATCCAGACCGCGGACTTTTCCTGCTATATATACGATCATTTGTTAAACAGTTTTTCGGTTATTTCTCTAACAGTCTCATTGGTAAAATGCAGCTTCAGTTTTGATTCGGCTGCCGGCCGGTCGATCAGGTTATACTTCTTTTTAATCCAGGCTTTGATTTCTGCCCGGAAAAGGATCATTGCCAAAACGGCAAGCGCAAAACCCAGTAGCAGCGTCAGCACCGGATTTGCTTCTAAAATTGTCCATAGTTTGTCCATGTTTGTTGATTTTATAATTGTTTGTGAATTTGATTTGCTACACTTAAAGCCACATTAGCCAAATAAGTTATTTCATTGTTACTGCAGATTATATCTCTGCAGAATCTCTCCAACGCAAAAGCTTCATAATATTTGAAACTCATTTTGAATTCTCTGACCGTTTGGCGCTTGTCAATCTCTTTTTTGAACATCTTTCTTGTGAGTTCAATCATGATGCTTCTGACAACCTTCGATTCAGGTGAAGATTCCGGATAAAATGGAATGTCAAATGCAAAACAAAGCTCCTGTAATGCAGAATGATTTATTTTGATTTCAATGGTTTTCATATCAAAATCATTTGAATTGAATAACCGTAAACATCTCTTAGCCTCCGACCATATTTACACACCCAGTTTTCCGTATACGGGATCTCAATCGTTCGCGAGCGAACGATCAGTTTGCCGTTTCGAAGGCGGCGGTGACAATAATGCCTGTTGTTTTTGTTTTTTTTCATGTCCTGATGTTATTTAGCTTTGAGCCAGTTTTTATAGGTTCTCATACTGATTTTGTACTGGTGCTCTATATGGTCTCTGTATATTTCTTTATAGAACAAACCTTGCATCCGAAGTTTTTCGGTCAGTTTTTGAACCTCTCTGGCTCTTTTCAAATAATTTTCTCGGTTATATGCCATTGGTTAATTTGCTGATGGTTTTGAAATTCCGTTTTTATGAAACCATGCTTTGGTACCGGTGTGTGCTGAAGAGTTGTCATAATTCTTCTCCAATCCCCTCATTTGTTTGATAAGGATCTCCAATTCATCATACTTGTACCGGTGCAATTCCTTTTTGAGAACCGACCGCGATTTCATCCAGCTGTTGAAAGCCGTCCAGTCATCCGGTTTTTTAATACCGCATCGGGTAGCTATGGTCAGCACCACGCTTCTTCTGTTTCTCAGCTGAAGCTCCAGTTCAGCATTCGTTGTTTTTGCTTCCATATCTTTTTTTGTTTTACGTTTCAAGTTTCAGTCCCGCACCAGTGAGATTGGAACTTTTAAAAAGGAGGGCAGGACTGACCCTCCAGGGAATTCTCTTAACCTAATATATGAATTGAACGTCTCTTTTTGTCCTATTGATCCCGGTGCAGGATTCGAACCTGCAACGCCTTACTTTATTCAGGATTTTAACCAGTTAAACTAACCGGGATTCCCTTCTCAGGGGTCTTTGGCGATGCGCCTGTGCTTTGCCGAGCCTTAATTCAATCTTCGTTCTAAATTCAGTTCCTGCGCCTTCAGATATTCGTACAATGCTTTCGATTCTACAGGGGTGAGTTCCGTGAACCGGCACACCCAGCTTCCGTCCATGTTCTTGATGACCAGCTTCCCGTTGATCTCAATGCTTCTGCCGTCTATTTCTCTGATTGTTACTGACATTTTTATCTTAGATTTTCGTTCTTGATTTGTGGTACATCAACCATCAGTCAGATTGAACTGAAATTCAATTCCACCGCCTGATACTTGCCTTCATCATCTCTTGCCCAAACCCGGTAATAGGTTTTGCTGTCCGGTCTGCTGATGCTCTGATCTATCAGCTTCATTGCCTTTTCCCATTGCTCTCTGATAGCTTTGGTTTTGATACGCTGGGTATGCTTTTTCAATCCCAATATCTTCCTGGTGTCCAATCGGCCACGGCTGGTTTGGAAGGCATCTTCCACCAATCCAAGAATGAAATCATCTCCGGATATATTTTCACGCACAATGCCTAACAGAACCTCTTTGGCACTTTCCAATGTGATATCATTAAACCGGATGAGTTCATTGACATTTACCTCCACTTTTATAGACCGGTCAAAATTGAAGAAGGTATAATTACCTTTTCCATGGAGTTTGACCTCATTCTCGATTCTGGCAAGCTCAATGATTTCAGTCACCAATCCCTCAATCTCGGCTTTGAACTTATTCAACTGATCATTCAATTTCAGTGATGAATTGTACAGTTTACCGATGTTCTTTTCGGTCAGCCTTTCAAATTTGGTTGTGCGGTTGTATGGGATTTCTGTCCCGGATTCGTCAATCCAAATTTTGTCTGTTGTTTTTTGAATTTTTGCTTTCATTTTACCAATGTTTTTGAGTTAATAATTCTCTTGTATTTTCGGTGTCATTTCGTTCCCATACTGCACCGTGTTCGTTTCTTTCGACACATTTGAAATATCTTGGAAGCAGATCTCTGAATTCGCTGATCTCTTCGAGTGTAAGAATCCGGGATTTTGATCCGACGCTTAATTCTCTGCCGCCGGTCAGAAGTATGCCTTTTGTCTTTTTTACTTCAGACTTTGGAACCAGAACTTCCCATTCTTCATTCTGAATGATGTGCGCCCGGGTGAGCCAGCTGTAATATTTGATTACAGCAAAATTCACATTCCGGTCAATTAAATCTCTGATGATCATTTTACGTTGATTAATTTGTCCAACTTCCTTAATTGCAATAGAGTCAAATGTTTGATTTCTTCGTCGTTCAGCTGTGATGTGAACGACGGCTGAATGATGAGAATCACATACGGTTACTTCAATCATTCCTTTCTGATACACGGTGTAATAAAGCGGATCTTCGTCCGGAGGGCTCACATGCTCATATCTGAATTCAAAACCTTCCAAAAGCAGTTTGTTATGTAAATTCTTTGTGTATTTCATAATTTTTAATTCTAATAGGCTTTATACCCTTCGGTATTGATCCTTTTGATTATCTGTATGAGTTTTTCTTTCAATGCTCTGTCCAAGGTCATTTCTTCGCCTGTGCTATATTTGTAACTGATAGCCCGGTGTATAAGCAGCCTCTCATAGTAGGTAAGTATATCACCGGTGGCTGTATCATAATTCAGAATCAGCTGAAGCATGTCGTTGCCTAAAGTCATAGCTCTTCACGGATTATTAATTCATAACATTGGGTTGCACAGTTCACATCTTTTACCGAGATTCCGGCATCTTCCATCTCATCGGCTAAATCATCATAATGATTACGCTCAGCCTTCACTACAGAATACTGGAAGTGGTCTTCGTGGTTTCTCTTCAACCAACGATTCAGAACGCTTATACGTTGCTTAATTTCTCCAAGGGTTAAATACTCCATAATATTGTTTTTCAGTTGATACAAAATCCGTTTGCGCGGTCCATTTTCATTCTTTTTCTAACTTTTTCGGCTACCATGGGGCCGGAATAAACTTTCCGGATCTTTGATTGTCCGTCTCTGAAGACCAACATCCGTTTTTGCGGGTAGTATTCTACTGCGTTTTCCATCTTACAAGGGGTATAATTCGTTTAACAATTCTGAATTTACTTGCCGGTTGCTCTTTTCTGCTTCTTCCAGTGCGGATTTACAGATGTTTTTTAGCGAATCAAAATCATGCACTCTTGCCGTCAGCCAGTTTTGGGCTGATTTGGCAGTTATGCCCAATGAGTTGCAGATTTGCAATACATCTTCCCGGATATCCGGGTCTAATTTTACCCAGGTAAATGACCATCGGCGGTTTACCTGTATATAGCCCTGTTTTCTGCGCACAGCTGCCTTTTCAAGCATTTTCTGAACATCTATACCTATCACTGCTACTCCGGCCACTCCTTCCAATTCGTCAGCAATGGCTTTGATGGTTGGGATATTCCCGATTTTGCTGTTCTCAAATTCGTCGATGATAACCATTGGGAAACCATCCATCTGTTTGATTTTTGCACAGGCGTTCTTCACTACCTTTCCTTTGGTTCCGGTGATATCGGCACCCACTGCAGCTGCAAAATTGACGGCAAACTCTTTTGAGTTTTCTATACCGGAACATTTCACTAAGATTACATCCCGGGCATATTTTCTCTTGAAAATTGCAGATACGTAGCTTTTTCCCAAACCGGTATCACCGTCAATACCTACTCTTTCTCTGTTTTTACGGGCCTTTTCAAGCGCCATAATAGAGCTTTTGAAGTTGTAAGTATTGAAATGCATCCACTTTTCAGGGGTTAAATTCAACCCGATGGCACGCGCGACAGCTTCATAATACTTGTCCTTTATCGGAGTTTCGCCTATATGGGTTTTTCCCTGGGCAATCTGATTGACATAAGCCTTGTCAATACCTGCCATTTGCGCCAAAATAGTCTGGCTGGCGTTGTGTTCTGCCAGATACCGGTCTATTGCTTCCGGTATTTCTGTTGTTTTCTGAATTTTTGTTAACTTTGCCATATTAATGATATTAAGAATTGTCATTATTAAAGTCCGCCCAGTCTGAATCTTTCCAATCACGGTCGATTCGTTTTTGAGCGGATTTTTTGTTGTTATTCTGATTAGAATCTAATCCCTGTTCCATACTCGAATTATAGCTCTCTTTATTTCCGCCCAATGCCATCTCTGATCTATAATCAAGCGGTGTATCCTGATCTACCTCCTGAAGCAATTCTTCCAGTGTTTGACTGAATTCGTCTGCTGCTGCCAATTGTGCGGCTTTTCTGCGCATATTTTCTTCCAATGCTGCCAATTCACCGTCTCCGGACTCGGCATGTGATATACTTGCTTTCTGTGCAGGTGGACAGCTGAGAATAAATTCACCTTCAGGTGTATATAAATCCGCCATTTCTTCAGTGAAGACTACTTTCAATTTTGCCGATGAAGTGTAACCGACCTTTTTGGCTATCATTTCAGTACCATAACTGCCATAACCGGGTATTTCAAACAGGTATTCGGTATCGGTATTGTGATATACTGATCCTTTTCTTACCCTTACAAAGCCTCGCATATAGCTAATATCAACTTCTGTATGATTTCCAAACAGATATCTCACCGCTCTCGGGTCCATTTCCTCGCATTTCGGATGCTTGTTATTCTCAAACCGATCATTGGGTGTAATTCCGTCCCGCATGGCCGTAGAATTCCATCTTTCTATGAGTTCGTGCAGCTGAATGATGGCATCTTCATAAGTTGGTAACTCATCTATATCCAAATTATCCGGGTTTGCCTGACCTTCAATCCCAACGCCAAAAGAGGTGTTAATCAGGTTTGAAATATCTTTTAAATCCTGTTTGAAAAGTCGGAACATGGTTTCTGCAGGGTTAGCCTGAGAGTTGCCCGGTTCTATGGTTCTGACCTTGTTAAATACCAAATTCAGGAAGGATTTGCTTTCAGCAGATGTAAAGGATCCGTGGTTATCGGACACGAATTCAAACATGGTTTGGAATCCGCCTTTTTCCACGGCCATTTTCACAGCTGATATGGTCATTTCGGGGGTTTCATCAGACATCCCTTTTTTGGCAGGTGCCCAACCGACTATTTTACGGCTGGCAATATCACTTACGAATATGCAATACAGCTTTCTGTGGCTGATTTTGCCGTTGCTTTTTGTGTATTTGTAATTGATGGTACCGGATCCGTCAGCTGCAAATAATGAATGTGCGTACTGCAGTCTTTTGGCGGGTACATAGGTTAGGACTTCTTTTCTGTAGTAATCTTTACCGTGTCTGGCCTTGGCCATGAGTATATTCTTATTAAACCTACTTACATGATGGCAAAAAGCCCGATAACTCACCGGTTCCTGTCCAAACTCTTCAACCCTGGGTATGTACTTCTGCCAAAGCGAATGGATATATTCTTTGGTACTGCCTCCGGGATTCATATATAAAGTGTAAATCAGCAGCTGATGAATATCAAAGTCGAAAATCTCTCCGGTATCTTCATTTACTAACTGATATTTACCTACAATTTTGGCGTTTTCATTGCCATATTTGCCCGATATAAAGAATTCCCGCTGGGCAGAAACAGAAGCCGTTGCCGGAAACGCTGCCAATTTGTTTCTCAGATAGTCTGCAGAATTGACTTTGCAGCCTTCCAAATTCAAAGGACTGATCAGTTCGGTGCAGGTTTGATAAAAATCCTGCTTTTGATAGATCCCTAACTTTTTGAAATTGTCATCTGCTAATTGCTGAGTCATCCAGTTGAACCATGCCCGGGACAAAGCCAGTTCATTGGCTTTTTGCGGACTGAAAGCAAATTCATTCTGCCATATATAGTATCGTTGGTCGGTATTGTCAACCAATGCCGATACCTGATTTTTGATTTCCTTTGTCAAATAGCGTCTCCTGTCTCTTTCGTCCTTCAGTTGAAGCTCTTCATAAGCCTTCAATAGTTCCTGTTTCGTTCCCAATTTTGACCGGTAATAAGTAGGTTTTCGGTCGGGTATGCGGTCAAAGTCATAATAGAAGGTTCCATTTGCACGACCCCAACGCCAGGCTTTACCCGAATCGGGTAGAAAAGCCCCACGCTTATAACCGGGAAGGGATTGTTGATAGCGATTCCTTGGTTTTGTTCTTAAATAATGCTCATCAACTTCACAAACCGACATTACAAGCCGCTGTGACACCCATAGGCGTTCCTCGTCTTTGTATTTCCTTAGAATTATGTCGTTTTGCAGTAGATGCATTTGTCTCTTATTAAAAGCCCGTACTTTCCGGGCTGTCAATCCCGCGTGGATTCTCGCGCACATTAATCGCTGTATTGAAATTCTCTCTCTTAGCGTTGTTCCCGCCCCGGACTCGAACCGGGGTGTCTGCCTGTCGGGAAAATCACTACATTTACCTTCCTAAACAAAAATTGTAGTGATATGAGTGATTTGTCATTTAATCAGGAGAAGCTTTTCCACTTCCTCCTGAATGAAATAATAGATATTCAAGCGCGGCAATCCGTGCTTGAGCTCGCTTTAAATTCCTTTCTAACTCAGCAAAATCCTCAGCTTTCGGAGTTGCTGAACGAGCTTTTTGAGAAGCATCTTTCAACCTTTCGAGAAAAGAGCGTTGAAATTCTGTCTGCTCGTCTGAAAGGCCAGTCTGATGATTTTGACGATTATTTGGACGGTTTAATAAACTCAGATTGATTTTTATATTATCGGGTTCATTCCCCGCTAACCAGTCTATAAAAGCCTCTAACTTGGAACCGCTTTTTTTGAAGTGTCTTCCAAAGGATCTGCATTCTTTGTAGAAAATCTCACCATCCACATAGACTGTCCAGACTAATGACTTATCGTGATACAATCTTTGTGTTATTTTTACCTCTGTTTCTTCCGCTCCTTTCATACCTCCTGATTTACTTCATCCTTAATTCTCTCAAGCAGTGCCTCAATAGCTTCCTGCATATTATTCAGATCATTCATTTTCTACCAATTTTTCAAGTTCACGGTATTTTTTCATAATCTTCTGCCCGCCTTTAGACTTTTTGGACCGTCTGCCGGTGAGAACCTGCCAGCAGTAATTGGCAGAGTATCCGGTTGCCTTTGCAAGAAGTGTCCAATTCTTCAATTCTATTTTTTCGGCATTCGCACTCATATATTGAATTTTTAAATTAGCTTTGTTAAACTTTTGATTGACAAATATACAAACAAGTTTGAATAATACAAATAAGATTGAATAAAAATACAAACATATTTGAAAGAATTGAGTTTATTGTCGAAAGGGAAGGATTTAACTCTGTTAATGACTTTGCCATCAACGGTCTTGGTTGGAGTGCGTCTGAAAAACTAAATAGGTTAAAAGATCCATCTAAAAGGCCAAGTGTGGATATTCTTATAGATATTTCAAACAAGTTTGGATATAGCGTAGATTGGTTATTATTTGGAAATGATCAGGAGGACAATATTGATAAACTAAATATTCAAAAATTGTCCTCTAATGAAATGAGGACAAAAAAGAGGACATTTTTAGACAAAACGAAAGATTCAAAAAATGTCCCCATTTTAAAAAATGATGACTCAGAAGTAAAACCAAACATTCAAAAAAGTGAACACTTTAAAAGTGTTAATAAAAGTGTTAACTTTTCCGATAAAACGAAACATTCAGAAAAGGTAACACATTTAATAGAGGATCCTTTGGGTATTCCTTTAATTCCCATTGCTGCTATGGCCGGGTTCGGTGAAGGTGATTTCCAAATAATGGAATACGAAACAAGCCGATACCTGGTCCCTGAATTCACAGAACTAAAGGTTGACTTCATGATCAAGGTAAAAGGCAGCAGTATGCAACCTAAGTACAATAGTGGAGATCTGGTGGCTTGTAAAAAGTTGGAGTTAACAGGCGTGTTCTTTCAATGGAATAAGGTTTATGTACTCGCCACAGAACAGGGTGCATTGATCAAGCGTGTGAAAAAGGGCACTGATGATGATCATATCCTGATTGTAAGTGATAATCCGGCTTATGATCCATTTGAGTTAAGTATTTCAAAAATAAACGCCATTGCCATTGTTTGTGGGGTTATTCGCCTGGAATGATTAACCTGAGTTTAATATACGGTTAACATCCATTTGAGAAAATGGGCATATTAAAAAAAGGATGTCAGTTTTTCCGGCAAAAAATGAACATGTTTTATCGGCAAATTATAAAAAAGAGCTTGGAAAGGCTATATTTTTCGTTTGGCGGGGCTTACAGAAATAGTTTTTCTGCGATCTGCTCGGACGAGAGTCCGTTTCCGATTTCGATT
>JACFNA010000265.1 GCA_019455085.1 Chitinophagaceae bacterium
GATTTTCTCCCTGCGCAAAAAGGTCGATAGACTTTACGAAATTCAGTTTCTGTAACACATTCCCTGGTACACTATATGCGAGCCTCAGGTTTCTCAGGCGCATGAAAGATGCGTCCTGAATATCTTTTGAGGTATAGTTTCTCGGAATATCGATACGCTGAAGCGTGGTATGGTCACCTGGCTTTTTCCAACGGTCGTAAAGCATCCTCTTACTCTGATTACTTGACATGTAAGCCTGGTTCTCAATATAGAAGTCGATATTGTTCCATCGCTTAATATCTGATACAAAGGTGAAGAGTGCGTCCAATGTGATATTTCTCCATTTTACGTTAGTGGTGAAACCACCGGTAATCTTAGGGTAGAAACTGCCAAAGTCGTGTACAGCCTGTTGTTCCTCGTTATATACATTGGTAATACTTCCATCACGGTTATAGTACAAGGCATCACCTGTTTCAGGATCCACCCCGGCCCATTTAGGAGCAAGGTAAGTACCATACGGGAAGCCCACTTTGATAATCCTTGTATCACCGTCAGGCAATTCATCCGTCACATCCGTTACATGCAGTATTGTGTTCTTGTTGAAAGCACCATTAAAACCAATGCTCCAGGTGAAATTATTCGTCTGAATCACATCTCCGGTTAATCCCAGTTCAACTCCTCTGTTCCTCATCTTACCTGTACTAAGTGGTGCTGACGTGGCACCAGAAGTAGCTGACAATGGCTGATCGATGAACATGTTTCTGGTGATTCTGTCATAGAAGTCAAAAATAATCTTCAACCTTTGCGACTTGAACAATGCCAGGTCAAACCCGGTATTGAACTCATCTACATATTCCCAATCAAAATCCGGGTTACCGATTGCAGAAGGCCTGATAGCGGCTTGGCCACCATAGGTAGTACTTACTGAATAGGTGGACAAATACAGGAAGTCGCCGCCAAACGGACTCGCCGTCTGCCCGTAGCTGGCTCTTAGCCTCAATGCTGAAATGAAATCGCTGGAAGCAAGGAAGTTTTCCTTCTTCGCATCCCAGTTCGCTCCAAAAGAATAGAAGCCATGCCAACGATTATTAGGCGATACCGAAGAGGCACCATCATATCTGTAGCTTGCCGTCAGTGTGTATTTTTCATTATAGGTATATTTACCAACCCCCATATACGACATCAGGGTGCTGAATGTGCGCCCGCCTCCAAGGCTTGGCAGAAAGGTAGTGCTGACCGTAATGCCGGCAGGAGTTTCCATCAACCTGTCATCAATTCCATAACCGGTATAGTTAAACGATCTGTAATGATTATGTAAATACTCAAAGAATCCGGATATCTCAAAATCGTGCTTATCAATTTTATTATCGTAAGTAATCCCTGAAGTGGACACGATATTAAAATTGCGCCTTTGTGCCTCTCCAAAGGAACCGCGCTGGCCAAATGCCTTACTTCCAATATAGGAATTTGGATTTATAAAGTTCTGGTCTGTCGAACTTCTAAGGTCAATCCCCGCCCTGGTAGTTATTTTAAGGCCTGGCAGAATTTCATATCCCAGATTCGCTCCTATTATTGACTTTACCTGTTCAGTCTTGGAAGAAGTACCATAAAGCACATCTATACCACGGCTGCCCTCACGTGTATCCAGAAAGGTTATTGCATCATCCGTAGGATGGAATACTCCATCCGGGGTGTAAGGATATTCAAACGGAAGTGCATAATATACAGAAGCCATAGGCGTACCTACCGAAGTACCACCTTCGTTATAAGTAAACCTCGAGTTGGAGTAACCAATGGAGATATTTACTCCGGCAGTGAACTTGTTAAATTTCATGTTCACATTACTCCGCAGTGTATAGCGCTCTAACCCCGTTCTTCTTACAATGCCATCCTCTTTCCAATAACCCAATGCGTTATACGCCTGAATATTCTCATTACCGCCACTCAGGCTCACCTGTTGCTCCATGAAGTGGCCGTCTCTGAAAAACATATCCCGCCAATCTGTATTAATCTGCCTCAGGCTATCCAGGATGAAGTCGGCCCGTTTCTGCCAATCCACCGTATGGTTTGCATAATCGGGGTTCTTTTTAGAATAAGTCCAGCCGGGCCCAATATTCTGGCCTGTCTCCAACCCTACTTCTTCTTCAAATCTGAGATGCTCTTTGGTATCCATCATTTCAAAGCGCGGGCTGGTAAGGGTAGAAAATCCATACTGGGAATTATAACCCACATTCAATTTCCCTTTCCTTCCTTTCTTGGTTGTGATTACTATGACTCCGTTTGATCCCCTGGAACCATACAATGCTTTTGCGGAAGCATCTTTCAGGATGGTCATCGACTCAATATCCTGAGGATTAATTGTCTGGAAATAATTCCCTTCAATAGGTATCCCGTCCATAACATACAATGGAGTAGTACTACCGCTGATGCTCCCCACTCCTCTGATTACCACAGCGGCACTTTGTCCGGGCTGACCTGAGCTTGACGAAACACTCATCCCCGGCACGCGGCCCTGCAATATCTGATCTACTGTGCTCATAGGCACCTGATTGATTTCTTTACTCGTCACAAAGGTGGTGGCACTCGGACTCTCTTTTCTGGAGTATCCGGTGTAACCTGTAATTGTTACCGTCTCCAACTGATTTACCTTCGACTGCACCATCGCCACCACGTGGTCTGTTGCACCCACTTTCACTGTAGTGGTCTGGTAAGAAACGTGGGATACAATCAGCTCATCTCCTTCCTTTGCATTAATGGTAAATGAGCCATCGTCTTTTGTAGAAACGGCTGTATTGCTCCCTTTGACGGTAACTGTTGCGCCTGCTACAGGCCTTCCCGTTTCATCTATTACCTGGCCCGTAATCTCTTTGAAGATATCGGCTTTGGTTTCCTTATGTGCGGGAGTACCTGAATAGGGGGAATCAGGCGCTGAGGTGGCTCCTGCCTGAAGACACGTGCCTGCAATTAATAAGGCCGTAAATCCTAAACTTCTCAGATTTCTCCGGAGAAGCAATGCCTGCGTGTGTGCTTTTACTGATACAATTTGTACCATATCAATTAGTATTTGTTTTGAAGAATTATTTAGATTGACGTTGCTTTTCGGTTTTTCAGAACCAGACAAACATAGGGTGTATTTTTCATATTGGGGACACGAATCATTATCGGCTTCTCCTTCCTGTTAAAACTCTAAAAAAAACTGATTACTCGGGTAAAGGTAGGTTTTTTTACAATTCTAGGCTAATTAATATTTTGATGTGCTAGGAGTAACTTAGCAGTTAAAATCACAACTA
>JACFNA010000266.1 GCA_019455085.1 Chitinophagaceae bacterium
ATACGGCAGGTATCAATGTTAACTTTTAATCTGACAGTCATGAACATAAAAAAATTATTCTTTTTCTTGTCTCTTTCAGGAGCTGTACTGGTGTCCTGCGATAAGTTGGATATGCCACCGACAGATTCTATCGATCCTACAAAGGCATTTCGTAATCTGAACGACCTCAATATGGGAGTTTTGGGTGCCTATGCGCCTCTGGACTATACCCTGATCGAGACGGGAGCGATTGTATCTGATGAGGTGATGCTGCCCACAGAAAATACAGTCTCAAATACGGTTACCCATCGGTGGATGTATAACTCTTCTTATGGCTCGGTAACGAGTGCATGGAATGAGTATTATCTGGTGATCGACCGTGCCAACAGAGTACTGGAAGCGGTGCCGAATATCCCTGTTACAGGTGCTACCCAAAGCACACTGGATCAGTATCATGGAGAGATGCTGGCACTCAGGGCATTTAGCCATTTCGAACTGTTAAAGGCGTATGCTTCTAAATATTCCGGAGACGGTATGGGGGTACCTTATATGAAGAAGCATGAGTTGGGCTACCCGGCAAGGCCTACCGTACAATCGAATTTTGATGATATCAATGCAGACCTGCAGGCAGCAAAAGATTTGATTCCTGCAAGTTTTAATGTGAAAACACGGATCACCAGAGCTGCTGTGTCAGCTATCCAGGCAAGGGTGGCATTGTATGCAAAAGATTGGGATAAGGCAATTACTTATGCTACAGAAGTGATTAACCAGGAGCCGCTGGCGGCAAGGAATGATTTTGGAAAAATCTGGATAGACCAGAGCAATGCGGAGGTTATATGGGAACTGGCACGGGTGCCGGGAGATTCTAAAATAGGGTCAGCCTTCTTCCGCGAAACAGGAGAAATCGTATTGTATGCACCCGCTTTCAAATTGCTCAATACATTTGACAGGGATAATGATGTGCGGTTCAGCAGTTATATTACGTATGACCAGTTGCGTCAGGATAACTCAGGAGGTAAGAAATCTGCTTACCTGATTAAAAAGTATAATGGAGGAGATCCACTGAATTTAGGCCTTACGGATATCAAGCTTTTCAGAACAGGAGAGATGTATCTCATCAGGGCAGAGGCTTTGCTGGAAAAGGATGGCAGCCCTGCCGGAATTACTGTTGCAGCCAAAGACCTGAACGAATTGAGGAAAGCCAGAATTATAGGGTATGTAGATGCCAGCTTCCCTGATAAACAGAGCCTGCTGGATGCGATCTACAATGAAAGGTTTAAAGAATTGGCTTTTGAAGGACATCGCTTCTTTGACCTGAAACGCAGGAACCTTCCTGTAGAACGTCTGCCTCAGGATGCGATCAATGCCTCGGGAGCAGTGAAACTGGAGCCTACGGCAGCACAATACTGTTTCCCAATACCTTCTGATGAGATGTCAGTAAACAAAGCGATGGTGCAGAACCCTAATTATTAGAATGGATAGAAAATCATGAATCGAAGCGTAATGAAGTATATATTGTCACTGTTTCTCTTTGTGTTTTTTCTTGCGGGTTGTAGTAAGGAAGACGATTTTAATCCTTTTAATCCGCGGAATCCCGACCCGGTAAATCCGGGTAATACAACACGTCCGGCCTCTATCGGAATTGTCGGTGATACTGCAGACGTTACAAAGACTACCAGTGGAGGAGTGGTAATTATGGGAGGGGGTGCTGATGTGGACGCAGCATTTCGCTGGATGATTGCCAGGAGTGGCGGCGGAGATGCGGTAATTATCCGCGCTTCCGGAACGGATGCCTATAATCCTTATGTAAATCGGCTGGGCTCTCTGAATTCAGTAGAGACCCTGAAGATCGATTCACGCAAATTAGCTGAAGATGATGGTGTGGCACGGATTATCAGGAATGCCGAATTACTGTTCATTGCAGGTGGCGACCAGTCTGACTATACAGGTTATTGGAAAGGGACTAAAGTGATGGACGCTATTAATTATCTGCTGACAGTGAAGAAGGTACCGGTTGGGGGTACCAGTGCAGGAGCGGCTATATTGGGCAATTTTTATTTCAGCGGAGAGAAGGGTAGTGTGGTCTCATCTGCTGCGCTGACTAATCCGTATGGGAGTGATATCCTCTTGTATAACGGTGATTTTCTGCGTGCTCCTTTTTTACAGAGTGTGATAACTGACCAGCATTTCACTCAGCGCGACAGACAGGGCCGCCTGGTAGTGTTTATGGGAAGAATTATGAAAGACTGGGGGAAAACTCCTTCGGGTGTGGCTGTAGATGAAGCGACGGCAGTATGCATTGACGATGCGGGCATGGCCGAAGTGGTAGGATCTAATAAAGCATTTTTCATCAAAGCATTTTCTGATAAAGCGCCTGAAACATTTACGTCCAATACGCCTGTAACCTGGAACTGGAGCGGCCAGGCACTTCGTGTTTCGGCAGTATCAGCTAAAGCAGCAGGTAACAAATTCAACATGGTCACTTTTGAGCCTGAGAATACAAATGGGCTTACCAGATCATGGTGGTCGGTAAATACAGGCAGATTAAGTATGGTAGATGATTAGTAATAGTAAATGATGAACAGGATTGTAATTATATTATGTGGTTTCCTGATGTCCGGTTTCTTACTGGCCTCTTGTGACACTCCTGTATCAGAAGGACAGCACACAAAGTATGTAATGGTGATTCATGGTGGCGCAGGCACTATTAATAAAGAGTCAATGACTCCGGAAAAAGAACAGGCATATAAAGAGGCACTGACAGAGGCATTGCAGGCAGGGTACAATCAGATTAAAGAGGGGCACGCTTCATTAGATGCAGTACAGGCTGCTATCAATGTAATGGAAAACTCTCCACTTTTCAATGCCGGGAAGGGAGCCGTTTTCACCCATGATGGCAGAAATGAACTGGACGCCTCTATCATGGATGGTGCTACGTTGAAAGCAGGAGCTGTGGCAGGCGTAACCAATCTGAAGAATCCGATCAATGCCGCAAGGGCTGTGATGGACAAGTCGGAACATGTGATGATGGTAGGCAGGGGAGCTGAGATATTTGCTGCGGCAAATGGGTGCGATACGGTGCCACCATCATACTTCTTCACTCAGGAACGATGGGATCAACTACAGCGGATGATCAGTCAGGAGGAAACAGGGCATGCTGCCTATAATTACTTTGGCCCAAAGAGTAGCAGTATTTCAGGGGTGTCAGACAAGGATAAGAAGTTTGGGACTGTGGGTGCGGTTGCACTGGACAAGAGTGGAAATCTGGCAGCAGGTACTTCCACCG
>JACFNA010000014.1 GCA_019455085.1 Chitinophagaceae bacterium
CTATGGGAAAAGCAATTCTATCAGTGATTGTGATGTTGCTTTTGCTGGTGCCGCCTGCTGTGTTCAGTCAGTCCAGGACGGTGACCGGTAAAGTGGTTGGCGAAGATGGTTCGCCTGTACCTATGGCAACAGTTAATCAGAAAGGAACCACCAATACGGTTTCTGCCAATGAAAACGGAGAGTTCTCAATTGGGGTAACAGGAGCAAATCCTGTATTGGTTGTTACCTCAGTAAATTTTGAAGCTCAGGAGGTGAGTGTCGGCAACCAGTTGGTGGTTACCGTGACTTTGAAACCATCGGGAGCTTTGTCGGAAGTAGTTGTAACAGCTCTGGGGATTTCCAGGCACAAACGTTCATTGGGTTATGCAGCCCAGGGTGTCGATTCCAAAGAAATTACAGAATCGCATCAGCCCAACCTTATCAATGCATTGCAGGGTAAGGTAGCCGGTGTGACTATTACCAGTGCAGGAGGTGGGCCGGGCCAGGGGTCTAACATCCTTATCAGAGGTGTTAACTCATTGAATCTTGGAACCGAGCCATTGTTTGTTATAGATGGTATTCCTATTGATAATACTACTTCGGGCCAGGGGACAGGAGGCGGTTTGCCGGCTTCGATGCCTAATCGTGCATCTGATATTAACCCTGAAGATGTGGAAAGCATCAATGTGTTGAGAGGCGGTGCAGCGACTGCGCTGTATGGATTGCGTGGTGCAAACGGTGTGGTAGTAATTACGACTAAATCAGGTCAGGCCGGAAGGTTCAGAATTAACTATTCGGCAACTTACGGTATTGATCAGGTCAATAAGTTTCCTGAAGTACAGAATAAGTACTCTCAGGGATATAAGGGAGAATATGACAATGAATCTTTCTGGCCGGAGTGGGGGCCTACAGTAGCGGATGCCAAAGCGCTGGATCCTACACATCCTGATAAACTTTATAATCAATATGCGCGTGCGTATGTAGATGGGAATCAGTTTAGAAATACAATCTCCCTTTCAGGAGGTACAGAAAAGGCAACCATGTCGTCGTCATTATCTTACTTCAAACAGAATGGTACCATTCCCTGGACATGGTATCAGGAGATGTCCGCCAGAATCAACGGCAGACTGAAGTTCAATGATAAGTTTGCTATGGGAGCTCAGTTTTATTATATCAATACTGATGGTAATTTTTACGATGCAAACCGTTTTAACGAAAACCTTTCATACTGGTCGCCCCGCTGGGATGTAAGAGATTACATCAAACCTGATGGCACACAGAATACCTATGGTAATAACAATGCATGGTGGTCTGTTTATACCAATCGCTTTCGTAGTAATAATGACCGCATGATAGGTAGCCTGGACTTTACCTATAGTCCTGCCAAGTGGGTTACGGCAACCTATCGTGTAGGGATGGACGTATATGGTGATAAACGTACCGGTACTGCCCCGGGCCCGAAAGGAGTTCCCGGCGAGGTGGTTGGGTCTGATGATAACGGAGATGGTTATGTAGGGAAGTATGTTAATAATTTCAGGCAAATCAACTCCAACCTGATGATTACTTTCAGTAAAGACTGGAACGATAAGTTTAAAACATCACTCAGGCTGGGGCATGACCTGCTCGATCGTTCAAGAGGAATGGTAGCAGCAGAAGGATATGATCTCGTGATTTATAATCTTTTTACACTCGGCAATGCCAAGACACAGTATGTGGGACAGTATGATGAGGTGTATAGAATTATAGGTGCTTAAGGTGAGTTTACTGCTTCTTATAATAATTATCTGTTCCTTACATTGACCGGAAGGAATGACTGGACCTCTTCTCTGGAACAGGATAACCGTTCTTTCTTTTATCCATCTGCAAGTTTGAGCTATGTATTCTCAGATATGTTAAAGGTTCCGTCCTGGATGAATGAAGGTAAGTTGAGGTTGTCTTTAGCTCAAATCGGAAAGGATGCGAATCCGTATAGCACAAGCGTGGTATATACGCCTACCGGCGCCCCAATCAATAATGTAGTTCGTTATACCAGAGATAATGCTGCCGGTGACCCTTCCCTAAAGCCAGAGTTGACTACCGCTTTCGAAGTAGGTACCGACCTCAGTTTCTTTAATAACCGTTTGGGATTGAATTTTACATGGTACAAATCAAACAGTAAAGATTTGATTATGGATGTATCTACTGCACCCGGTACCGGACAAACCAGCATTACGCTGAATGCCGGAGAAATTCAAAACAAAGGTGTGGAGCTGACCGTGTCAGGAAAGCCAATCCAATCAGGTGATTTCACATGGGAGTCTCAGATTAATTTCTCGGCTAATAGAAACAAGGTGGTTTCAGTATATAAGAGTTTGGATTATATCACAGGAGGCTCTTCGTTTGGATATGCCGGATCAGGACCTTCCTTCCTTTACAGGCCAGGCTATTCTGTTGGAGATATTTATGGTACTTCGTGGAAACGCTATTATGGAAGCAAGACTCCTGAACCGTTCAGAATAGATAAAAGTCTGCCTATTATTATTGGTGCAAACGGATTCCCTGTTAGGGAAACAGCTCAGAAAATTTTAGGTAACTCAATGCCAGACTGGATCGGAAGCTGGAGTAATACTCTCAAATACAAGAATGTGTCACTCAGCTTCATGTTCGACACACAGCAGGGGCTTGAGAAATGGAACCAGTTGGACAACTTCATGGCGGCCTTTGGTATTGCTAAATATACTGAAGACAGAGACCAGATGGTGGTATTCCCCGGTGTGTTGGAAGATGGCACTCCTAATACAAAGTCAGTATTCAAGGGCCAGGGCATGGGCCCGGATGGTGTGGATTACAAAGATGGATATTATAGAGCCTACTATCGTGGAGTGAGTGAAAACTTTGTACAGGATGCCAGCTGGATTCGCTTGCGTACAATAGCGCTGAGCTATTCAATACCTGCATCCCTGCTGAAGAAAACCTTCATGAATAATGCAACTATAAGCTTTACCGGCAATAACTTATGGCTCTCGACGAAGTATAATGGTTTTGACCCGGAGGCCAGCGATGCCATGACCGGAGATCTGACAAGTAGTTCTCAGGCTGGATTTACTTATCCTCCATTGCGCAACTATTTGTTCAGCATTAATATAACCTTTTAAATTTTATCATCATGAAAAGATATTTGAAACTTATTTATTTGATGGTAATAATGGCTGCGGTCTCAGGGTGTGAGAAATATCTTGATATCAATGCTAACCCCAATGCGAGTACGGACCCTCCCATTCAGGGATTACTTGCTAACGTTACCAATTTGACCCCATACAATGTATATTATCTGGGAAACCTCACTTCTTATTATGTCCAGAATCTTGCTTCGCCCAGTGTGAGTGGTACGGCAGATACCTACCAGCAGTCAGACCCTTCTACTGCCTGGGGTAGTATCTATAATACCCTGACTGATTTGTACGATATGCGAAAAGCAGCGCTGGAGCAAAATCTGGTTGCATACGCCGGGGTAGCAGATATTCTTACTGCCTTTAACCTTAGCCTTGCTTCTGATGCATGGGGCGATTTGCCTTATTCTGAGGCTTTTGTCGGAGGGGCAAATATGGCTCCCAAGTATGATTCTCAACAGGGGATTTATGACACCTGCCTCGCATTGATTGGAAGAGGGATTGCGCTCCTGAGCCAACCGGCTGCTGTAGATGGAATGGACGGAAATGCAGACTATATACATGGTGGCGATGTGTCCGCCTGGGTAAAAACTGCATACGCACTTAAAGCACGTTTACTCAACCAGGTTAGTAAGCTGCCGTCATATAATGCTTCAGAGGTGCTGGCAGCAGTGAATAATGCTTATTCATCAAACAGCGACGATGCGCAGTTAGATGCCTTTGAGGTAAGGAACCCTTGGGCACAGCTTGCAAGGAACAATGCCAACCTGGTATTGGACGTGTGGTTGAGTAAATATTTTGTGGATGCTACCAATGGTACCATCTATGGCGTTTTTGATCCTCGCTTACCTGAGATCACATTCCCAACCGACGGCGGAACCTATGTGGGAACTCCTAATGGAGCAGGATTCCAGGGGGTAAGAAATACAGACCATGTACAGTGTTATCTGGATGTAGGTAAATGGTACTCTTCAGAGACCTCTCCGCTACTGATGCTGACTAACGCAGAGATAAGGTTTACGGAAGCAGAGGCTGCTCTCCGTGGCGGACAAACACAGCGTGCTTACGATGCCTATCTTGCCGGTATTCGTGCACACATGGAAAAATTGGGAGTGGCCGCGACAGCTATCGATACCTATATTAATAATCCTGCAGTGGCCGTAGGGAAAGATAACCTGACACTTAAGCTGATTATGAAGGAGAAATATGTAGCTACCTTCCTGCAACCTATAACCTGGACAGATATGCGTAGGTTCGACTTTAATTATCAGGGTTTTGGTATGCCGGTAAATGCCACACTCTCTACTTTTATCAGAAGGGCTGATTATCCAAGTACAGAGACTTCCAGAAATGGAGCCAATGTGCCTGCCTACGAGAGAACAGATCATCTCTGGTGGGATAAATAGAGTTTTCTTGTTTTTTTGAAAAGGTAATAAGGCTGTCACACCACGGGCAGCCTTGTTTTTTTTCAATAGACACAAAATCTGACAAAGCTTGTTTTCCGTTTACAGGATAAGCTTAATTTTAGAACTGCTTACGACTGCTGTCTTCAAATCAGAGTATTATGATGAGAAATATAATCACACCGTTTTTGTTTTTGTGCATACTGGGGATAGGAACTGAGGTCGCTGCACAGCCGGCATTGAGAGACCTTCTGAGTTTTCCTGCGCCATTGGAGCTGACATCCGCTTCCCAGGTCAACCGGTTAGCGTGGGTATTTAATCTTCAGGGCAGACGAAATGTATATTTAAGTGAGGATGCCGGTCAAAGCTTCCGGCAACTGACCAATTTTGATGTGGATGATGGTCAGGTAATCAGTATGCTTCGGTTTTCTCCTGACGGAAAATGGATTATCTACTGCAGAGGCGGTGAGCCGGATGGTAACTGGTCTGAAGAACTGCCTGTGAATCCGCTGTCATCGCCTGTGAAAACGTCGTTTGAGTTATGGAGCTTTAATATATCGGATGGGATTGCACACCTGCTTGCCACAGATCCGGCTTCGAGCCAGGCTATAATAACTCCAGATAGTAAGAATGTTACCTTCCTGAAAGGTGGAAGTGTATGGAGTGTACCCATTGATGGCTCTTCGAAAGCCAGTCAGTTGTTTTTTGCAAGAGGAAGTTGCAGTGCTATCGAGTGGTCGCCCGATGGTAGCAAGCTTCTGTTCGTATCCGGCAGAAATGATCATTCTATGATTGGAATCTATAGGGATAATCGAACTCCGATACAGTGGATTGATCCTGCATTTGCAAGAGATATGTCACCAAAGTGGTCCCCTGATGGTACGCAGGTAGTTTTTGTGAGGCTCAGCGGCGGGGGCGGTGCTCCTGATTCAATTTTGAAACAGCAGCCCAGGCCATGGGAAATCAGGGTGGCCGACATAGCTAAAGAAGGGAGCAGGGTGATATGGAAATCTCCCCGCACGCTCAGAGGCAGTGTGCCCACAACAGATGGAAGGTTCAATTTGCATTGGGCAGGCAACAATAGAATTGTCTTCTTATCGACTATGGACAACTGGCCTCACCTTTATTCTGTTTCACCTGCCGGAGGAGCACCTCTATTGCTTACTCCGGGCGATTTTATGGTGGAGTATATCAGGCTGTCGCCTGATCGCAACAGGTTGCTGTTCAGTGCCAATACGGGAATTGACAGGCAGGATATTGATCGCAGGCACATTGGGATAGTCTCAGTAGATAAAGCAGATATGAAAATGTTGACGCAGGGTGAAGGTATTGAGGCGAAACCGGTTTTCCTTGGGGCTGATAAGCTTGCATTCATAAGTTCGGATGTGTATCGCCCCTCACTACCGGCAGTGATGGATATGAATGCAAAGGAGGTGAGGTTGATAGGAACTGCGTTTCTTTCCAAAGAGTATAACAGGGAAAATCTGGTGAAGCCTGTACAGGTTATTTTCAATGCCCCCGATGGCACCGCCATCCATGCGCAACTGTTCAAAACAGCGGGAGGAGCAGTAAAGAGGCCGGCCGTAATTGCTATCCATGGCGGACCCATGCGGCAAATGCAGTTGGGATGGAATTACAGTGATTACTATGCGGCTCATTATGCGGTCAATCAGAAGTTGGCTCAGATGGGGTTTGTAGTATTATCAGTGAATTACAGACTGGGAATTGGATATGGAAATGATTTTCACCATCCGGAAGGTGGCGGTAGCCGTGGCCTTTCAGAGTATCAGGATATTCGTGCAGCCGGTAAATGGCTGGCAGAACAACCGGTTGTATAAGCGAAAAGGATTGTGATGTATGGTGGTTCATACGGAGGTTACCTTACAGCAGCAGGTTTGGGTAAGGACTCTGATTTATTCGCAGCAGGTGTAGATATTTCGGGAGTGCATAGCGAGATGCCGGCGAAGCAGTACACCACCAATTTCGAACATGCACCAGATGCGGCAATGGCTGACTCAGTAGCATGGCATTCATCACCAATTTCATTTGTGGACACATGGGAGTCGCCGGTGTTGTTAATTCATGCGGACGATGACCGGAGTGTGCAGTTCAGTGAAAGCGTGGACTTGTATAATCGCCTTGTAAGAAAGGGGGTGTACACCGAATCGCTGGTGATCCCTGATGATACCCACCACTGGCTGAGGTTTGAGAATCTGGTAAAGATTTATGAAGCTACTGTGGACTTCCTGAGGCGCATGGTAATGGAGAAAAAGTAATTTGAGCAAACAGCCTAAGCCGTTATTTAAACTGGTTTTAAACTAATAACTGTTGTATCTCAGTGTACTACAGAAGAAAAAATAAGAATATTTTTTATTTTGACGCAGCATTTTTCCGACTTGATTTGTCATAAAAAGACCAGGACTAGTATAACCAACTAACAAAACTAACTTAAGCAATCATCTGTGAATGAGGTAGTGTAGAGTGGATCAGCAGTAGATGCTTACCAAAACCAAAGATGACAGACCTAATCCAATCAAAAATTTTATCCAGTATAAACTCAATTTGAACCATTTATTTTTCTCCATTTTTTTACCAAAAACAAAAGTTATGAGGACTTATTTATTACTTGTAGCAGGTATGGTTCTTAGTCTCGGAACCCTGGCACAGTCCAGGATTCAGGTTAAGGGCACCGTTACCTCTCAGAATGGAACCCCGATTCCTGCAAGCGTGGTTGTGAAAGGCACGACCGCAGGCGTTTCGGCTGATGCCGAAGGCCATTATACACTTCAGAATGTGGCATCAAATGCAGTTTTGATTTTTTCGAGTGTAGGTTATCAGACTCAGGAGGTGGCTGTAAACGGCCGCACTCAGGTAGATGCCGTAATGGTAGATGATGCACAACAACTTGATGAAGTGATAATGGTGGCCTATGGTTCTTCAACCAAAGAAACGTTCACAGGGTCCGCTTCGGTCGTAAAGGGAGGTGATATTAAAGATATCCCGGCGACGTCATTTGAATCTGCCCTGGTAGGAAAAGCCCCGGGTGTGAGTATAACCCAGGGATCAGCGACTGTCGGGTCCACTACCAGCATTCAGATACGTGGTATTGGTTCGATGAATGCCTCTACAGAACCCTTATACGTGATTGATGGCGTACCCGTTTCTTCAGGAAACACAGGACAGATGGGAGATTACATTTATTCTAGAAACAACATGATGAACACGCTGAATCCTGTAGACATAGAATCTATTTCTATTTTGAAAGATGCGGCTGCAGCTTCGCTATACGGTTCACGCGCGGCAAACGGTGTTGTCGTAATCACTACCAAAAGGGGTAAAGCGGGTAAACCCACTATAAACTTTAAGACCTCAATCGGATTTTCTCCCTCATGGGCCACCGATAACTGGGAGCCGGCAAGCACCCAGGATAATATCGATTATCTGTACAGAGTTTATTATGATGCAGAGTTTTCCGACGGGGGTACCGCAGCAGAGTCCAACACTTATGCTTTAAAGACATTGAACAACAGGTTCAAGAGGTATGGTTATGCGTTTAGTACCTCAGGAACCGAACCTGATGAAAGAGTAATTATTACGGGCCTTACTGATGGGGTGGAGAACAGAGATGGAAAGTTTTTTGACTGGTCAAATGTGTATTTCAGGTCAGCAATTAATCAGACCAACGACCTGTCTGTCAGCGGAGGAAATGATAAGACTACCTACTTCAGTTCTTTTTCGTACAGCAAGAATCAGGGCAGGGTATATGTGAATGATTATGACAGGTTTTCCGGACGACTAAATCTTACACAAAAGATCGGTAAACTTATTGAGTTCGCCACCAATGTAAGCGCAGCAAGAACAAAATTGTCAGGCTTTAACGATACAGATAATGCCGGACAAAATTATTTTGAAGCGACCCATAGCCGTTATTTTGGAGTTTATTGGCCAACAGATTACAAGACCGGATTGCCCTGGTTGCCCGTATATGGAAACAGTGGTGCCCAGAACAACCTGTTTTATGACAAAGAATGGGAAAACAATTCAAAGGTGTACTCTACCAGAGCACAGGAAAGGCTTAAGGTAAATATTTTGCCGGAGCTTAGCCTTCAGACCATTTTTTCTTACGATAATTCAGAAACCAAAGAGCATTTATATTATAGCCGAATTCATTTCAGAGGAGACGGCATTGGCAAGGTGCATGAAATGGCTACTAACGAAAGGAGGATTGTTTCTTCTACCACATTAAATTATGGAAGAAGTTTTGGTGAAAACAGGCTGGATTTTCTGGCAGGGTATGAAGCTGAGAAGCATGAGACCGACTTTCAGAGAGCTACAGGTACCGACCTGCCCGCAAGTAACCTGCATACAGTGGCCACAGCAGGGAAGAAGGATGCGAGTGGCTATTCATGGGGCAACTCCATAGTGTCCTATATTTCAAGATTAGAATACAACTTCAGCAAGAAGTATTATCTGTCGGCATCCTTCAGACGTGATGGAAGCTCTAAATTAGGCCCTGATTCCCGCTGGGGTAATTTTTGGTCAGTAGGAGGTGCATGGAGTATTGACAAAGAAAACTTTATGAAGAAGTATGACTTTATTAGTAACATGAGGCTGCGCGCATCTTATGGAGTAAACGGTACGCTGCCGCCGTCAAATTATGGATGGAGATCACTTGTGGGTTATTCTGCCAATTATATGAGCCAGGCAGGTGGCACGCTCACAAATATTGCAGATCCGAACCTGTCATGGGAGACAAACTATTCTACTGATATTGCGCTGGAGTTTAGTTTATTTAAAAACAGAATTTATGGTACCATTGAATATTTCAACAGGAATTCAAAAGACCTTTTGCAGAGTGTACCTATTTCAAGGGTTACAGGATTCAGTACTTCTTTGAAGAATATTGGCTCTATCAACAACCGTGGTGTTGAGATATTATTAGGTGGTAACATCATTCAGCGTCCAGGCTTTACGTGGAGTGCGAGTGTAAATGGCTCTGCTATTAAATCTAAAGTAACCAAACTCAGTGACGGCGCAGATATTATCTGGTATGACAATGTGGATGAGAGGGGACAGTATATTTATCGTGAAGGGCAATCTACGCTTGCATTCTATGGTTATGAGTATGGAGGAGTGGATCCTACCAATGGGGTAAATGTGTTTTATGTGAATGATCCGAATGATAAAAAGGCCGGTGATTTCCTTTGGAACGACAGAGGGGCTACTTATGACTTTAACAACGCAAACTATGTAATCATAGGCGATGCATTCCCTGCTTTTGTGGGAGGTATAAATACTGAGGCTAATTACAAGGGATTTTATCTGGGATTGAATTTTATTTATAAGTTGGGAGGATGGATTTATGATGCCGTTGATCAGATGGTGGCAGATGACGGTTTATATTGGGAAAGGATGAGAGCACAATATGCCGTAGATGATATGTGGACTGAAAAGAATCCCAAAGGCACACTCCCGAAAGTGAGAGGTACAGATGAGGAAGGCGTAACCCAGTATAGCAGCAGACACCTTTACAGTGCTACTTTCCTGAGATTAAAGAATATCCGACTGGGATACAATTTCTCTTCAGCGATTACTCAGAAGATTGGTATTTCAAACCTCAGGGTGTATGCAGTGGGCTCCAACCTGCTGACACTTGCAAAATACAAGCATGCTGACCCAGAGGTAAACAGATTCTCCACAAAAGGATGGGAAATACCTTATTCTAAAGGGTACACTTTTGGACTTGAAATAACATTCTAATTCAAAAAAAGATTATAGACATGAAAAAGATTAATATCACAAAGCTATTCGTAATCCTTGGAGCAGTCTGCTTCCTGGGAATGTATTCTTGTAGCAAAGATTTTCTGGATGAGGCCCCGACCAATTCCGGTGATGCAGCGACTGCTGTGAAAACCAAAGCAGATGCCCAAGTGATGATCACAGGAATCATGAGAAGGATGACAGATCTTTCCTATTATGGTCGCAATTTTATTGTGTATGCTGAAGCCAAGGGGGGAGAGGTTACGACGCGAACCTTAGGAAGAGGACTGAGCAGCTATTATGATTTCAATCATTCGGCAGCAACAAGCCCGGAAGAGGGTTTCTGGAATGATATGTATAATCGCATACTTCAGGCCAATAACCTGATTAAGAATATCAAAGATTTGCAGGCATCCGGTACCGTTGAAGACTTCAATGATATACTGGGTCAGGCGCTTACAGCCAGAGCGATTATGTACTTTGATCTTGTAAGGCTTTATGGGAAGCCTTACACTTTTGCAAAGACCACTTACGGAGTTCCTAATGAACTGGAGCCTCTCGATGCCTCAGCACATCCGTTAAGGGCTACAGTAGAGGAGAATTATAACCAGATTGTAAAAGACCTGACGGATGCAGCGCCATTACTTTCCAAAACTAAAAAGAACGGATTTATTAACTATTATGCAAATAAAGCAATGCAGGCTCGTGTGGCTTTAAGTATGGGAAATTATCCGGGTGCGCTAAGTGCTGCTGAGGAGGTAATCAATTCTGGTGCTTACTCCCCTTATTCTAATAGTGAGTGGGTGAATTCCTGGACTAAGCAGTTTGGCTCTGAATCAATTTTTGAACTGGCGATGGTGCCAAACGAGAATGATCTGGGAAGCTCAAGCCTGAGTATCTATTATAGAAAGCAGGATTATAAATCTTCTTCAGCAAGAGGACAGTATTTTGGGAGCGACTATTTCCTGGCCCGACTTGGACAGGATCCTACCGATGTAAGATGGGGAATTATGGGAGATGATAGAGAATTTGTAACAGAACCCATTCACATGGGAGCAAGCTACAAATACAGTGGAAATATCAATATAGACGGAGATGGTAAGGCTACGGGAACTGCGGTGAATATTAAGGTGATCCGATTGTCTGAAATGTATCTGATAGCAGCCGAAGCAGCATTACCGGTTGATAAGGTGAAAGCCGCAAATTATCTGAACGAAATTAGGAAACGCTCGCCTGGCCTTGCTCCTGCCACTTCTACTACCATTACTATCGATATGATTCTTGATGAAAAGAGTAAGGAGCTCTTTACCGAAGGACAAAGATATTTCGATATGCTTCGTCTGGGCAAGTCCATAACCTTTAATGATGATTTTGGAGGAGTGCCAATTACCGCAAGAACGAAAACTATCGACGTGACTACTTTTGATAAGATTGTGCTGCCCATTCCACAGGCCGAGATTAATGCCAATCCGGGACTGAAGGCACAACAAAACCCGGGGTATTAATTGCAATTGAATATTATAAGGACGAGTTTTTCAAACAGAATAGCCGAAATTTTTTCGGCTATTCTGTTTTAGGTGGTGATGCTAAAACTTTGCTGTCCTGAATTTGCAATCTTTTACTGCCCCCTAAGTGGTTCTGAGTTTACAACTCAGGACTTTCCACTAATCATACTCCTTTTGTTGTCCCGTGTTTACAACTCAAAACCTTCTATACTAAAACCTTCTTGCCAGTACTACACTCTTCTTGTGAAGCTTCCTGACACCATCTGTATTGAATGATTCAAAATGAATGATGTAAATACCCTGTGGCAGTTTCTGTTGTTTATCATCTAATCCATCCCAGCGGTAATAGCCCGTAATGCCGCTTAGGGAATTCTTTTCCAGATAACGCACCATCCTTCCCTGTGCATCAAAGATTTTTATATTGGTCATAAATCCGCCGGAAGGAAAACTATAAGTGATTGTCAGGAAATCATCTGTTCCATCATTGTCAGGTGAGAATACTTCGGGTGATATTGTAAACTCACCGGAAATTGCATCCGTCCTGCTCTGCGAATTCGGCAGGCCCGGTGTGCCATAGGAAACATCTTTGGATGCAGATCTGAAATTAGTTTGGTCTGAAGGGCCATTAAAGGCAATCCGTTCCAGTGCCACCCCTTCTTTGTCTTTTATGAGTGGGAAGTGCCACTTGCTATTGTAGGCTACCTCGTCAATAATATTCCCCTGCTGATCAGTAATAAGCACATTGCCACTTGCATCAGGATAACTGGGGAATGTATTCATTTTAACAAAGGCATCAGGGTTCGAAATGGGGTAGTTTATACCTGTCCATACGGGGTCAGTGGTGAGTAATGCAAAGTCACCCGGTAAGAGTAAGCGGCCCTGTGCAGATATCTGAGAGAATGAAGATGGCGAGTTGGATGTGTTGCGGTTGGCCAGAAACACTTTTCTAAGGTCTATAATTTTAGTGCTATTATTATAGAGTTCCACATAATCGCTTCCGCCTGAAATGGGGTCAAAGAGGATTTCATTAATTATGATATCACCCTGAACGGCATCAGAGGCGATACCAAACTTCGCGGTATTAAATATATTGCTGATACTGTTCCCGTCGCATCCGGTAAGTGCATTTACCTTTACAGTGTAAATCTTGTTTTCGGTTGCTGCGGTGTTTAAGGAAATGCGGATGGTATTGAAGAATGGTGGCAACACCTCCACAGTGGAAACAGACAGTCCATCGCTGAGGGTATAATTATTCTTTTGTGCTGCTGCACTGCTATCTACGCTCTTATTGGTGAGGAGGTACAAAGTATCTGGTGTAGAAAGGAATGCGTTGATAATTTTATAATCAGGATCCGACTGTGTTACGGTTCCTGCCACACTATTCTTTCTTCCCGGGGTACCTCCTGAAATATCATTGCTTGCTGTCCAGTTGCCGGCGATAAGACAGCCTGTTTTCGCATCGATGAGCTCTAATGAATATCCACCGTCTTTTTTTAATTCATTTTGGTAGGTGGTAAGGTCGTAGGTCATAGCGTGCATTACCGACCCGGATTCATCATACAATGTTATCTGTCCTCCGCCAATGTTCAGCGAGGGAAATCCACTAACGGATATGGTTGTACTGTAATTCTGATAAGTGCTCAATCCTGAAGAAGTAGTGATAATTAAGAAACTGTCAGGCTTCAGGTCAATCGCAGGAAGGGTAGCCGTGTTGCTGCCATCGCGTAGTTGCCAGTCTTTCAGATTTACCGGGAAGGCGGCATTGTTTTTTAACTCAATAAATTTCTGAGCGGGAAGTCCGATTTGAGGTTGGGGGTCTGCAAATACTTCATTGATCACTACGTCGTATCGGTTGGCTTTGTAATAATAAAAGTCGACTGTAGCATCAGTGATAGTGTTTCCGAAGATGTCGCTTACTCCGGTGACAATCATAGTGTTCTTTTGATTAGGAGTAAAGCTCCCCATATAAGTGAGTAGTACTACACTTCCATCTATGGCATCCGGCGTGGCAGATATCGGGTTGCCCGGTCCGGATATAAAATAATGTGACACATCTTCTGCAGATGGGGCATTCACAGGTTTGTCAAATACAACTTTTACGGTGTTTGCATTTACCGCAGTAGCACTGACAACTTTGGCGGGTGGCATATTGCCATCGAATGGCTTTACGATAATGTCATCAAAAAAGTGTTTTTGAAAGAATGAGGCAGTACTCTGTTTTATCAGGAAGCCAAAATAAGAACTGGTGTTAAAATCATTGTCTGTGACCTCTCCCTCACTTCTGTAGCTGTTACCAGTGGCTGTGGCATCACGGAGTAGTATCCATCTATTGCCTGAAGTGCGGATAACTTTTATCATCAGGGAGTTTGATGAGGTATTAAGCAAGCCATTTATACCGTCAATAATTTTAACAGCGTTTCCGGATGAAGGTTTCTTGTAAAGGCAGATGTCATCATCTGTACTACCCACTCTGACGAAATATCCCTCGTTAGATGACGCAGTGAGGTCCTGCGTAGTGGCTCCAAGCCATACATCCACATAATTTGCAGAAGATGGGTTAAAATCAATTTTGATTCTGAATTCCCATTCTGTCTGGGCGATCAGTGCGTTTGCCGTAGAGATATAAAAAGTAGATGAAGCGGTAGTGTTATTGGATTGCAATTGTTTGTCTGCATTGATGATAAAGTCTCCTGAGGTCGTTTGCCACGCAGGGTTGTGGGTGTAATCACCGTCTGAGAAGTTGTCTGTTACCTGGGATTGAACATGAAAACATAGGAGAGTTAACACAAGGGAAACACAGAATTTTGTCATATTCCAAACAGGCTTTTGTTAAAGATAGTACTTTGTATTTTCTTTGTGTCCCTAAAAAAGTAAAGTAAAATGAAAATTGCAGTTGTAGGCGCTACCGGCCTTGTAGGGAGCAAGATGCTCCAGGTTTTGGAAGAAAGAAATTTCCCCGTTACAGAATTGATTCCTGTGGCCTCTGAGAAGTCAATCGGTAAGGAAGTGTATTTCAAAGGAAAACCTTACAAGGTGGTATCGGCGGAGGATGCTATTAAGGCTCGTCCTGAGATTGCTCTTTTTTCAGCCGGTGGTTCTACGTCACTGAAACTGGCGCCTTTGTTTGCTGAAGCTGGCATTACAGTGGTAGATAATTCATCGGCCTGGAGGATGGATCCCAATAAGAAGTTAGTAGTACCTGAGGTGAATGGAGATGTATTGGGCAGGGAGGATAAGATTATTGCAAATCCTAACTGTTCTACCATTCAGATGGTGCTGGTATTATCACCGCTACATAAAAAGTATCATATTAAAAGGGTGGTGGTGAGTACTTATCAGAGTGTGACTGGCACCGGTGTGAAAGCTGTGAAGCAAATGGAAAACGAAAGAAATAATTTAGAGGGGGAAATGGCCTATAAATATAAGATTGATAAAAATGCAATTCCTCATATTGATGTGTTTCTCGAAAATGGTTACACAAAGGAGGAAATGAAGATGGTGAATGAAACTAAGAAAATATTAGGTGATGAATCAGTAAACGTAACAGCTACCTGTGTACGTATCCCTGTAATGGGTGGCCACAGCGAAAGTGTCAATATTCAGTTTGAGAAAGATTTTGACCTGAAAGAGGTGCGGGAACTGTTGGCTGCTACGCCCGGAGTGGTTATACAGGATGATCCTGAGAACGCAGTGTATCCGATGCCGCTTACCGCACACGAGAAGAATGAAACCTTTGTAGGGAGGCTTCGTCGTGACGAAACCTTGCCCAATACCCTCAATTGCTGGATCGTGAGCGACAACCTGCGTAAGGGCGCAGCTACCAATGCCGTGCAGATTGCAGAAAAGTTGTTGGAGAAGGGCTTTGTGTCTGCTAATTGATCGAGACTTTCAAAATACTATAATGCCCGGAGTGCCAATCTTTCGGGCATTTTTGTGTTACATAGTTTAGGAAATTATTGAAGTGCAGAGGCTGCATCGAATCAGGAGATTTACAGATATTTCTGCGTGCAGCAGTACTACCCCTTCAGCAGCTCGGTCAATTTATTGAGCGTCTCATCATGGTTTGCCTGGATACCCTCCTTTTGATAAATGAGATTGCCTGAGGGGTCAAGGACTGTAATTACATTGCTATGAGAAAAGTTGCCATCCTGATTTTTCTGATATTGTACATTAAGTAGGACAGAGAGTGTCCTGACAGCATCATCGCTCCCATGAAGGAGGGTGAAGTTGTCATCCAGTTTCATGTCCTTCTTATACTTTGCCAACTGAGCGGGTAAGTCTCTTTCTGCATCAAAGCTTGTGAGTACAAAGTTTACTTTGTCAGCATTTTTCCCCAATTTGCCTTCCAGTTCTTTTACGTCGGCTGTCAGTCTGGGGCAGGCATAGTCGCAATGAGTGAAGATCATAACCATTACTGTGGGTTTTCCTGAGAAGTCTTTCAGTTGAATGGTTTTATTGTCCTGTGTGGTAAAAGTATCTGTAAGGTTATAGATGCTTTCTTCCGGTATAGTACCCACAGGAGCCGCAGTGGATACCACATCCCCGGTAAAGGCTGATTGCTTACCATTGTTGCACGCTGCAAGCGACAGCGCACTGATTGCAAATAATAATAAGTGATATTTCATCTTAATCATTTTAGGTCTTTGACGCATCTGAATCCTAAATTGGCAATGCAGAAATTACCTTTCAGGCTACCGCGATAACTGAATCTCAGGAATGAAGCGTAGTCGCTCTTATTGTTCACATACAATGTGCTGGATGCACAAAAGAGTTTGAGTTCGTCGGTAGTATTAGCTCTGGAGTCACCGCTTTTTATAAAACTGTTGAAGTCGAATGTCCATTCCCAGATCAATCCATGCATGTCGAACAAACCGAAAGTGTTTTTATAGGTACTTTTTATGTTGGGTAGTACTTTGGGATTAGGTTTTGAGTACCAGTTGAGAATGTAAGAAGTGAGCGTACCTTCTCTGGAATTTACGAGCGGTGCAGTGCCTGCATATTCCCATTCGGCTACTGTGGGCAGCCTCTTTCCTTTCCATTGTGCGTACGCTTTGGCTGCAAACCATGACACATATACTACCGGGCTGTTATAAAGCTCTTTATTTTTCTCGCCGATTTCCAAATCGCTTTTCCAGTATTTCAGATAATTAGTATCAGCAAGCAGCTTGCTTACTTTACTTCTGCGCCATTGCGGATTAGCCTTTACAAACTCCAGAAATTCCGCATTGGTTACTGCCGTTTCATCCATCAGGAAAGCAGACATGGCGGTGGGTTCTGTACCGGGAAGCTTGAAGAAAGGAGTGTAAATGCCTGCCGGTATTCTGACCATCTTTTTCTCTGTTGAGACCGACTGTGCCACGGCTGACAGTGCCGTGAGTAAAGTGAATATCAGAGTCAGAAAGTGTTTCATAACAGGTTAAAACAAAAACGGACGGTGTGGAGCCGTCCGTTTTTCAATTTATTTTAGCTTCTTAAAAACAGACGGGTTTTCATCTCCCGTTATTTTCAATTGTCCGATTGCTCCTTTATTAAATGCTCTGAAGATGGAGTGATCCACCAGGAGATATGTACCCGGAACTTCAGCCTTCATATCTACGATGGTAGCACCACCGGCCGGGATTAGTGTGGTCTGCACCCCAGTATTGATTGAGCTTCCGGCCTCAGTATATACTTTATCAAAGATTTCTCCAATAACGTGGAATGAAGAGACCATGTTAGGTCCGCCATTACCTACATAGAGCCTTACAGTTTCGCCAGTCTTTGCAGTCAGTGCTCCCTGTCCAACTAATGCTCTTACTTTTCCGTTGAATAGTACATAATCAGGATTTTCAGCAAGGGCTTTGTCTTCGTCAAAGTCCTGTAGCCCTGCAGCGCCATACTTTCCTTTTGTGTAGAAGTCGCCCTGCATTACGTAGTATTCTTTGTCCACTTTAGGCATACCGCTTTGTGGCTCTACCAGGATCAGTCCGTACATGCCGTTTGCAATATGAAGGGGCACGGGCGCTGTAGCACAGTGATATACGAATACACCAGGGTGTAAGGCACGGAACTGGAAGTTAGTGCTTTGACCGGGTGATGTGTTTGATGCTTCTGCGCCACCGCCCGGGCCGGTAACAGCGTGAAGATCGATATTATGAGATACTTTGCTGTCTTCACTGTTAATAAGTGTGAAGTCCACCAAATCGCCTTGTCTCACCCTGATGAAGTTGCCTGGCACATGGCCGCCGAATGTCCAGAAGGTGTATTGAGTACTGTCTGAAATATTCATCACCTTTTCTATAACCTTCAGTGTCACCTTCACCCGCTTAGGAGAGGTGTAGGTTAATGGTTTTGGCACATTGGGTGCTTCGGTCAATTCCGCATCAACGGTACCGGTAAGCACTGTGTCGATTTTGGAAATGTCAAATGGGGCGCTGGGGTCAGTGCCTTGCTTACATCCAGGTTGGAGACCTATCAATAATGCGATAGCTCCAAGTGAAATGAATGAGCTGAGTTTTTTGCTAAACGGAGTTTTCATTGTTTATTTAAGATTGGTGATTTGCAACGAATTGTTCCCATATCCTGATGTCGGCCACAACCAGGAACATCGGAAAGATTTGCAAATGTAACGACAAATTACGGGTTCTATTCCAACTTTTCCTGATATATGCCAATAAGGCTGGCTATTAATTTTTGAGCCGCAAAGGTGAGGAATGTTGTGGGGTTAATGGTTATAAATTCGGTAAAACATTATTTATGACTGAATTTTGACAACCTAATTTTTTTGGTTCCTGACTTTAACGAAGAGAGTTCAGACTGATTTGACCGGTAAGTGGATGCGTGCACTGGGATTTCTTCGGATCGCGTTTCGCAGTTGAATGGCTATTTTTACAGGAGGTTATTAATAAGAAATTATCATTGTCCGGTTAAAATATTCAAAATGTGGCTAAAGCCCTTGTTGAGTAAGACTTTCATAGCCCTACCCTAAAGGATAGGGTAATTAATAGAAAACCTGAGCCCAGTGGGCTTTAACCCAACTTAATCGGACAACAGCAATAGAAAACCATTTTCAAAATGAGATATACTTTTTTGATTTTTATATTATTTTCTTTCGTGGTTGCAAATGCAGCACGAGTGGACACGCTAAGCATTGAGAGTAAGGCATTGCGGGGAATGACGAAGTGTGTGGTGATCACTCCGGACAAATATGATGCGAATACGGATATAAGGCTCCCTGTGGTGTATTTGCTTCACGGATATTCAGGAGATTTTTCAAACTGGGTGACGAGAGTGCCCCAAATAAAGGAGTATGCCGACAAATATCAGTTAATTATTGTTTGCCCTGATGGAAAGAATAGCTTTTATCTGAATAATGTCGACAATAAACTACCCCAGTATGAGGATTACATTGCGCAGGAACTCCCTGAATTTATTGATTCCCGGTATCGCACGCTGAGCAATAGACTTTTCAGAGCAATAACTGGCCTTAGTATGGGTGGGCATGGTGCGGTGATGGCTGCTGTGAGGCATCAGGATGTGTTTGGTGCAGCGGGAAGTATGAGTGGTGTAATGGATCTGGTGGGGCGCAGAATGCCAAAAGAAATTACCGATGCAATAGGTGATACCTCAGCAGAAAGGGTAGGGGCGTATTCAGCAGTGCAACTTGCAGAAGTGCGTGAAATCAAATTGCCATTAATTATTGATTGTGGTGTGGATGATCCGCTGCTGCCCGGAAACAGGGAGTTGCATAAGGTATTGACCGCACGAAAAATAGCGCATGACTATATTGAAAGAGATGGCGCGCACAGTTGGGACTACTGGAGAAATTCAATTGAATACCATTTATTGTTCTTCCGTAAATGGTTCGATAAGAACCTGCTAAAATCTTGAATCAATATAATAGGGCAGCATCTTACGCCAGGTAGGCCAGTCGTGTGTCATATCGCTCCCCCAGATATCCAGTTCGTAGGTGATTCCTTTATTATATAGTACGCCGGCAAAAGCGCGAGAGGCATCAGGATCCTCATAGGAGCCACTGCCTGTAAGGATATGGATATGGTTACTTCTGCGGATATGATCCAGATACCAGGGGTCGTGCAGATCGGGCATATAGCTCATTGGAGAGTTGAGGTAGGTCTGATCGTCGCTGTATCCTTTAGTATATTCATGCAGGTCATACACACCACTCATCGCAATGACTCCATTGATAATGTCAGGCCTTTTCAGGAACAGGTTCATGCTATGGAGTGCACCAAAACTGGCTCCGCAGGTGATAATAGGAGTTTCCTGAGAGGTGTTGGTTCTTATGAAAGGGACTACCTCCTCGAAAACGTATTGGTTAAACTGGTTGTGCCTGATCGCTTTATGCTGTGGTAACATTTCATTATTGAGCCAGCTTTCATTATTGATACTGTTGATGGAAAAGACTTTCACTTTTCCGGAATCGATCCACGGAGCCAGCGCATCCATCATCTGGAAACGTTCGTATTCCAGGTAATCAGCGGCAGCTGTCGGAACCAGTAGCAGGGCAAAACCATAATCGCCATAAACGGCTACCGGCATATCTTGTTGGAGGGAAGGGCTAAACCATTGTGTCAATTCTCTTTTCATACTTGAAATTTTACTGGCTACAAAATAAGGAATATTACTTTTACAGGGTTCACTTAATTTTTTAAGTGATAAGAGTTCATAAACTAAAAACTGGTATGAGTTATTGTGATTTTGTAAAAACACTTCCAAAAGACAATGTGCACCGGGTGTATCATGATTTTCATTATGGTTTTCCAATCAATAATGATGATGAACTTTTCGAAAGATTTGTTCTGGAGATCAATCAGGCGGGTTTGAGCTGGGACACGATTTTAAAGAAGCAGGAGAATTTCAGGAATGCGTATTCTCATTTCAATATCAGAAAAGTGGCCGGATACAAAGAGAAGGATATAAACCGGTTGCTTGCAGATGCAGGCATTATTCGGAACAGGCGAAAGATACATGCTGCTATTTACAATGCACAGCAGATTTTATTGCTTCAAAAGGAGTTTGGTTCGTTTAAGCAATGGCTGAACTTTCATGCGGGCTTTACCAAAGAGGAGTGGGTACGTTTGTTTAGGACGACTTTTCATTTTACGGGAGGCGAGATCGTAGGCGAGTTTCTGATGAGTACAGGGTATCTGGGAGGAGCGCATGCGCCTGACTGTCCGGTTTATAGGAAATTGAGTAAAATGAAGAAGGGGTAAGCGGATTTTCCCGCGAGGAGATGGCGTTGGGAAAGTGTTGAGATTCCGCATCAAGTGCGGAATGACTGTGCTCTTTATTCCCCTCCTTTGGAGGGGTGTCTGACGAAGGAAGACGGGGTGGTCTTACCCCTGTCATTGCGGGCGCTGACCCGCAATCTCAACATGCAGCCTTATGAGATCCCGTGTCGGAGCACAGAATGACAGTGGGTATGGTAATGAGATTCCACATCAGGCGCGGAATGACGATCCTATAAGTGGTGGGTGAAGGACACCCTCCACAAAAAAAGACAGGTCATTGCGGACGCTGACCCGCAATCTCGTATGGCATCCTGATGAGATTCCGCATCAAGCGCGGAATGACGATCCTATTAGTGGTGGGTGAAGGACACCCGCCACAAAAGAAGACAGGTCATTGCGGGCGCCGACTCGCAATCTCAACATGCAGCCTTATGAGATCCCGTGTCGGAGCACGGGATGACAGTGGGTATGGTAATGAGATTCCGCATCGGAGTGCGGAATGACGATCCTATAAGTGGTAGGTGGAGGACACCCGCCACAAAAAAAAGACAGGTCATTGCGGGCGCTGACCCGCAATCTCGTATGGCATCCTGATGAGATTCTGTGTCGCAGCACAGAATGACAGTGGGTATGGTAATGAGATTCCGCATCGGAGTGCGGAATGACGATCCTATAAGTGGTAGGTGGAGGACACCCGCCACAAAAAAAGACAGGTCATTGCGGGCGCTGACCCGCAATCTCAACATGCAGCCTTATGAGATCCCGCATCGGAGCACAGGATGACAACACCCTGCCTTTGCGGACTGTGATCCGCAATCTCACTTGATAACCTGATGAGCTTACTTATATAATACACAATAACAACAAAAAAAGAGCACTCATATCAGAGGACATGCAATAACGAAAGATGATAATTCCAACAATCATTCGGAACTTCGTCCCCAATCAGCGCTTTATGAAAGAAACAATTATAGGTAATATCGTAGATGTACACGGGAAACGAATCTTCTTCGGCGAACTATGTATAGCAGACGGGAAGATATATTCCATACAGGAACGCAGCGGCGAAAACAAAGGCTTCCCTTATCTGATACCGGGATTCATTGATGCACATGTGCATATTGAAAGTAGTATGCTGGTGCCTTCAGAATTTGCCAGGCTGGCCGTTGTGCATGGAACCGTGGCCACCATCAGTGATCCGCATGAGATTGCAAATGTATGCGGCATGGAAGGGGTGGAATACATGATTGAGAATGGAAAATCGGTACCCTTTAAATTTCATTTTGGGGCGCCGAGTTGCGTGCCTGCAACCACGTTTGAAACAGCAGGAGCCACACTGGATGCGGATGTTGTGGAAAAGCTGCTGGGTAGAAAAGACATCTTTTATCTGAGCGAGATGATGAATTTTCCGGGTGTATTGAATAACGATGAAGAGGTGATGAATAAAATCGCCGCTGCAAAGAAATTCGGCAAACCCGTGGATGGCCATGCTCCCGGACTGATGGGGGATGATGCTGTCCGATATATAAATGCCGGAATATCAACTGACCATGAATGTTTTACAGAAGCAGAAGCACTCCACAAACTAAAGCATGGTATGAAGATTCTGATCAGAGAAGGAAGCGCCGCAAAGAATTTTGATGCCCTGATACCGCTCTTAACTGATTATGAAGATGCGATTATGTTTTGCAGTGATGATAAACATCCTGACAGCCTTGCCGAGGGCCATATCAACGATCTGTGCAGAAGGGCTGTGGAATTCGGGATTGATGTTTTTAAAGTGCTGAAGGCAGCCTGTCTTAATCCCATAATACATTACAAGATGGATGTGGGCAGTCTGCGCCCGGGTGATAAGGCAGATTTAGTTGTTTGTGGAGATTTGAAGAGTTTCCATGTTTTGGCTACCTATATTAATGGTGTGAAAGTAGCCGAGAATGGCAGGTCGCTAATAAATCCTCAACAGGCAGAAGCCGTAAATAATTTTCGTGCAGAGTCTAAAACTACAGATCAGTTTCTTTTACCATCTTCCGGTAAACCATTCAGGGTGATTCATGCGCTCGATGGGCAGTTGATTACCGAATACTCAGAAGTGTTACCTAAGACTGAAGATGGTTATGTGGTTTCTGACGTGGAGCACGACATTTTAAAGATAGCCGTGGTGAATCGTTATCAGCGCGATGTGCCTCCGGCAATAGCTTTAATCAAAAACTTCGGACTGAAAAAGGGAGCCATAGCGTCTTCAGTGGCACATGACAGTCATAACATAATAGTAGTGGGTGTAGATGATTACAGTATTTGCGAAGCCGTGAATCTGGTAATACAGGAGAAGGGAGGAGTAAGCATAGCAGTACATGGGGTACCTGCATCCAGAATGGTGTTGCCTTTGCCGGTAGGCGGACTTATGAGCAATGAAAACGGGTATGAAATTGCACGCCAATATACTGATATAGATCAGGCAGCCAAATCACTCGGGTGCACACTGGCAGCTCCTTACATGACGCTCTCCTTTATGGCACTTCTGGTAATTCCCAGGCTAAAACTGAGTGATAAAGGACTTTTTGACGGGGAGAGATTTTGCCTTTTGTAGCGGGAATACAGGCTACACCAAATCTGCGGAGTAATAGTTCGATTGGCTGTTTCCTTTTATATTTCAGAGAGGGTTTCTATAAGAAAAGACTTTTTTTTCAAAAAAGATTTTGGAAAAATAGTATTGTATAGATAATTTGTAAGTGAAAATCTTCGTTTAAGGCATTTATAAATTAATCCATTATCTATGAAGTACTTTCTTCACATTGCAATATTCTTGCTCATTAGCAATCCAGGTTATTCACAACACTTACCTGTTGGACGGACTTCAGGAAATAGCGGTACGGGAGGAAATATCGATGTGAAGCACCACCGGTTTGAGTGGAATATAGACCCCACTAAATCTAAAAGAATTTCAGGGAGTGTGACTACTTATTTCGAAACTACCCAGAGCGGGGTCAATAAAATAACCTTTGATCTTAATAAAGCTTCCTTTAATAATGGCAGCCTGATTGCAAAATATCATGGTATAGATTGCGCAACCTCATTTCCTGCTTCAGGCAATACAGATATTTTAACTATCACACTCCCCGTTACGCTTGGAAATGGAAAACTTGATTCAGTAACCATTTTTTATAACGGAGTGCCGCCGGCAGTGAATGGCCAGGCAGAAGGGTGCCAGCAAAAAAATGTAAAAGTGGGTTCTGTAAATTATCCTATTTTCTATACCCTGTCAGAGTCTTATGAAGACAAAGACTGGTGGCCCTGCAAGGCAGATATGCAGGATAAGATTGACAGCCTTACATTCATAATTACCACACCATCAGCCTATAGACCGGCTGCCAATGGGGTATTAATAAGTGAGGTGACCTCTGGCTCTAATAAGGTTTACACATTCAAGCATAAATACCCGATTGCATCGTATTTGGTGGCAGTAGCAGTTGCAAATTACAAAGTGTATAACAGAGGTACCGTCAATATCGGGGGCACAAATATGCCGGTGGATTATTATATTCTAAATGCACGGAATGTCACTACAGGTCAGTTAAATACGATGGATGCCTGCAAGCAGGAGCTCGTGGAGTTCAGCAACCTGTTTGGCGACTATCCTTTCAAGAATGAAAAGTACGGTATGTATGAGTTTGCGTGGGGAGGAGGTATGGAACATCAGACCTTCTCGGCGATGGGGTGGAATTCATTTACTAATGCCGGTGTGATAGCTCATGAACTGATGCACCAGTGGTTTGGAGATAAGGTAACCATGGCTACCTGGCATCATTTGTGGCTGGCAGAGGGCTTTGCAAGCTATGGGGAAGTACTGGCAGGAGAAAAAGTGCCCTCTACCGGATTAAATCCTGTGAGTATTAGAGGTAGTCTTAAGTCAGCGGCTAATAGTTCGTCAGAACGGGGTTATGGGTGTATAATTCCTCAGCCTAATATCGAAAATTCAAACGCATTGTGGAATAGCCAGTATGGCAACTCAGTTTATGACAGGGGAGGAATGGTAGTGAGCATGCTTCGTACACTGTTGGGTGATGATAAATTTTTTCAGGCATGCCGGAATTATCTGAACGACCCTGCACTGCAATATGCTTCTGCGACTACTGCTGATTTGCAAGCTCACATGGAAGCTGTAACAGGAGGATTTGACCTTACAAGTTTCTTTGATTCATTTGCCTATGGAAATGGGTATCCCACCTATTCAGGAGCTAATAAAATAAACTGGCAGGCGGTAGGTACAGATAAAATCAGGTTTGGGGTGTATAGCCAGGGGAAAAGCTCCGGATCCAATGTGGGATATTACTCAGCCGTAATTCCTCTAAGGGTGCAGGGAAATGGTGGAAAAGATACAGTGATAGTGTTGTATGACCGTGGACCTGAGGGGGTTTCTGTGGGAGGTGATGGGATAGTTTATGGTAACTCGGCTACACCTACAGTTTATCTTGGTTTCACTCCTACCTCAGTCACATTTGACCCTTATAACATGAGTCTGGCAACCGGCACCACCCTTCAAACGACCGTGTTAGCTACTGAAATTACAGATTTCGATGTGAGGCCCCTGGATGAAAAAGTAAAGGCTACTCTGGGTCTGGCGGATTATGAGTCTGCAAAGAGTATCACGTTGGAGTCAGGTGCAGATGGCAGTTCTTTTGTTTCTTCCGGGCTTATGAAAAGTATGGGATCGGGCAACTACACACTTGAGATACCCTCCCGGCAATCCGTTACATTTTATAGGGCTCGTGTATTATTGCATTCAGGCGAAGTGCTTTATTCACGGGTGGTAAGGATTGCGGGAGTGCAACCACAACCTTCAGTGCGCCTTCTGGCAAACCCGGTTTCTGGAATATTGAGGCTGAGGTCACAGGGCGATGGCAACAGTTTCAGCTATAAAATTGCGGACTTTAATGGAAGAATATTGAGGAGGGGAACTCTGAATTTTAATACACTCTCAGAGATCGATTTGAAAAACCTGCAAAAAGGCCAATATCTTCTTACTGTTCAATCCGGCCCATGGAACCAGACAATCCGGTTTATGCTCCAATAACACTTTATTATTGAACCAATTTGTACTTTGAAATGCAAATTGTGAATTATATATTGAAAGAGGTATGATGAGTGCAGTCGTCATGCCTCTTTTACTTTATGGGAATATTATTGACCATAAGAAGGGCAATTTTTCCTTCCAGGTAGAGAAATACATGATTCAGCCCGGGCAGCAATTGGGGTCTGCCTCTATTAGAGATACTCCCTTTTTTATTGACATAAGTCAAAAAAGTATCAATTGTCGTACATTTTAACACTATCGGAAAAATACGATGGTAGAAATAGCGTTTTTAGTTCACATATTAAAAACCCAACTTCAATGAAAAACCATCCGTATCGGTTAAATGTTATTCACTTCTTTGCTTTTGTTGCTATTCTTTCAGGATTATTGGGCTTTGCAGATGCTCAACCTTATACAATCAGGGATACCTTTAAAACGAGTGGGCACTTTAAAGTACCGGCAGGGGTTACCTCTATAACCATAGAAAGCTGGGGAGGGGGAGGAGCCGGAGGAGGGAATAAGGATACCAAACCAGGTGGTGGTGGCGGTGGCGGTGGTGCCTATACCAAGGTAACAGGTTATGCAGTGACGCCGGGCGATAATATTGCGGTAGTGGTAGGCGCCGGAGGCGTTGGAGTGTCAAAAGGCGACGGAGGCAATGGCGGAGAATCGTATATAGGGAGCTATATTTGCAGAGCATCCGGTGGTGCTGGTGGAAAATTAAATGACATAGGTGGAGCGGGTGGCAATACATACTATACATACTTAGGTGGAAATGGAGCTGATGGAAGTGGGAAGAATGGGGGGGGCGGGGGCTCCAGCGCAGGTACAGGAAGCATTGGCAATAATGGCTCCGGTACAAGTGGTGGCCCAGCTCCCACAGGAGGAGGCAAAGGAGGGAATGCAAGTGCTTCTGCGGGCGATATTCCAGGTGGAGGAGGTGGAGGAAGTAAAAAACAATCTAATGGTAAGGGTGGTGATGGTGCCAATGGAATGGTAACGATTACCTATACACTTTCGTCAGTCACTACTCTATATTGGGCAGGTGCAGGTTCTAATATTGGTGGTACCACAAGTATTGATTTCAATTTAGCATCTAACTGGTCAGTTTCAGCAAACTCCTACGTATCCAAAGGGCAGGTGCCTAATGCTACTTACGATATTGTGGTCAGGATTGAAGTTAAGACAGGTACCACGTTGCCACTTAATTTAACATTCAGTCAGGCCAATTCTGAGATTAATAATCTTGATTTTAGTATTAAAAATGTGGAGAGCAATTCTTCAAATATCCAGGAGGCGGGCTTATCTCTCAACACGAATCAAATGTTCACTATTCAGGGAAATGCGATTTTATATGCAGAGAGTAACTTTATGGGCAAGGGGGTTCAGTTAACAATGGACTGCAAAGGTGATAATGCGGTGTTTGTGTACAATGGTGATCTTAGCACGAGTGCGGTAGAGAATGTCACTGGTAATACCCAGGAATGTATTGTCTATCCTTTTTCCAATCCGGTGGGTACTATGCAGAAAGGAAAATTTATTTTGAGGGGAAATGCAGATCTGCAGGGATGTGGTGATGACCAGTATCCGCAGTTAAATAAGCCTGCAACCTTGGTGTTTGATGGAACAGGCACACAGGTTATTTATAACCATAACAATGGCCCTTCCGGCCTGCCGGGCTATCCTGTGTTTCTGGCGTATGAAACCAAAATTGGTGAAACCAATGCCCCGACAGTGGTGTTAACCGGGCCGGAGCCTATGGGCTTCCGTAGTATTGAAAGCCTGACTATCAGCCCCAATGCTACCCTTATAGTAGAACCTTCTCAGATTTTAGATTGTGATACAACTGCACTTACCAGCCCGGGTGCTTTTACTATGGGGGCCAATTCTACCCTAATTGTAAAGGGAAATAACTTTCCGGTTGGATACAGTTCCTATAGCCTGGATCCTACCAGCACAGTACAATATTCAAGTGCAGATGGAGTGAATCAGAATATTTTGGATGTGGCGTATGGTAATATTGTACTTACAAATTCTACAGGAAGTGGTAATTCCGATAAGAACCTGGTGGCTGATCTGACAGTGAAAGGTGGTATGTCTGTTCAGTCTTTCGTTACTTTAAATCAGTTGGGGCATAATATTTCGCGGGTACCATCGGGAGCTGGAACTTTTTCATTGTTATCCTCTGCGGTACACAAACTTACAGGAACCTATCCCAATGGTTTTACTACCTATGCTCTTGCATCAGATAGTTATACAGATTACAGTGGTGGGACACAAGATATAAGCCCACAAAGCTATGGGCACCTGTTATTGGAAAATGCAGGTACAAAAACTGCTAAAGGAGATGTTGAGGTTCGCAGGAACCTGACAATATCTTCGGGGGCCATTTTTGATGGTGGCAATTACAATCATGTAATTGGTGGCGATTGGGCAAACTACTCATCCGCTTCGGCATTTGTCTATGGAAGCGGCTCAGTAACCTTTAATGGTACATCTGCACAAAGTATTGGCGGAAGCTATGGCACTTCTTTTTATAAATTAGTGATGGGGAATACTTCTGCTTCAGGAATTACGCTGGACCAGCCTGTAGATATTTATGCAGCCCTTACCGCTAATGGTTCAGGTCGGAAGCTAAACACCAATGATAAATTGACCCTGAAATCAACACAGACCAGGACAGCCTATGTGGGTAATATGACAGGCAATACCATTAATGGGAAAGCTACCGTAGAACGATATGTATCGGCGCACAAGGCATGGCGGTTAATGTCAATTCCTACAAATAGCAGTCAGACAATAAAAGAAGCCTGGCAGGAGGGTGCAAGTAACAGCAGTGAAAATCCTAAACCGGGTTATGGAATACAGATTACAGGTGAAATGAGCAACTGGGCTTCCAAAGGTTTTGATGATCACTCTTATAGTCCATCGATGAAATCGTATAACCCTTCAAATAATTCCTGGGTAGGTATCACCAGTACAAATTCAGGTAGTATTTCCGACTCCAGGGCTTATATGGTCTTTGTGAGAGGAGACAGGCTGGCCGACAACATTTACTCCACACCTACCCAGACTAACCTTCGTACACTGGGTAATATCAGAATTGGAGCGCAGCCTGATATTCATGTAGCGCCGGGAGAGTATTCCTTAATAAATAACCCATACCCGTCTCCGGTAGATTTTACTGCTATGAACACTACTTCAATTGACAGGGTATTTTATTTGTGGGATCCATTCCTGGTGGGTACCTACGGGCTCGGTGGGTATCAGACATTTGCCGAGGCTAATAACTATGAACCTTTACCAGGAGGCACTGCGCCGCATCCTTCGGGCGTCAGGAGTACTATAATACAAAGCGGAGAGGCATTTTTTATCCATGCCGATATTGGTGGTGATCCCTTTGGTGGATTTATTGGGATTGATGAAGATGCCAAAGTGGAAGAAAATCCTGTAACCTTTACCAGGCCCAATGGAGGAATGTCGGAGAGGCATATATTCAGAACTGCACTTACTACTCCGCAAAATGTAATTGTGGATGCTAATGCGGTGGCTTTTTCAGAAGAGTATAGTGATAATATTGATATTGATGATGCCAGGAAGATTTTGAATTCATTTGAAAACTTTGGAATCAGAAGAAATAATACCACACTGGCTGTGGAAGCCAGAAGCAGAAATCTGACTGATACCATTTTTTATCAGATGTCAGGACTTCAAAAGAAAGGGTATCGGCTGTGCTTTGTGCCGGTGAATATAGAAAGCAATACAAGCACATGGCTGATAGATAACTTTACAGGTACGAAGTCTGAAATTCAGATGTCTGATACCACATATTATGATTTTACGGTTAACGCCAATGCAGGGAGTAGTGCTGCCGGAAGGTTCATGGTAGTATTTGAAGCACAGGGTGCATTGCCGGTGAACTTTATCAAGGTGGCAGCTCACCTTAAATCGGATGATGTGGTGGTAGAATGGCAGGTAGCCGATGAGAAAAGTAATAAAGAGTATGTTGTACTTCGTTCGGCAGATGGTAACAGCTTTTCTGCTATAGGTACTGTGCCTGCCCGGACAAGCCTGAAGGGAGCGTATAGTTTTACCGATGTTAAACCACTTTCCGGGTGGAACTACTTTAGAATTAAGAATGTGGACCTTGATGGCAAAGTACAATTGTCGGATATTGTGAAGGTCTATGCAGGTATTAAGGCAGGTTTGGTGCGTGTGTACCCCAATCCGGTTTCCGGTTCAAAGCTAAATGTAAATATGAACGGACTTCAACCCGGTAAATATGCTTTTAAGCTCTATAGTCAGTCGGGCCAGGTGGTAAGTCAGTTGACAAGGCAATTAACCACAGGGAATGAATTAGTTGTAATCGACTGGCCGGAAAGCCTGCCTCGCGGAGTCTATAGTCTTGAAATT
>JACFNA010000015.1 GCA_019455085.1 Chitinophagaceae bacterium
AGGGCCATTAGAAATTAATATTTTCTATATTTGAAAAAACACAATTGTTATGAAGCATTTTACTCTGATGATGTCGCTATTTTTTATTGCGGGTAGTTTGTTTAGTCAAACGTATTCCGGCCCGGGAACATTAAGCTATAATGGTTCCAAGTATGCGTGTGATATTATTGAGTTTGGTATTCCTGCGTCGGAAGCCGAAGGCGTTATAAAAGACAGAATGAAGGCGTTAGGATATCTGCCTGAAAAAGGGAAAGGACCATTGGTGTTTAAGAATGTAAGGATAAGTGAATTGGGTGAGGATCAGGCTTATGATTTGATTTTTGATGTGAGCAGAAAGAGCCGGAAAGAAAGTGATAGGTCTGTCGTATCCTTAATCTCTGCAAAAGCCGGTGAATTACCAGCCGGTAAGTTGAAGAAAGGTGAGCAGGCTCCCACAATTGTTAACTCACCTAAGGCTCCGGCTTTCTTAGGAAGTTTTAATACCGCAGTGGTTCAGAAGGCTTATGAGCTGGATATTTTGGCAATGACTAAAGATTTGGAAAAATCCCAGAAAGAACTGGATAACCTGGTTAAAGAGCAGGGTAAAATCGAAAAGAAAATTCAGGATGCTCAGGACGATCTGAAGAAGAACCAAAGAGAACAGGAAACTGTGAAAGCACAGATTGAGAGTCAGAAGAAACAACTGGAAGAGAAGAAGGCAACCCCTCCCAACCAGTAAGTGTTCCATTGAAGATATCGCTAATGCCGGGTGTTTTACGTCCGGCTTTTTTGTGCCATCATACTTCAGATAGCAATCACATTAATTTTCAAGAGCTAGATTCCTAAGATGGTCTTTGCGAGTTGTATTGTGTCCGGGTTACCGGTATATTTTCCATGCTCATCAGAAAGTTTTACCACGTGATTCCATTCCCCGTTTTCAGGATGGGTTTCAGTCATTTTAATTACGATGTTGAGCGGAGGTAATCCCACGTCATTAGTGAAATTAGTACCAATGCCAAACGACATTCCAATCTTTTCGTTGCAGAAGTCTGCTATCCTGCGCACCTTCTCATAATTAAGAGCATCAGAAAAAATGATGGTCTTTGAGAGTGGATCGATACCCATCGATTTATAATGTGTAATTGTTTTTTGGGCAAACTCGATCGGGTCTCCGCTGTCGTGCCTGACTCCGTCAAATAGTTTACTGAATTTCTTGTCAAATGCTCTGAAGAATACGTCTGTAGTATAGGTATCTGATAAGGCTATTCCCAGGTCGCCACGGTATATATTGACCCAGTTTTCCAATGCCAGCGGATTGCTCATTTTGAAACCGTATCGGGCAGCATGAAACATGAACCATTCGTGCGCGTGTGTACCAATAGGTCTGGTGCCAAGTTCCATTGCCAAATGCACATTACTTGTCCCTGTAAAGCATCCTTTGCCATGGGTAATCATAGTGTTTACAACCATTTTCTGCACCTCATAGCTATGCCTTCTGCGTGTGCCGAAGTCGGCTATTTTGATGCCCATTGATTTGTATTTTTCTATTTTCTTTCTGGCAGTATCAATCACTTGGTCATTAGGCTGCCTGATGCCTATTGTATTTTTTATTTCTTCCTGCTCATAGTATAACTCGCATACGAGAAACATTAGAGGTACTTCCCAAAGAATAGTTCGATACCAGAAACCTTCTATTTTTATTTCCAGATTGCCTCCTTCCTGTGCGACAGTCACTTCATCGGCATCATAGCGGAAGCCCTGCAGAAAGTCAAGATAGGTAGGTGGCAGATAGGGGCAACTCTTCCTGAGGAAGATTTTTTCTTCCGGGGTGAGTTGCATCTTTTCCATCTTTTTTATTTCAGTCCTGAGTTTTTCTGCAAATCCTTCAGGAAACTCATGGCCGCCCCGATTTATAAATGCGTAACGTGCTTTTGCTCTTGGATATAAGGTTACTACTGCATTTTGCATGGTGAACTTATAAAAGTCATTATCCAGGATGGATTTTATATTCATATTGATGCGAACGGTTTATTGAATAGCCAAACCTGCCTAACAGCGCAGCATGACTTCAGCGAAGCCATAAAAGTAAGGCAGAAAACTCAAAACAGCAGAGGAATAAATTTTTTGTTCCTGATTGCATAATCTGTTTTCAGTTTATCTTGTGGGTGAAAAATCGACTTATGGTAGCTGCGAAACAAATGGGATTATGGAACTGAGAACTGTGAAGGTCACACGTTATATAGCCCCTTTAAAAGAAGGAGGATCATTGCCTGCAATAGCTGAGGCAGATGATGAGTTTTTGTATGTGTTAAAGTTTAAGGGAGCGGGTCAGGGGCCTAAAGCACTCATTGCAGAATTGATAGGAGGTGAAATAGCCAGGGCTGCTCAGTTAAGAGTGCCCGAGATTGTGTTTGCTGAATTAGATAACGCATTTGGAAGAACAGAGCCTGATCCCGAGATTCAGGACCTGCTTAAAGCGAGTGCGGGTCTTAATTTAGGGCTACACTTTCTTAAGGGAGCAGCCACCTACGACCCGGTATTAATGCAGGTAGATGCATTGCTTGCTTCGAAGATTGTGTGGCTTGATGCCTTTATACGTAATGTGGACCGTACGGTTCGCAATACCAATATGCTAGTATGGAATAAAGAGTTGTGGTTGATAGATCATGGTGCTTCTTTGTATTTTCATCATTCCTGGAAAGATTATATGGAGCAGTCCACTTTGCCATTTATGCAGGCCAAAGACCATGTGCTAATCCCTTTTGCTGATAAACTGGAAGAAGCTGATAGATGGTTTCATAAATATATCAATGAGCAAATAATACATCAGATTGTGGATGCAGTGCCTGATGAATGGCTTGTGACAGATACGCCGTTTGCTAGTGCGAAGGATAATCGGGATGCGTACACGGGCTTCCTTACAAAAAGGTTAGAGTATTCAGAAACGTTTTTAAAACATTTAATAGATGTCAGGGAGACAGTTATATGAGTATGCAGTAATACAGGTAGTGCCCAGAGTGGAGCGGGGTGAGTTTGTCAATGCCGGTGTGATTTTGTTTTCTAAGGAAGCAAAGTATATCGGAATGCGGTACGAAGTGAACGAAGAAAAAATCCGGGCATTAGATTCTGCGGCTGATATAAATAAGATTACAGATTTGCTTAGCACATTTGAGAAAATATGTTATGGCATGGCTGATTCGGGGCCTATAGGCAGGCTGGATGCACCTGAGAGGTTTCGCTGGCTCACAGCCAAACGAAGCACCATGATTCAGACATCTGAAGTGCATCCGGGATTGTGTGCAAATCCGGAAAAAAAGCTTGAACAGTTATTCAGGGAGTTAGTATTATAATTTATTGTTGCCTGTTGTGTACTATTTTACTTTTTCCCAGATTTCATAAATCTTGTCACCCCGGCTGCTGAGCCCTGTATGGTGCCATTTCCCATTATCAAGATGATCATCGAATGATAAAGACGCGCCCACACGCGTGGCATCTCTTGAAAAGAATTCAATGTGCTCAATGTATTTTCCGTTTTCAAAAGTGTAAGTGCCTCCTCCGGAACCTGAGAAGAGGTTGGTAGCGGGATCTATAGCAAACCACTGAAAACGAGTTCCTGTAAGCATCTTGAGCGTCTTGCGTGTGCCTGTGGTATGGATTTCTGTAATCTTTCCCTCCTGCATTCTGCCGGATATTCTCCAAACACCAGCGAGAGGGGCTTTCCCATTATCTATTCGCTCAAAAGTTGAGATAGGGTTTGTTCCGATTGAGAGTTGATTCCCTTTTATAGTAAACGAATTTGCCTGCGTCTTTAGCTCTTTGACCCCTGAGTTAAATTCCTGCCTGACAACAAAGTCGTCTCCATTGATAGTAAAGGGGCCACCATTGGATTCTATAAATTTACTGGTACTGTATGTGGCTGAAACAAAATAACCATCCTGAAATAAAAGTACCGTGGAAATGTCACCTGACTTATGCATCCAGGCGCCTTCCAGACTGCCTGAAGTCTGGGCCGATGCCAGGCCTACTATTACTGTGAATAAAACTGCAAATAATAATTTCATAGTTGTGGGTTTATTTCCTTTCGAAGTTAGTGATTTAACCAACAGCTATTTCAGCACTATTATTCGTGCAATTCAGGTAAGGTTCAGTTTAGAAATCCCATCTTACAAAAGCCTCCATAGCTGCGTAGCGGGTAAGCCCGAGTTGTGCATATAAGTCGGCAGTATTGGCATTTCTCACCTCTGCTCTTTGCCAGAATTCACGCTGGTCGTCTCCCTGGAAAGGCACAGCGTCTTTTTGTGATTGGTGAATGAATATGCCATACCTCTTCTTCCTTACCTGGCCGGGACTCATCGGAACCGCCATTTCGATTTCGTCCACGTTCCACTCCTGCCATGCTCCCTTGTAAAGCCATAAATAAGTGTCTTTCAGGAACTCATCACCGTCTTTCTTAATGGCAGCAAGCGCAGCCATTACCACGTCCAGGCATACCTTGTGTGTACCATGCGGATCCGCAAGGTCTCCGGCACAGAAAATCTGGTGCGGCTTTAGTTTACGTATAAGTTCGATAGTCAGATCCACATCTTCCTGCCCCATTGGTTTTTTTTCAATGGTTCCTGTTTCGTAAAACGGAAGATTCATAAAGTGAATCTGATCTTTCTTTAGGCCTACATACTTGCAGGTAGCTCTGGCTTCGCAACGCCTGATAAGTCCTTTGATACTTCTGATCTCCTGGCTGTCTTTTTCCAGATGTTTTTTCTGATTGATGAAATCAGTTGCTTTTTCGAGCAGGTTCTGGCTTTTGGTATTGTCGATATCGAACATCTTCTCGAAATTGGTTGCAAAGTCAAGGAATCTGGTCACGAATTCATCTGTTACAGCAATGTTTCCGCTGGTCTGATAAGCTACGTGCACATTATGTCCCTGATCGTGTAGCCTCATGAAGGTGCCTCCCATACTGATGATATCATCATCGGGGTGAGGCGAGAAGAGCAATACTGTTTTAGGGTAGGGAAGGCTTCTTTCGGGGTGGTTAGGAGTTACTGCATTAGGTTTTCCTCCCGGCCAGCCGGTAATGCTGTCTCGTAGCATATAAAATGCTTCAAGGTTTACCTCATAAGCGTCCCCCTTTACAACGAGCAGATCGCTAAGCCCAAAGTCAATATAGTCCTGATTGGTTAGGCTGAGTACAGGCTTCTTAAGCTCCAATGCCATGTCTACTACTGCTTTCTTAATCAATTTGGGTGTCCATTCACACTCCCCGGTAAGCCAGGGTGCCCTAAACCGCGTAAGTCCCGAAGCAGCGAAATTGTCAAGTATAAAGGTTACGTTATCGTGCTGCTGCAGCAAAGAGGCGGGAACCTCTTCTGTCGATTTACCCTCAACGGCTTTTTGAACACCTGAGATTTTGCTTTCACCCCATGCAAGTAGTAAAATCTGTTTGGATTCAAGGATTGTGCTGATCCCCATGGTTATAGCCATTCTGGGGACTTCCGAAATATTCTCAAATCCTCCTCTGTTTGCGAATCGGGTGGAGCTGTCAAGGCTCACCAGCCGTGTCTTGGAATAAACCGGAGAGCCGGGTTCATTGAATCCGATATGACCATTTTGCCCGATGCCGAGTATCTGAAGGTCAATACCACCGGCATCTGCAATCATCTTTTCATATTGAGCAGCATGTTCCTTCACTTTTTCTTTGGGTATGTTTCCATTCGGAAGTTTGCAATTTGCAGGATCAATGTCTATGTGGTCAAACAGATGCTTTTTCATAAAGTAATGATAGCTCGCTGTGGACTCAGACGACATTGGGTAATATTCGTCCAGATTAAAAGTGAGGACATTCTTAAAACTAAGTCCTTCCTCTTTATGAAGCCTGACCAGTTCTGCGTATAATAGTTTGGGTGTGGAGCCGGTGGCCAGGCCGATAACAGCCTTTTTACCTTCCTTGTCTTTTTGCCTTATTAGGCTGGCAATAATCTGAGCTGCATGTCTAGTACCCTCTTCCGGAGAATTAAAAATTTTTACAGGGATTTTCTCCAGCGAGTCTGTCAGGTCGAATTTCTTTTCCATAATTGCTATAAGAGTAAAACTTAAAAGTCATCAAATCTACGAATTACAAAATTTTTTAGAGTCACGATTTTTGTCCTTTCAGGAAATCCTTTTCCTGATGCGTGACCCGGGTCATTTGTTTGAAAGTGCAGTGAGTGGAGCAAGAGTGAGTTTGAGAACCGGAGGAGGTGTTTGGACAAATTTTATTTTTGGTCGCGCTACTTCGTTATTTTACGTTTCAAAGAGCCCGATTTTATCGGGAGCTTACTATAATTCACATAAAATCAACGCATAAGTACCCGTTTTTTTGACCTGATAAAATATCTGAGCCACTGTTTCGTTTATATAATACTCTGAACACCAAAAAAGCAGTTTCCCTGAAAGCGGGCGACAAAAATAACCTATTGTAAAACCATGAGAAAAACATCCCATAGTGTAGGGAGCCTGCAAATTTTATGCTCCCAAAGTTTTACCCACACACATAACCCTGTTATCTTCTATTCCTGTTATTCAATCTTGTAGTTATAATACTCCTGCCTTTCGCTAGTAAGGTAATGGCTGGTTAGTACCATAGCAATATCGAGCCGGGAACAAGAGAGAATAAATAAAATATTTTGAATGTTTTTTGGATAATCAGCAGTTGAATTTGGATAAGGAAAGGTTGCTTTTAATTAGGCAACCTTTTTTGGTTATAGTTTTTTTGCTTAGAAGTATCTTTTGATGATTCGTAGCTTGTGTGTCCGCTCCTTCGAGTCCACATTCACAATTCCCTCGTTGTCTATTTTATCAATCCTGACCTTGGATGATGAATGGATAATTTCGTTTGCATTCAGAAGAAGCCCGACGTGGGTAATCCTTCCTTCTTCGTTATCAAAAAATGCGAGATCGCCGCACCTGACCTCCTGGAGAAAATCTACCGTTTCTCCGAGTGCTGCCTGTTGGTAGGCGTCTCTGGGTAGAAACACATTCAGAAAGCGATAAATGGTCTGTACGTATCCACTACAATCAATTCCAAATACAGATTTACCTCCCCATAAGTAGGTTGTGTTGAGAAATTTATAAGCCAGTTGCTTTATTGCTTTGCCAGACCTGTCGGCTTCCTCTGTATTTACGAGTGTGCCTTTAAATTTTATTGCATTTTTGCTCCACGGTGTAATAGATGTGCTGAATGCAGTGAGCGAACATCCCATAGGGATATACATTTTGTAACCGTTAAAGTCTATCTCGCTTACCCAGTCTTCCGTGAGTTGGGTGTCAGGCTTATTGTATTTATGCTCGTCTATGGGAATCAGTTGGCCCTTCTGAATCCAGCCCTCATAGCCTTCGTATTTGGTTTTTACCTTGTGCCATCCTTCGGTTGAATGCTCCAGCATCGTGATTTTTTCACCAAAGAGGAGTTGAGATGTAATCTCACTTCTGTGAGATGGTTCTCTTCTCATTGGAGCTACCGGCACACTACACGCCCAATATTCCATTTCCAGATTGCTTGTTTTGGCAAATGTAATATGGAAAATGGTTAATTTTTCATCTTGGTAGTAAGTGGTCGGGTTTTTGTTGTATAAAGTGTAAAGTGCAGAAGATTTGAGTAATCAAAAGTCAGATATTACAGATGACGAATTACTTCACCATTATTATCAGGATTATGATAATAAATGGCTGGGTATTTTATTGCCACGCTATGCTTTATTATTGTTCGGCGTGTGTATGAAGTATCTGAAGAATGAGGATGATTCAAAAGATTGTGTACAGCATATCTATCTTAAAGTAATAAACGAGCTATATAAGTTCAGGGTAAAAAATTTTAAAAGCTGGCTTTATATGGTTGCAAAGAACGAATGCCTGATGCGGCTCAGGTCGGCCAAGAATGGTACAGTGGAATTAAATGAAACTTTTTTGCCTGAAGCAGAGGACGCAGGGAGGAAGGAGGTGTTGATGGAGCGGGAAAAGAAGATTGAAAATCTCTATAAAAGCCTTGAAAAATTAAAACCTGACCAGCAGCAATGCATTCGTTATTTTTATATGGAGAAAAAGAGTTATGCTGAAATAGGGGAGTTGACAGGGTTTACGATTTCACAGGTGAAAAGCTATCTTCAGAATGGGAAGAGAAATCTGGAAATTTTGATGGCTTCCGGAGAAACAAAAAATATGTAAAAAGTCATGTCTGATGAATTGAAAGACATATTATCTTTTGAAAGCAACGGCATCTCGGATGAGCAATTGCTAAAGTATCTCAAAGGAGAACTGCAGGGTGATGAAAAGCATTACGTGGAGAAGGTGTTGCTTGATTCTGACCTATATAACGATGCAGTGGAAGGGCTGGAAAAAGTGTCAGGCGAATCCAGACTCTCTGCAATAAGACATGAAATAGAAACTCAGTTAGCACATCAGCTACATAAGAAAGAGAAAGTACAGAAACGGTGGGCTATCGGTAATATGAACTGGATGTATGTATTTGTAGCAGCTGTCCTGATTGTTATACTCATAGCCTTTGCCATAGTTATTTTTCTTCTGGACAAAGCCTGATTTTAATAATGGTATTAGGAGTTGACTGGTAAGGGTCAGGGCAACTCAGGCTGTGATTCCGGTTCCAGGTACGACATCAATATTCTGGTTGAATTGTCTTCGTCGCTGCAAAGATCGGCAAGGGTAATGCGTTTTAACACTCTTTCGATAGATAGCTGCATAACTTTCCACAAAGAACGGACGGAGCAGTCCACCGAGTGGGTACACAACTGATTTTTCCCGACGAAGTCATCACAAAACTGCTTTTCGAAAAGTGAGCCACCGAGTGCGTGCAACACTTCAGATACCATAATTTTTTCTGCAGGTCGTGCAAGAATATAGCCTCCCACATTTCCGGGGTTACTGTTTATAAAACCGCTTTTGCGCAATACCCCCGTGAGTTTGCCTACATAGGCTGTGCTCAAACCCTCTAACTGGCTTAGCACTGGGATGCTCATATTATCCCCATCCCTGCTTCTGGCTATCTGAAGCAGAATCCTGAGTCCGTATTCTTCCTGTGCAGAAATCTTCATCTGAAAATAATTACATGAACCCTAATTCCACCAGGGCAGTTTCACTCATCATGCTTCTGTCCCAGGCCGGATCCCATACTACATTTACAGCTACATCTTCCACGCCTTCTACAGATCTTACCTTCTGATCTACTTCGAGCGGTATCTCCTGAGCTGAAGGGCAACTGGGGGCAGTTAGTGTCATGTTTATGAACACTTTACCGTCGTCTGTGATCTCTACATCATAGATGAGGCCTAGTTCCCAAACATCTACGGGAATTTCAGGGTCATAAACCGTTTTAATCGCTTCTATTACTTTGTCTCTTAAGGCTTCTGTATCCATACTATTCTATTTTAGGATGAAACTGCCTGGTAGGCAATCGCATAGTTTTTCATTTGTTTGATCATGCTCAACAGTCCATTGCTTCTCGTTTGTGCCAGGTGCTGCATCATTCCGATTTCATTGATAAAATCAACTTTTGCATTCAAAATCTCTCCTGGTGTATGTCCTGACAGGACTCTGATTAGCATACTTATTAACCCTTTTACAATAACCGCGTCACTATCAGCCGAGAAGTAGATTCTGCCATCTCTGTAATCGGCTGTCAGCCACACAGTGCTCTGGCACCCTTTAATAATGTTTTCTTCCTTTTTATATTGATCGTCGAGTACGGGCAGTTTTTTGCCCATATCAATGATATATTCGTATTTCTCCTCCCACGTGTCAAGCAGAGAGAAGTCGTCGACTATCTCAGCTTCGGTTTCTGCTATGCTTTTCAATTCGCTCATCTATAGCAACATTTTTTTTGCCTTATGAAGCCCTTCGGCTAATGAATCAATTTCTTCAAGCGTGTTGTATATCGCAAAAGAAGCCCGAATGGTGCCTGGAATCCTAAATCTGTCCATCAGAGGCTGCGTGCAGTGATGCCCTGTCCTGACTGCAATTCCCTGCTGATCCAGAAGGACTCCCACGTCCTGCGGATGTGTGCCATCCATCAGAAATGATACAACTCCAGCCTTGGATGCGGCTGTTCCGATAATCCTTATACCTCCTACATCTGATATTTTTTGGGTGGCGTAGTCCACGAGTTGCTTTTCGTGGGTATGCAATAATTCAGAATCCAGATTCTTCAGGAAGACCAATGATTCTCTGAAGGCAATTACATCGGCTATATTGGGAGTGCCTGCTTCAAATTTGTAAGGCAGTTCGTTGTACGTAGTCTTTTCAAATGATACTTCAGCAATCATTTCTCCTCCTCCCTGATAAGGAGGCATTGCTTCGAGTATTTCTTTTTTTCCATAGAGGACACCCACACCGGTAGGCCCGTAAACCTTGTGTGCTGAGAAGGCAAAGAAATCACAGTCCATATCCCTGACATCGATACTAAGGTGCGGTGTAGATTGTGCGCCATCTATCAATACTAAAGCCCCTGCCTTATGCGCTGCATGAATTATTTCCCTGACGGGATTGATAGTGCCCAGTGCATTAGAAACATGGGTAATTGCTACCAGCCTGGTTTGCGGTGAAAGTAGTTTGTAAAATGCTTCTAAGTCCAGTTCACCTTCATCATTAATAGGAATCACCTTTATTCTGGCTCCCTTTTCTTCACAGATGATCTGCCAGGGAACGATGTTGCTATGGTGCTCCATCGTGCTGATAATAATTTCATCATCTTTATTGAGGAACTGCCTTCCCCATGAAGATGCTACCAGGTTTATGGATTCAGTGGTTCCCCTGGTAAAGATGATTTCTTCTCGCAATCCGGCGTTCAGAAATTGTTGTACCTCGGCACGTGTAGCTTCGTATGCTGTGGTAGCCTGCTCTGCAAGGTGGTGAATGCCGCGATGGATATTTGCATTGTATCCGTTGTAATATTGTTGAAGTGCGTTGATAACTGCTCTTGGCTTTTGGGCAGTTGCCGCATTGTCCAGATATACGAGAGGTTTGTTGTTGACCCGTACATCCAGCACGGGAAACTCACTTCGCAAAGCCGGGATATCAAGGGCAGGCACTATTTCATTTATTACGTTCATACGGATCAGTTATACTTTTTTTTAATCATGGAGTTGCAGCCTCTCTGCAATCAATGATTCCACATATTCTTTTACCGCCTCTATTTTAATGTGCATTACAATATCGTCTGCAAATGCTTTCAAAAGCATGGATTTGGCAAGGTCCTTATTAATACCCCTGGCTCTCAGGTAGTATAATGCTTCCTCATCCAGACGTCCCACCGTACAACCATGTGAACACTTGACGTCGTCAGCGTAGATTTCAAGTTGCGGTTTGGTATTTATAGTCCCGGTTGGCGACAATAAGATATTTTTGTTTGACTGGTAAGCATTTATTTTTTGTGCATCAGGCCTTACGATTATTTTTCCGCTGAAAACACCTGTCGCATAATCATCGATTATTCCCTTATAAAGTTCGTTACTGAAACACAAGGGTTTCGTGTTATCCACCAGTGTATGGTTGTCGACATGTGTATGACCTTTCAAAAAGTACAGGCCGTACATGTGTGCTTCATTGGCATCCTTCTCCATGATGATGTCCGTGTTGTTGCGGATCATCCCTCCGTTCAACGAAATAGTCACTGTGTTGACAAGGCATTTGCCTATCTGGCGGATATGGGTGGTACCCACATGGTTTCCGTTTGGAGTGTCATTTTGAATTTTGTAAGCTTCGATCTGGCAATTTTCCTTCGCAATAATCTCCACAACCTCATTGCTGAAACTGTCCATGCTTCCATGCGTGTAATAGCTTTCTATAATTTCAACTTTGGCTGCTTCCTCCACTATGACCAGTGATCTGGGGCTCGCCAGAAGATGGTTGTGTGTGGCGTCGAAGATATGGTTGAAATACACGGGCATGGAAACTTCATGGCCTTTATTTACCTTGATGAATACACTGTCATTCATGAATGAAGTATTGAGTGCGTGTATTCCATCTTTGGTTACCAGGCTGCTTTTGTTGAAATAAGCTTCTACATCGTCCCTGTATTTGCCATTATATGCCTCTTCGAGTGTGCATATTTCAAAGTCGTCAGACTTTTTAAATGCAGAGAGCTCAAGATTGAGTTTGCCGTTGAGGAAAACCAGGTGGTTCATTGCGGATGCGCCCGGCATTGCTGCTTTTTCAACAATCTCTCTACTGATGCTTTCTGTTCCCTTTGATGGGATTGAAAAATCTCGTGTGAAGAGCCTGCTGATACCTGTATATTTCCATTCCTCATTCTTCAGCGTGGGCAGTCCTACTTTGGTAAATGTCTGAAATCCTTCTTTCTGCCAGGACTTCAATTTACTTTCAGGCTGTGCTGAGAGCAACTCGTTAAATCGTTCTTCTAAATATTCTGTCTTGATTGTATTCATCTTTTCCTTCTGATATTAGGCAGTAAGTGATTCCTGCATTTCTTCTTTGATAAAATCGTATCCTTTTTCTTCCAGTTCCAATGCAAGTTCTTTTCCTCCGGATTTTACAATTCGTCCGTTCATCAGCACATGCACGAAGTCGGGCTGCAGATAATTCAGAAGACGCTGGTAGTGGGTAATTACAATAATAGCGTGGCTTTCATTGCGCAGGGTGTTCACACCTTTTGCCACTATGCGGAGCGCATCAATATCCAGCCCGCTATCAGTTTCGTCCAGTATTGTCAGTTTCGGATCGAGGACAGCCATCTGAAAAATTTCGTTTCTCTTCTTTTCTCCACCGGAGAATCCTTCGTTGAGTGAGCGGCTTAGCAGCGATTTGTCTAATTCCAGCAATGCAGCCTTATCTTTCAGAAGTTTCAGAAAGCTTGCTGCATCCAGTGGCTCAAGCCCCTGGTATTTTCTCTTTTCATTGAGTGCCGCTTTAATAAAGTTTGTTGTACTTACACCGGGAATCTCTACGGGGTATTGAAAGGCCAGAAATAACCCTTCCTTTGCTCTTTCTTCCGGGGAGAGTTCCAGCAATTCTTTGCCGCCAAAGTCGATAGTTCCTTCTGTGACTTCGTATTCTTCTCTTCCGGCAAGTACGGATGCCAGTGTGCTCTTTCCTGAACCGTTAGGCCCCATGATAGCGTGTACTTCTCCTGCTTTTACATCGAGGCTGAGCCCTTTCAGGATTTCTTTTCCTTCTATAGATGCGTGAATGTTCTTAATTGATAGCATTTCTATTGTGTGATTTTGAATGTTTGAATATTGATTATTAACCTACGCTGCCCTCAAGGCTCACAGCGAGTAATTTTTGTGCTTCTACTGCGAATTCCATGGGCAGGTTGTTCATTACCTCTTTTGCGAATCCTGTGACGATAAGCGCTACAGCTTTCTCTGCGTCGAGGCCACGCTGCTCGCAATAGAAGAGCTGGTCTTCTCCAATCTTTGAAGTGGTAGCTTCATGCTCTACGATTGCAGTATTATTCCTGGATTCGATATATGGAAACGTATGTGCCCCGCATTTATCTCCCAGAAGAAGCGAATCGCATTGTGAGAAGTTTCTGGTATTTTCTGCGCCTTTTGCTACATGAACAAGCCCTCTGTAACTGTTTTGCGATTTTCCGGCACTGATACCTTTTGATACGATTCTGCTGCGTGTATTCTTACCGATGTGTTGCATTTTTGTGCCGGTATCTGCCTGCTGTGCACCTGTGGTAAGTGCTACCGAGTAAAACTCTCCAATGCTATAATCACCTTTCAAAATAACACTTGGATATTTCCAGGTGATGGCAGATCCGGTTTCTACCTGTGTCCATGATATCTTGGAATGATGCCCGCGGCACAGTCCTCTCTTGGTTACGAAATTGTACACGCCTCCGACACCGTTTTCATCGCCCGGATACCAGTTCTGGACAGTGGAGTATTTTACTTCAGCCTCATCACCGGCAAGGATTTCTACAATAGCGGCATGGAGTTGATTCTCGTCGCGCCTTGGTGCAGTACACCCTTCCAGATAGCTCACATAAGCTCCATCTTCGGCTACGATCAGGGTGCGCTCAAACTGTCCGGAGTTTTCCTGGTTAATCCTGAAGTAGGTGGATAGTTCCATCGGACAGCGAACACCTTTGGGGATGTAGCAAAAAGAACCATCAGAGAATACCGCTGAATTCAGTGCTGCGAAAAAGTTGTCTGTCATCGGAACTACCGTGCCCAGATATTTTCTTACCAGATCCGGATGTTTCTGAATGGCTTCGCTCATAGAGCAGAATATGATTCCCTTCTCAGCAAGCTGACTCTGAAAGGTGGTGGCCACCGAAACACTGTCCATCACCACGTCCACAGCCACTCCTGTGAGCCTTTTTTGTTCTTTCAGGCTAATGCCCAATTTTTCAAACGTCTTGAGCAATTCCGGATCTACTTCATCCAGGCTGTCGGGCTTTACTTTGTTGGTCTTGGGTGCCGCATAGTAAATGATGTCCTGAAAATCTATTTCGGGGTACTTCAGATGTGCCCATTTGGGCATTTTTAGTGTTTGCCAGTGGCGGAATGCCTTCAGACGCCATTCTAAAAGCCATTCAGGTTCATTTTTCTTTTTAGAAATCAACCTGACCACATCTTCGTTCAGTCCTTTTGGAATAGTATCTGTCTCAATATCAGTGGTAAATCCAAACTCGTACTCCCTGTTCACGCGCTCTTCGAGGAGCTGCATTTCATCACTCATTCAATTAATTTTAGAAAGTTAAATTTTTATCGTGCAAACTTACCGTAATCGGCTGTTTATACAAAATAGTATAAACAAGAATCGTGTCGATTTTGGGAAATATTAAGGATTCTTATGGTGTTTTGCCTGCTGTTAACTCAGTGAGTTACAGGGATTGTGCACAGTACGGGATTTCTGTTATTTTTTTCTGAAAAAAAGCCTGATGGGAACCCCTTTTAAATCGAAATTTTCTCTGAGCTGGTTTTCAAGGTAGTTTCTGTATGGTTGCTTCACTTCTGTAGGGTAGTTGCAAAAGAAAGCAAAAGAAGTTACCTGGGTAGGCAACTGTGTCACGTACTTTATCTTGATGGCATGGCCTCTGAAAACCGGTGGACGATATGATTCCAGCGCTTTTTGAATTGTTTCATTAAGTTGGGAAGTGGGTATTTTAGCTTGTCTTTTTTGATATACCTCCAGCGCTGTTTCTACAGCCTGAAAAATTCTCGTTTTTTCCAGTGCGGATATAAACAAAATGGGGACATCGTTAAATGGAGCCAGCTTTTTCTTCAGTTGTTTTTCGTAATCACGGAGTGTGTTGGTTTCTTTCTGCACCAGATCCCACTTGTTTACCAATACAACAATTCCTTTGCCTTTTTTTGCGGCCATTGAATAAATGTTGAGATCCTGCGCAGAAATTCCGTTTACCGCATCAATCAAAAGCAGGCATACATCCGCCTCATCCATCGCCTTCACGGCGCGGATTACGGAGTAAAACTCCAGGTCTTCGCCTACTTTATTTTTACGCCGCAGCCCGGCGGTATCTATTAGTATAAATTCTTTTCCGAAGAGATTATAATGTGTGTGCACAGAGTCTCTTGTGGTGCCGGCAATATCACTTACGATAGTACGTTCCTGGCCGGTAAGGGCATTAAGCAGAGAAGACTTTCCCACGTTGGGTTGCCCGATGATTGCAATCTTAGGCAGGGAAGTGGGCTCACTGGCCACGTTTTCAGGGATATCTTTAATTATTTCGTCCAGCAGTTCGCCCGTCCCGGTACCGGAAATGGAAGACACATAAAATACTTTTTCGAATCCGAGAGCGTAAAACTCTGCTGCATCGAGTTGCCTCTCAAAATTATCGACTTTGTTTACTACGAGATACACGGGCTTATCTGTTCTTCTCAACAGGTCAGCGACTTCATTGTCAGGCCCTGTAATGCCGGTTGTGACATCGGTCATGAATACAATCGCATTGGCCTCTTCAATTGCTGTATGTACCTGCTTTCTGATCTCTCTTTCAAATACGTCGTCGCTTCCGGCCACGAATCCGCCGGTGTCGATGAGGTCAAATGATCTTCCCGTCCATTCTGCAATTCCGTATTGCCGGTCTCTTGTCACACCGCTCTGGTCATCTACGATTGCTTTTCTTTCTCCCAGCATTCTGTTGAAGAAAGTACTCTTCCCAACATTTGGCCTGCCCACTATCGCCACCGTGTATCCCATAAAGAAATTTTTTGCAAAGAACGGAAAAGTAAGGTTAATGAAAGTAGCTTTCACTTTTGTCATAAAACCTGTTTCTGGGAAGTGCGGCATAAGAAACCAATTTCTTTATCTTTACCCCATGAGATATATATGGATTTTAGCTGTAATTTTTTTATTTGGCTGTGGGTCAGATAGCGAAAAGACTTCTTTTGGTACACCTCCTGACCGCATAGGTGATACTACTGCATTGCTTTGTCAGTACTGGACGCTCGCAGATGCCGAACATCCGTTGCAGCGTGATGTGATTACTAAGGAGAATGGTGTGGATCTGATGCCGGGAATCGTATTTATGGCCAATGGACAACTGTTGGAAAATCCGGGAGGGCTGATGCTCCGGGGTACCTATAGCAGAGAAGGGGATGTGATAAATGCGGACTATGGTAATAACAAAAGTGCGGCTTACAAGATATTGGAGGTAAACAAAGAGGTGCTCCGTATGGAAAGGAAGGTGGGTGATGAAATCACTTCTCTGAAATACCAGGCAACAGATACATGGTGGCCGGATATAGAAACCAATCCTTTCAGGATCGAAAATTCGTCCTGGATGCAAAAACCACCACAGGCCGAGACTGATGCCCAGATTTTGCAGCGTTGTAAGGATTATGTGCGTTTCTTTCAGTACTATCTGGAAGGATATGCCCGTGGAGGCGCTACCCGGATATCTTTTGTGGGATTACCCAACATCCTGAATTTCTACCAGGGGGGTATCGGACTACAATCTGATAAGAATCTAAACCTTAAATGGAAAGATTGTTTCTATAATGATGAGGATGCCATGAAAGGCTATGCAAAGATGAGGCATGTCATGATTAAGAGTTTTGTATGGGATCCCAAAGAGCCTAATTTTATTGTTCAGGCAATTCCTGTTTTACGGCAAATTGGGGACAGCCTCAGATAACTATAATTTTTTTAGCTGACTGATGGTGGCCGAAGGGTCAGGGGAAGAAAAAACGGCGTTTCCTGCCACTAATACATCTGCACCGGCAGCAATGATGGTCCCGGCATTTTCAGTATTCACACCTCCGTCCACCTCGATGAGCGTGTGTGTATTCCTTTCTGTGATTAACTGCCTGAGGTCCTTTATTTTCTGAAGGGAGTGTGGGATGAATGACTGGCCACCAAACCCCGGGTTCACGCTCATCAGGCATACCAGGTCGATGTCGTGAATTACATCTCTGAGCAGGTCAACTGGTGTGTGTGGATTAATCGCGACGCCCGTCTTCATACCCAGTGACCGGATTTGTTGCAGGTTGCGATGCAGATGAACACAGGCTTCAAGGTGTACTGTCAGGCCATCGGCTCCGGCCTTTCTGAAGTCTTCAGCATATTTTTCTGGTTCCAGGATCATAAGGTGTACATCAAAAAATTTTGAAGTGGTTTTTCTCATTTGTTTGATGATGGACATTCCAAAACTGATGTTGGGTACAAATCTGCCATCCATTACATCCAGGTGAAAATAGTCTGCTTCACTTTTATCAAGCATCTTACAGTCTCTTTCGAGATTTAGAAAATCAGCCGACAGCAGTGAAGGAGCGATTAAGGCCATAGCATTTATTTTTTGGTAAGTTTTTCCAGTGCTTCCCTGGCTTCAGGAAATTCATTATCATACAAAAGTGCAAATTGATAGCTTTCAATTGCACTGTCTTTCTTATTTAGTTTTTCATAGGCCCTGCCAAGCCAGTAATATCCTTCCTCATAATTGTTCTGAATAGTAACAGCCTTGGTAAGTATTCTGACAGCCTCTTCATATTTTTTGAGGTCGTACATCGCAATTGCTTTTTCACGATAGGCGTACATGTAAGTATAGTTGGAGCCCAGGCAACTGTCCAGGTAAGGGATAGCCTTCAGTGGTTGGCCAATGCAATTGTAATAATAGCCTTTGATGAAATAAGCATCGTCCCAGTTTTTGGTAGGGGTATTTTCTAAAAGGTAATCTGTAATGTGCAGCGCATTCTTATTTTTCATTCCAGCATAAATAGTGGCGAGCGCCACATAGTATTCAGGAAGCGGATAATTACCAATGGCATGCTCCAGGGCATCGATGGCTCCCAGCGTGTCAGTTGATTCAAACTTGAGGGAAGCAAGCACATTCCACATATACGAATTACCCGTATCGCGCCTTACAGTGCGCTCTGCAATGGCTATGGCAGAATCGTAGTTGCCCCGCTTGTGATAAGCCTGAATAAGTTCCTGTACCAGTGTGGCAGAGTCAGGATAGCTGGCAACAGCTTTTTCGAGGTCGGTAAGAGTGGCTGTATTCAGTCTGGGTTTTACTGTATTATTCTGGTTTCCTGTGCAGGCACTGAAAAACAGCACTATAAGTCCGCTAGCAATGATTCTCAGGTAAGGCATGGCGCAAATTTAACCAACTAAATGTTATACAAACTTTAGATTTTGCTCCGCAGATGTCTTGCATCCGACAGGTAGTTTTTTGGCCTATGATATGATTATTGAAGAAGTCTCGCAATGATAAATGCACTTGCAGCCGCAGTGGCACCAATCAATACAATCTTGAGGGCTCCTGAAATTACGGGAACTCCTGTTGATTTACTCTTGAAGTAACCAAAGACAAACAGGCTGATAGCTGCCGCTATTATTGAATACACAATTGCGCGACGCGAGTCGGATATCAGGAAATAGGGGAATAAAGGGATAAGTCCGCCGATTGCGTATGAAATCCCGATATTCAGTGCACTTTTTCTGGCGCGAAGCGGATCCGGCGTTTCAAGCCCCAATTCAAATTTCATCATAAAATCCACCCATTGTTTTTTGTCGCGCGAAATCTCCTCTGTAGCCACTTTCTGGGTGGATTCACTCAGGCCAATAGATCTGAAGAAATCACGTACTTCCTCCTTCTCGATTTCGGGTACTGTCTCCACTTCCTTTTCTTCGCGCCTGCGCTCACTGAGGTAGTAGTCCTGATCAGTTTTTCCGGCCAGATATCCGCCCAACCCCATTGCAATACTTCCGGCTGCAATTTCGGCAAGGCCGGCTATTACTATTATCGAGCTTTCAGCGACTGCTCCTGTGAGTCCTGCGGCCAGTGCAAAAGGAACTGTGAGGCCATCGCTCATGCCTATCACTACATCTCTGATAAGGGCTGAACTATTTACATGTTGTTCTTTGTGGACAGCAGGAACCCGGGTGCTCATAACTTTTTATGAATATTCAATCAAAAACAACGCCGCAATTGAAAGCCCCCGCGAGATAAACACTTATCAGAAAAGTGATTGCAGACCGTTGGCTACTTTATTCTCATGGTCCAGAAGCCACTTTTTTCTCCATAGCCCTCCGCCGTAACCGGTGAGGCTTCCATCGCTCCCTATTACCCGATGGCAGGGAATGATAATGGAGATAGGATTTTTCCCGTTTGCAGATCCTACAGCTCTGATGCTACCGGGATTGTGGAGCCTTCGGGCGATGTCCATATAACTGACCGTCTTGCCAAAAGGTATTTTGGAAAGCTCATGCCATACCGATTTCTGAAAATCTGTTCCATTTGCCTGTAAAGGCACTGTGAAATTCATCCGTTTTCCACTGAAGTACTCATCAAGTTGGAGGCAGCATTTCAAGAAGGTTTGTTCATCGGCCTTAGTGGCAAATGCGTCGAGTGGGTCATCCACCTCTCTGAATTCGATAACCAGAATTTTACCGTCCTTTACCTGAATCCGGATGTCACCGATAGGAGACTTATACACATGGAATCGAGGCTCGGTTTCCTTATTCATCTAACTTTTTTGCCAGGGTTATTAAGTCCTCTTTCTTGTAGCGGTTGTTTTCCTTTGTGAAGCAGGAGCCAAGTTCTTCAAGCAGGTAGCGGATAGTTTCTACCGTGTTCATAGGTTTAAAGTATTCGGGAAGAAGCTCTCTTGAATTTCTTTTGAAATACTCTTCTACATCTTTCTGTGAATATACCTGGCCGTTGAGCGGATCAATATAGAATTGAATTTGTTCAGTTCTTTTTTTGACAGGGTCAGGGTATTCGTATTCAGTAACGAAGTAGGCTAATATAAACTGCCTGGGTATTTTTATTGCTGCAATGGGAACATCGAGCATCTGCGCGAGTATGAGATAAAGAATCCCTGTTGAGATGGCATTACCCCTTTTATTTTCTATCAGTTTAGGTAAAAGAAAATCATCGGGAATATCGTAACTAATCGTGTTACCCTGTAGTTTATAATAGTTAAAGAGAATTGCTGAGATAACAGCAGACTCCTCCATAGGAGTCAGATAACTATTAAGTTCCATCCAGATATTTCTTCTGAGCCGTTCTACTTCCTGAAAAGTTCTGGTATGCGACAAATCAGGATACATATATTTGGATACAAGCAGGGCTCCCTGCAGGAGATCCGGCGAGTCCTTGTGCCAGTCGGTAAATTCTTTTACCAAATCCTGAAAATGCAGTTTGTGAATTATCATTTCAATACGCCGTTGCAGCGCTTCATCAGGCGTATTTTCCCAGAGGTGTTCGAGGTTGGGTAATATCCCTTTACCCATGGAGATGAGCTTTGTAGAAACAGAGTCGAAAACCTTCTCGTCCGGATCTTCGATCAGGTAAAAAAGCGCATTTATTTCTTCATTCTCAAGCATGTGCAAATCCCGGAAATAATAACTGTGGGTAAAGATAAATAAAGAATCGGGCGAATGGAATAGAAGCGCAGTAAAATATTCTAGATAGAAAGTGTTAAAGAAGCCAATACTTTAAATAGCCACAGCGCCTGATGGCTTTTTGCTTTTTGAATACAATTAGGCACCGGATTACTCCTAATTTTGCAGGATGACAAAGCTTTCAGTGAACATTAATAAGATTGCCTGGTTGCGAAATGCACGGGGAGGCAATACGCCGGATGTGATAAAGGCTGCTGTAGATATACAAAATTTTGGAGCAGATGGTATCACTGTGCATCCAAGGCCTGACGAGAGGCATATCCGATATCAGGATGTATATGATCTGAAGAAGGTTATTAGTACAGAGTTTAACATTGAAGGGAATCCGCGTGAGCAGAAGTTTGTAGATCTGGTACTGGCGGTGCATCCTGATCAGGTAACGCTTGTGCCGGATGCTCAGGAACAGATCACTTCTGATCATGGATGGGATACGATTACGCATAAAAGTTATCTTAAAGAGATTATCGCTGTTTTTCGTCAGGCGGGTATCCGTACCAGTATTTTTGTGGATCCTTCCGAAGAGATGGTAAAGCATGCTAAAGAGTGCGGTACCGATAGGATAGAATTATATACAGAAAGCTTTGCAGCAGCCTATAAACAGGGGGCACGGCAGAAGGCCATTGATCCATACATCGATGCGGCCCGGGTAGCCATGGCGTATGATCTTGGTATAAATGCCGGGCACGATCTGGATCTGGATAACCTGCGTTTCTTTGCAGAAAATATACGCGGTCTGGAGGAGGTGTCTATTGGCCATGCGCTTATTTCGGATGCACTATATTATGGATTGGAAAATACGGTGCAGCTATATAAGAGGCAACTGGTTGAGTAGGCTAATTTAGTTCTATCACTTTACAGTTTTTCATTTCAGCGCCGTCAATATCGAGTGTGACGATAGTCTTGACTTTGTGCCAACCCTGATTCCCTGCAGCGCCGGGATTAATGTGCAAACACTCTAACTCTTTATCGTACATTATTTTCAGAATATGAGAATGGCCGTCTATAAAGAGTTGAGGACGGTGTATTAAAAGTTCTTTCCTGGATTCTGCATTGTATTTCGGAGGATATCCGCCAATGTGCCTGATTAATACCTTTACTTTTTCACAATTGAAAACAATTTGTTCGGGAAATTCTTTTCGGATTGCAGCACTATCTATATTACCATATACGCCCCTCAGTGGTTTAAAGGCTTTCAAAGATTCTGAAACCCCTTCGCCAAAATCTCCTGCATGCCATATTTCATCACAATCCCTAAAGTGTTCGAATACTACCGGAGGCAGATATCCATGAGTGTCAGAAATGATTCCGATTCTTTTCATCCGGTGAAGATAACTTAAATGCAATGTCAGGATTTTTCTGTGATTGTGATTTTCATTTGTAGAATGATTTTACCACCTTTGAGAAATATATTTTGAAATGATTGCATTTACCAACGCCTCTATTTTCGGAGGAGAAAAATTTCTTAAAGAACGTGTATTGCTCGTAGCGCAGGGGAAGATAAAAGGAGTAGCGCATACTGTACCCAAAGGAGTGGAGGAGATAGATTGTAAGGAGGGAATTCTGGCGCCCGGGTGTGTGGATCTACAGATTTATGGCGCAGGGAAAGATTTATTTTCGGCAGAGCTTACGGCAGAATCGTTGAAGCGTATCTCTGACAGCATTGTGAAACAGGGGACTACATCATACTTTATGACACTGGCAACCAATAGTTTTGATGTATTCCGCCGGGCAGTAGAGATTGTAAGAGATAATCCCCATCCGGCTTTAAGAGGGATTCAACTCGAAGGCCCCTATATCAATCCTCAAAAACGGGGAGCACATTTGACAGCATATATCAAAAAACCGGATTACAATGAACTTAAAACCTTTCTGAAGTTTGCAGATGGTGTGGTGAAGATGATGACCCTTGCACCTGAAGTGTGCGATAGAAGGGTCATTCATTTGTTGCGTGATTATGGTGTGCTGCTTTCGGCAGGCCACAGTAACGCTACATTCAGCGAAGCGATTAGAGGGTTTGATAATGGAATTACTGCAGTCACTCATTTGTATAATGCAATGTCGCCACTACATCACAGGGATGCGGGATTGCCGGGTGCCTCCTTTCTGGATAACCGGGTGCATGCCAGTATAATTGTGGATGGTATCCATGTGGGTTATGAAGCGGTGAAGATTGCAAAGCAACAGATGGGGCAAAGGTTATTTTTCATTACTGATGCTGTGGCTGCAACAATGAAGGGTGGGTACAAGCACATACGAAAAGGTAACAGGTATGTATTGCCTGATGGCACTTTATCGGGTTCTGCACTCACCATGCCGCATGCGATCAGTAACATGGTAAAGCATGTGGGTGAATCGGTGGAAGAGTCGTTGAGGATGGCTTCGCTCTACCCCGCACGAGTTGCCGGATTCAGAAAATCAGGTAGTATCAAAGAGGGGTATGTTGCTGATCTGATCTGCCTGTCAAAAGATTTAAAACTTAACTTCACTGTCTTAAAAGGAGAAGTAATCAAGGCCTGATGATGATAAGACTATTCTGCAATTTTGTGTTCTTCTTATTAATGGTGCCTTTCACAATTTTGGCTCAGTCGGACTTTACAATCGTTCATGGAGGTATTATCCGCGGTGATCAGACATCAAAAAAAATGGCGCTGATCTTTAGTGCAGATGAGTATGCCGAAGGTCTGGGATTTATAGATAGCACTTTAAGAGCAAGCGGGGTTAAGGGGTCTTTTTTCTTTACCGGAAGATTTTTTAAGAATAAGAATTATCGCAAGGCTACAAGAAGCCTTATGAAAAACGGAAATTATGTCTCTACGCATTCCTATGGACATTTACTGTATTGTGACTGGGGCAAGCGTGACAGCCTGTTAGTGACACGGAAAGAGTTTGAATCGGATTTGAGGAAAGGATTTTCTCAGCTGAAGAAATATTTTGGAATTCGGAAGAATGAAGTCAGGTATTTCTTACCGCCGTATGAATGGTATAACGATACAATTTCTGCATGGGCTACTGCAATGGGACTGCAGATAGTCAACTTTACTCCGGGCTCATCATCAAACGCAGATTATACCACTCCCGACATGGGTAAAAGGTATCTGTCTTCTGATACTATTTTCAACAGGGTATTGAAGTTTGAGACAAATAGCCGCAACGGAACTAATGGTTCTATTTTACTAATACATGCAGGGGCCGGGCCATTAAGAACAGACAAGTTTTTTCTCAGGCTCCCTGAGCTAATAACCATTCTGAAGGATAAGGGGTATGAATTGGTAAGAATCGATGAACTCCTGGATAGAAATTAATGCCTGATAGCTGATTTTTCCATTCCTTTATTGGCAAGTTGGCCGCAGGCCGCATCAATATCTTTTCCACGACTTAATCTAAGGCGCACGTTGACACGATGCGCAGCGAGATAATCCATAAACTTCTGGATTTTCTCCCTGTCAGGCTTTTCAAAGTCTGCCTGATCAATTGGATTGTATTCGATAAGATTAATTAGCCGTACGGGAACTCTGCGATATAATTTTATGAGATCATCTGCGTCTTTCAGACTGTCATTTAAATCTTTAAATAAAATGTATTCGTAGGTGATATCGTTCTTTGTCTTTGCGTAGAAATATTCCAACGCCTCCATTAGTGATTCAATATTGTTGCTGTCGTTGATGGGCATAATCCTGCTTCTCTTCTCATCGCTTGCTGCATGGAGCGACAGCGCAAGGTGAAACCGCACTTCGTCGTCACCCAGGCGTTTGATCATCTTTGCAATTCCGGATGTAGAAACAGTGATTCGGCGCGGGCTCATAGCCAACCCGTCATTTGAGGTGATTCGCTCTATTGATTTCAATACATTCCTGTAATTCAGCATAGGTTCACCCATGCCCATATAGACAATATTGCTAAGCTTCTTTCCCTGATGTTTGAGAGCCAGTTCGTTAAGCATGGCCGCTTCGTCAAATATCTCATCAAATGTCAGATTCCGCAGCTGTCCCATAAAACCGGTTGCGCAGAATTTGCATCCAAGGCTGCATCCTACCTGCGAACTCACGCAGGCAGTCTGTCTGCCGTCCGTAGGAATCAGCACACCTTCCATGATGTTGCCGTCAGATGTCTTAAATCCTGCTTTGATTGTGCCGTCAATGCTGTGCTGAGTGGTATGGAGTGAAAGTGCCGGAAAAGTAAAGGCCGTGCTCATCTCGTCTCTCAACTCTTTGCTGATATTGGTCATGTCATCAAAATGACGTGCCTGTTTTTTCCAAAGCCATTCCCAAACCTGATTGGCGCGATATTTCTTTTCTCCTCTGGCAAGAAACCATTCCGTCAATTCTTCCTGAGATAAAGACCTTATATTTTTTGCGGGAACCATGCGGCAAAATTATTGAATTGGTTGGTAAAGTTTTCATAAGGAAAGGTATCCGGAAAGCTACAGGCTTTCTCAGGATGCCTTCCTCTATGGATGCCTGCAGAAATTGCCATCTTAAATCCGGTACAGAATCTTACTTCAGTAATTCGTCCAGTTTGTTGTAGATGGCCTCGTCTTCTCCCACAAAGCGGCCTACGATCCTGCCATTAGGGTCCAAAATGATTTTTGTGGGAAATCCGGCCACGCTGAATTTCAGAATCAGATCATTCTCCGGCCGGTTTAGGATCTGGTGCCAGTGATAATCTTTGTTTTTATCGAGAAAAGTGCGCCAGTTTGTGCCATCATCCGACTCCTGGGCAATCCCCACTATCTCCATCCTGTTTCTGTATTTGTCGTGATATTCTTTCATTTTCGGCATCCCTGAAATACAGGGCATACACCAGGTACCCCAGAAGTCGAGTATCACATATTTTCCTCTGAGAGTTTTGAGGTCAAATTTTTTCCTGTCATAGGTATTCGTTGAAACCAGTTCGGGCGACTCCTTGCCTATGGCTGTGGCCAGCAGTCCGTCCACTCTCTGAGCTACCTCATTGTAGAAAGGAGTCCCAACCAGTTTTTCTTTATCCATCTTTTTGAAAAGGTTAATAGCCTCTTCATTGCTGATTTGGGAACGGACCATCATGTCTCCTAAAGCCCAGGCTCCGGCAACAGAAGAAGGATGACTGTTTACGAATGCAAGTTTTATGCTGTCGGCCTGCTTATCCAGAGCCTCTATTTCGGCATTTATTTTCCTGACCTCGGGTTCTGAGGTGTCTTTTCTATCGCTGATTGCTACCATCAGGTTTACACTCTTGTTCAGCATTGGATTCAATTGCCTGTTCAGAAAAGCAAGGTCTGCATTGGCATCATCGCCTGAAGGGTATGCATCTACGTAATCTGTGATCTTTCCCGTGAAGTGAACCTTGCCGCCTGGTGTGGCAATGAACTGTAACATAGAAGATTTGGCAGGATAATAACCTCTGCCATCTTTGGTTCGTTTCACTGTACGATCCACTCCGGGCATCAGGGTCAGGTATTCCATTTTGCCAATGTGCATCTGGTAGGTGAATGTACTGCTGTCTTTAACAGGGATAGAATCAATGAAGTATCCACGTGGTTGTGTACTGTCTTTCAAAAAGACACGGATGTATCTGGTATCGAGATGCTGAATATTGCCGGATAAAGTAAAATTCTTTTCCTGCCCGAAGGAAGTCGTAACAATGCATATTAATGCGACAGCCAGAAAGTTTTTCATATCAATCAGGTTTCTATGGATTTATGCTTTATAAAGCAAAATGTCCTCAATCGGTAACTGAAGACATTTTGCTTGTAGATATTTATTTTTCTGCGAAATATTTATGGAAGTAGGGGATGGTTTCAATTCCTTTATAGAAGTTCTCAATCCCATACTTTTCATTAGGGGAATGCAAGCCATCACTGTCAAGCCCAAATCCCATAAAGATAATTTTGATTCCCAGTTCGCGCTCCAGTATTGAGCAAATGGGAATGCTTCCTCCGCCTCTTACAGGCACAGGCTCCTTACCAAATGTCTGCTGGATTGCTTTGGCTGCGGCTTTATACCCTTTGCTGTCGATTGGGGTCAGATAAGGCTCTCCGCCGTGATGTTCAAACACTTTAACGGTCACGCCTTCAGGCGCTACTGATGAGAAATAGTCCAGCAAAAGTTTAGTCATTTTCTTAGATGACTGGTTGGGTACTAACCGCGCTGATATCTTGGCGGTAGCTTTTGACGGCAACACGGTTTTAGAGCCTTCGCCGGTATATCCGCCCCAAATGCCATTAAGCTCCAGGGTAGGGCGGATACCTGTTCTTTCAAAAGTGGTATATCCTTTTTCGCCCCAAAGTGCTTTGATACCAATTTCTTTCTTGTATTCCTCCTCGTCGAAAGGTGCCTTTGCCATTAAAGCTCTCTCTTCTTCGGTGGCAGTCAGCACATCGTCGTAGAATCCGGGAATGGTAATATGGTTGTTGCTGTCGTGGCAGTCTGCAATCATTTTGGCCAGGATTGTAATAGGGTTTGCTACTGCACCGCCATACGTGCCGCTGTGCAGGTCGCGGTTTGCACCTGTCACTTCTACTTCTATATATGACAAGCCACGCATACCCACATCCAGAGATGGCGTATCCATACTCAGCATGGCACTGTCACTGATCAGGATGACGTCTGCCTTCAGAAGTTCTTTGTGGTCGTGGACAAATTGGCCGAGACTGGGCGATCCTACTTCTTCTTCTCCTTCGATGAGGAATTTGATATTTGTCTGCATGGTGTTTGTCTTTGCCATCACTTCAAGCGCTTTAACGTGCATGAAGAATTGGCCCTTATCATCTGCTGACCCGCGGGCATACACTTTTCCATCCTTTATGGTAGGTTCAAAGGGACCTGTATTCCACAGTTCCAGAGGCTCAACCGGTTGCACGTCGTAATGTCCATAAACGAGTACTGTCGGCAGGGCCGGATCAATAATCTTCTCCCCATACACTACAGGGATCCCCGAAGTAGCCATTACTTCAGCCTTGTCGGCTCCGGCGGCGAGGAGGCTGTTTTTTACAGCTTCAGCACAGGTAGCCATATCCTTTTTATGTTCGCTTTGTGCACTTACTGAGGGGATTCTGAGTAAGTCCATCATTTCGTTCAGAAACCTGTCTTTATGCTGTTCCTGATATGCTTTCCATTCATTCATAATAAAATACAATTTGAATTTTTAGAGGGCTACGAATATACCACTTTTGAAAGAGGCAATTTCTCTTAAAAAATACCCAATGTGTATTTTAATTTTTGGAAATGATAAAAAGTTATTCTTAAATTTGTTTCAGATTGCTTTTCAAAAATCAGCCTTTGATTAGTTGTGACACCGGTTTCTCCGGAAACACTTCTACTTCAAAGGCTGAGTCTATTTTAGGACTATTCCCGGCTATGCGTTGTGCAACGCTGATTCTTTTTTAAAGGATACCACTTTCTTTAGCTGTCTGCCGAGCCTGTAATAAAATTCCTTATTAAATAATTGTGAGTCGTGCATGGCTTTGTATGTGAGAAATATCCCGACGGGTGTAAGTACAATTACAGGAAGCCACATACCCAGCACTACCGGTAATACCTGGTCTTTTGCAAATTTGGCACCGAAGATCATCAATAGATAAAATACCATAAAAAACAGAAGCGCCACCACAAGTGGCAGGCCCAATCCGCCACGCCTGATGATGGATCCCAATGGGGCGCCTATTAGAAACAGCACGAGGCAGGCCACCGCAAGGCTGAATTTTTTATGCCATTCTATCTGGTAAAGAATAGTGTCCTTTTTTAGTGTCTCTCTTTCTTCCTTACTCATTCTTATCAGGTTCCTGAAGTTGTCCACCGAGGTGATGGCCATGTTCTTTATCATCAATCTGGCAGAGTCCGGAATCAGCCTGGTGAACCCTGTAGCTGTATCGGTCTGATTTTTTAAAGCAGATGCAGTATCTACCCTGGTTAATGATCCTGAATCGGTTGTTGGTGCCCGTTCGATGATTGCAGAATCTTTATATCGGTCGTAGCGTAAATAAGAGGAGAAGCTGAGCGCCATAGCTTTATCAGTACTGTCGGGAATCCTTCTCAGAGAATCCAGGTCTTCCCCAAGTTGTCTTACGCTTTTCATGCGGATATTATTCATAAAAGCGCTGTCGGATGTTTTCTGCAGATTGAGCTGACTAAGGTCAAAGAGTTTTGTGTAATCTTTGAAACCCAGATTTACGAATTCTGTCTTTTCAGGGTCATAATCGTATTCTTCCTGGTAGCGGTGTCCGTCCGTGAGGTGAAATTCCAGAAAATTCTTATCCTTACTCATAATCATTTTACCATCTTTGGAAATGATTACGTTATCGCGCGGGGTATTAGTAAGCTCAAAGATTACAATATCTTTCAACAGACTGTCCTGTTTCTTTTCTGCAATCTTGATAGAGAATCCTGAGAAGCCATTATAAAACACACCGGGCCTTAGATCAAATGCCGGACTCTTTCGATAGATGTCATGATAAATCCGTGCAAACTTCAGGTTGGCAACCGGCTCAATATTGTTGGCAAAGACGAATGCGATTCCTGTAAATACTACTGTAAGCAGAAGTAGTGGCCTCATAAAGCGCAGGAAAGAAATGCCAGATGATTTAATGGCCACGAGTTCAAAATTCTCACCCAGCTTTCCGAACGTCATAATACTGCTCAGCAGGATAGAAATAGGCAGTGAAAGCGTAACAAGGGTAGCACTCGCATACACCAGAAATTCTACCAACGTGAGGAAATCGAGGCCTTTACCCACGAGGTCATCGATATACTTCCAGAGGATTTGCATCATGAACACAAAAAGTGTTACAAAGAAGGCCCCTATAAAAGGGCCGGCGAAGGCTTTTAGAATAAGTATATCTAGTTTCTTGATCATGAATAAGCCCGGCTGTTGTATCTTCTTTACCGATGGGTTTCGTCAGAAGGCACAAAAGTAATTCTTTCCTAAAATGAAGCAGCGTAAATGTAAGGTGGCAGGCTTAAATGGAGGTACGGGAAAGCAGCATTTAACTTCCTATTCTGTATAGCAGATCCTTGATCTGAGTTTCCCAAAGCTGTCTGGCATCCTTTATATCTGATTTGTCAGCAAAATCACTTACCACCAAAATGGTCTGATTGGTGACTTCTGATTTATCGATCCTGAACTCAAAAAACTCGTCTTTTGCAGAATCTTCCCACTGGTAACGGATAAATTTGTTCTCTTCTTTTTCGAGCACGGTGGCATGTTGTGTAGAGCCGGCCCATGAAAAGTCGAAACCATTATCTCTGTCTTCAACCTTATCTGCAAACCATTCCTGCAGGCCGGAAGATGAAGACAAAAATTCATACAGAATAGTTGGAGAACATCTTACCGGGTATTCAATACTATATTTTACTTTTTTACTCATCTCAAAAATTCAGAATGTTAGAAGTCATTTTTGCAATAATAGAAAAATTATTGACTTAGCCAATAAAAGAAAAAGTTTCCTTTTTACATAGGGGGT
>JACFNA010000267.1:0-2819 GCA_019455085.1 Chitinophagaceae bacterium
TTTTGTATTCTACGCGATTGTTATTCTTAAATCCACGTTTGGGCAACCTTCTCTGAATAGGCATCTGGCCACCTTCGTGAGCCATTTTTATTTTGTATCCGGCGCGGCTTTGTGCCCCTTTGTTACCTTTTGTAGAAGTGCCACCTTTTCCGGATGCTTCTCCACGACCCAGCCTCTTCTGACTGTGGGTCGCACCTTTTGCAGGTCTTAAACTGTGTAATTTCATTGTACTTTGTTTTACTTAACGCCTTGTACCAGGCTCGCTTTAAAAAAATATATACAAAAGAAAGAACCGGTTAGCCCAGTTCTTCCACTTTTACAAGATGTTCTACTTTTCTTACCATACCCAATATCTGAGGTGTGGCTTCAACTTCTTTAACGGCATTCACTTTGTTCAGGCCCAGAGCTACCAGAGTTTTCTTTTGCCTTTCCGGACGGTCAATACCACTTTTTACCTGAGTAATTTTAATCTTTTTCATAATTGACAATTCAGTTAACCGTTAAAAACTTTTTTAAGTGATAGGTTTCTGGTTTTAGCCACTTCTGAAGGTTCTCTCAACATGGAGAGTGCTTTCACTGTAGCCTTCACCACATTCTGTGGATTAGCAGATCCCATTGACTTGGCAAGTACGTCAGTGATTCCGGCACTTTCCAGTACTGCACGCATACTACCTCCTGCGATTACGCCGGTACCGTGTGCAGCAGGCTTAATCATGATTCTTGCAGCGCCGGACTTGCTCCATTGCTCGTGAGGGATAGTACCTTTTGAAACCGGTACGCGGATAAGATTTTTCTTCGCATCCTCGATTCCTTTAGTAATGGCTTCCTGTACTTCTTTGGCCTTTCCCATTCCCTGGCCTACTACACCATTTTCGTCTCCAACAACTACAAGTGCTGAAAAGCTAAATGCCCTTCCTCCTTTTGTTGTCTTTACAACACGGTTGATGGCTACAACTTTTTCCTTTAATTCCAGGTCTGAGCCTTTTACTCTTTGATTAGATTTTACCATTTGACTGTATTTCTAAGCTGTCTTGCCGACAATTGTTTTTATTAAAATTTCAATCCTCCTTCACGGGCACCTTCTGCCAAAGCCTTTACACGACCATGATACAGATATCCGCTCCTGTCAAACACTACACTGGTGATGCCTAACTCTGCAGACTTGCGTGCAATGGCTTCGCCCACCAGTTTGCTGCTTTCTACTTTTGTAACTTTTTGGGCAGCAATATCCTTTTCACGGCTTGACGCTGAAGCCAGCGTCTGATGATTCTGATCATCCACCAACTGAGCGTAGATATCTTTATTGCTTCTGAACACACTCAAACGTGGTTTCTGAGCTGTACCGCTTACATTCTTCCTGATACGGTAGTGTATCTTTGTTCTTGCACTAATTTTTGAACTCATTTTATTCTGATTTTCACTCCGGATTTTGCCGGAATTATTTTATCTCCAATTATTTTCCTGCCGACTTACCTGCTTTTCTGCGAAGCACTTCACCTTCAAACTTCACACCCTTACCCTTGTATGGTTCAGGCTTGCGCAGGCTTCTGATTTTTGCAGCTACCTGTCCTATCAATTGTTTATCACTTCCTGTCAGAGTAACTTTAGGGTTCTTACCTTTTTCCTGAGCAGTAGTCACCTTCAGTTCGCTGGGAATTTCCACAATGATATTGTGAGAGTATCCGAGGCTCAGGTCAAGCAGGTTGCCCTGGTTTGATGCTTTAAAACCTACCCCCACAAGCTCCAGTGTAGTGGAGTACCCTTTGGTAACACCGGTAACCATATTTTGCACCAGTGCACGAGACAAACCATGCAGTGCTCTATGCCTGATCTGATCCGTAGGACGCTTCAGTTCTACCACTCCATCCTTTACTTCCACTGCAATATCCCTGTCGATCGGCTGATGCAATTCACCCTTGGGGCCTTTCACAATAACGACATTGTCTGCTCCTACCTTTACCTCTACGCCTTTTTCCAAATGTATCGGAGCTCTACCTATTCTTGACATTGTTATGCTTTTTAAAGTCTGTTTAAATATCTTTTTTTGTATCCTTCTTCTTAGTAAATATTGCAAAGGACTTCACCACCTACATTCTGTGCTATCGCCTCTTTATCAGTCATAACCCCTTTAGATGTAGAAATGATAGCTATACCCAAACCATTCTTCACTCTTCTGAAATCAGCAGGCTTGGAATAGGTTCTCAACCCCGGACGGCTTACTCTTTCAAGGCTCTGAATTGCCGGCACCTTGGTCTGAGGATCATACTTCAGGGCTATTTTGATGATTCCCTGTTTGTTGTCATCTTCAAACTTGTACTTCAGGATATAACCTTTATCATACAGTATTTCTGTAATCCTCTTTTTCAGATTGCTTGCAGGCACTTCCACAATACGGTGATTGGCCATCTGTGCATTCCTGATGCGGGTTAGATAATCTGCTATCGGATCTGTTACCATTGTTATCTGTTATTTACTTACGTTTGAATTATTTAATTACCAGCTTGCTTTCTTTACTCCCGGAATTTTTCCATCCAGTGCCATTTCTCTGAACACCACACGGCAGATACCAAAATGCCTGATATATCCACGGGGACGGCCGGTGAGCTGGCAACGGTTCTTCAACCTCACGGTAGAACTGTTACGAGGTAACAGATCCAGGCCGCGATAGTCGCCTGCTTCTTTGAGTGCTTTACGCTTTTCAGCATATTTAGCTGCTAATTTTTCTCTTTTTACTTGTCTTGCTTTTACTGACTGTTTTGCCATAGTATTTTTATTGTCTGCGAGCTTATGCTCCCTTTTTAATATTTTTAAAAGGCATT
>JACFNA010000267.1:2829-3177 GCA_019455085.1 Chitinophagaceae bacterium
TTCCCAATTCTTTCAGCAGTGCATACGCTTCTTCATTGGTATCAGCTGAGGTCACAAAAGTGATATCCATTCCCGTGATCTTATTCACTTTATCAATATCAATTTCGGGGAAGATGATCTGTTCTGTTACACCCAGTGTATAGTTACCTCTGCCATCAAAAGCCTTTTCGTTGATACCCTTAAAGTCGCGCACCCTTGGCAGCGAAACAGATATCAGCCTGTCAATAAATTCATACATCTTCACTCCGCGCAATGTAACTCTGGCGCCAATAGGCATGTTCTTACGGAGTTTGAAGTTTGAAATATCCTTCTTAGAGTAGGTAGGTACTGCTTTTTGTCCGGTGATAG
>JACFNA010000268.1 GCA_019455085.1 Chitinophagaceae bacterium
ATAATTATCCAAATGTACTACCAGAGTTTAGGGTATCCTTGTACTATTTTATCAAACCTTTACAGATGATCAAATGCCCGACAAATCCGTCTTGAATACCCACCCAATTAATCTCTTAAAATGCCGAATCCCGAACAAGGAAACATGGGAAAGAGAATAAGGAAACTAATTACTACCTATAATAGGCTTCTGAAAAAGCTGATACTTTGCTTCACATCAATTGTGTTATGAAACCAATTATACTCATATTCGGCACTGAGTTGTCCACTGAAGCCTATCCTCTTTAAAGTTTCTATGACTTCGGGAAGATTTAAAACTCCATTCCCCCAGACTACCGAATGTCCTTCTTCACCATAAACACTCATGTCTTTCATGTGAACCCACTTAACCTTATCACCTAACAACTGCAGGCAGGCTACAGGGTTCAATCCCGATCTAACCCAATGCCCTAAATCAGCACATGCACCAATTCTGTCACTCAACGCATGGTTTATTGCCTTTAAGATTACAGGCGGATACCAGTAATGCGATGGATAGGCATGATTATGAATTGCCAGGTTAATTTCGAATTCATCACACAGATTAGAAAGGAATGGCAAAAATTGTTCTTCAGGTTCAGCAGTAAAAGTTTCGATTCCCATATCCTTTCCGAACTCAAAGAGTTTACGCCAAGCTTCTTCTGACTTTAGGTTGACCACACCATAACCTGTTAATCTCATTTTACGGTCGGCAAGCCATTTTTTAATCTGTATCCTTTTTGCTTCATCCATATTGTAGTCCATCTTTCCTTCAAGCCCGCCCCCTATTTGCATATTTCTGAAACATTCAAGATACCGTACCCCACAGCTATCCGCTTTATTCAACGCCTCGTAAAAGCTAAACTCCTTAAATGTATAGGTCTGGACTCCTACTTTCCAGCCCAATTTATCTTCCGGAAACACTTGTGAGAATCCGCAATACTGAGTTACCAACAAGAAGATTACAATCCATAATTTTTTCATCTGCTTATTTACTTTTAATTGAGAATATTCTTTCGTTCCAATCCGCAAATTGTAATAGATAGCGAAATGCACGCCCCACAACAACCAGGATATCTTACTTTAGCTGCACCTTGAAAGAATACGCATAATCACAGGGTTTATCTTTGGGAGTTTGTATGAGTACATCATTACCCACCTGCTTCCATTTCAGTTTATCAGAAGACCCTAGCAAATAGATATCAGATCCTTTAACAGGCTTTATATCCTGAAGAAGCACCGATGCCCCGGGCCATCCCCAATGAATAGCATATAAAGTGCTGCCATCCTTCGACTTGTTTAAATACCATGGTGCACCCTTTAGCGATTCTTTGAATACAAAACTCCACTTATACCACCAGTCCTGCGTCTTTAAAGAGGGATCAAATCTCCCATTTAACTTCACTTCTTCTCTATTGGGTGCAGTCTTGACATTCGGGACAGCGTCACGATAAGGTCGGGTATTATAAATTGCTTCTCCATTTATTCTTAGCCATTCACCTATCGGAGCAAGAGTTCGCCATGCTGTTTCTGTATTAATCATCTGAATCAACCATCCGCCTCCTTTGCTAACTGCATCGATAAACACCTGAAGCAGTTCATCTGTAGGCTTATACATCCATTCCCATTTATCCCCAGTCCTCACATGCATTCCATACTCATTGACCCAACAATTCCATTCGTTTCGAAGGCAATCCCAAAGAAGCCAGGGTCGTGCAGAGACCCCATTCATAGTCATACATTCAAATCCAATTACATCACAAGGCGCCTCAAAAGGCCCAAACTCACTACCCAGATCATCATTTACCCAGACTTCCTTATCATTCTTTTCTGCCCAGTTATAGTACCACGAAACCAAATGTGGCGTTTTCAAATATGAGGAGGGTAGCTGTTTGCCATCAAAGAACAGGAAATCTGCTTCAGTCTCTGAAATAGCCTTCTTCAAGGAAGGTATCATCCAATTAACAAAACCCGGATCACCGATGGAGGGTTGACCGCCCCATCGCTGGAAATTATAATGTAACCCGACTTTCAAACCCAACCGTCTGGCCTCCTGAATCTCAGCATTTGTCATACGCAGTCCCTCGGTTCCATATATAACAGCCGCCTCCATTGAAACAATGAACTTTGCTCCTAAATCAACATAAGCAGAAAGCGCTGATTGGGGATCGTCATATTCTATCGGCCAAACATAATCCACATTCAGATTCTTTGCCTTGCGATCAATTTCTGTAACGCTCTCATATCCTTCCTCCGCTGCCAGTTGACGCGCCCGTTGCTGTGCTCTGCTCCAGTTCCAATAATCCTGATCGTTAAAGGTACGGGGAGCACCCACATACTGAATTCCAATCTTGGCATCCAGGAGCCACTCAGGTGCTTTATGTTGCTTCAGACTGTCCCAGGATGGTCTCCATCTGCCTTCTTCAGACTGTGCCATGACCCGGGGAACATCCACAATAGAGATAAAAAATATACCTGCCAGAGACAAAAAAATCCTTTTCATTTCATTCATTTATTTATTCAGTGAACAAAATCAATTCCTATAATCGCTCGACATACAGAAAGGGGATACCATAACTTTTGCCTCCTGGTTCGTAAAACCATGTTTGAAGGAAAGTATCTCCGGCTAGAAGCGGAATTTTCACTTTAACTTCAGACGTGCCCGGATCACAAGATTGTTCTACATCCTGCCCGCCAACTTTTATTCTCACTTTGACCACATCCAGCCTTGTATCTTCCTGCCTGGGATAGGTTCTGCAGGTAAACTCATAAATTCCATCCTTTACAATGTTGACTGCCCAAAAACCATTTCCAAAGTTTCTCTGACGCACAACCTCCTGATCCCAAATCCTAAACAATGTATCTACATGCCAATCTACCAATGACAGTGAAGTCGGATTCTCTAAATCATCACCCAAATAGAACCTGTTAAACTGTTGAAAACGATTAGAAATATCCTGCCACCATTTCTCGTACGCCATGCGCAACTGTTCAACTAACAGCGTATTCTCTGAAGAAATGTCCTTATTCTGTCCGGGGTCTTCTTTTATATCATAAAGTTCTTTTCCATTTATCAACCTGTAACGGCTTGTCATGACTGCACAATTCCTCCA
>JACFNA010000016.1:0-9675 GCA_019455085.1 Chitinophagaceae bacterium
TGTCAATCATAGCTCTTGACAACAGCTACCATTCATAATCCGTCATTTCTTCGAGCATATTGGATTGCGCTCTTTTTCCCAACCTGATGGTTTCATCCAAATTGAGGTATCCCTTATACAGATAATCGCAAAACAAAATAAAGTGTCTGAAATTTTCAGGCGAATTGACCGAAAGGCATTTAAATCCTCTTTTTGTAAATGCATACTCGTTCACTTTTTTCTGAACATACCCTAATGCCTCCAGACAGTCAAGGATTAACCCGGCACCTACTTCGCTGACATTGGCTGCACGGGCAATAGCGCCCACATCTTTATATTCCATGGAAAGCTGGTCAGCAATTTTCAGTTTTACGGAACTGCCCAGGGCAAAACCAAGGCCTACCGAGAATGAAGCGTCAGCAAATGGGTGTGGAATGATATCTTTTGAAAGCAGTATTTTTTCGATCAATGAAAACTTGTAAATCATAATGACCCGTGTTTAACAAAGGCGTAAAGATGGGGAATTGCCAGCCGGAAAAATTGTATAATTCGGACATTTTTTATCTGAAGATGTGCCCAGGTATGCCTTTGGCAGATAGCTGATATTCTTTGGGGGTAAGGCCTGTGAAAGATTTGAATTCGCGGATAAAATGAGATTGGTCGTAATATCCGGCTTCCAGCCCGATTTGAGTAAGTGGTAGGTTGGAGTGATGAAGCAGATACAGCGAGGTAAGATATTTGTTATAGAGCAGAAATGTTTCCGTGTTCATTCCCAGCCATTCGGTTGATAGCCGTCTTAATTGCCTGTCTGAAATACAAACTTTATTGTGAAGTTCTTTTACAGTTAAGGTATTGCAATCGTGACAATAAAACCAGTTGTGCAATTTTTGAATTTCTGATAAATATTTTGAAGTGGAAATTTTATGTAGTAGCCATTTCCTGATGATTTCCACCTGCCCTTCGAACTTCTCTTCAGAAAATATCTGACTGTATAAGCCATCTAATGATTTACATACCTGCGAACACGCTGCCACTGCGTCATTGAATTCCTTTACCGGAACATCAAATAAAGCTCTAAGCCCGATGGTATTTAATTGTATTCCCAGGAATATTTGTTGTCCGTTTTTGATTAATTGGAAGGGTTTAAAATTGATGCCGTTAATAAAACAGTTAGGCAAAGCCATCCTGACATCTGCACCCGGATTTAGATAAGTGATTTTGTCTGAGAGATTAAAGATCAACTCAACTGTCCCCTTTGGCAATATGATCTCTGTCTGAGGGTGTTGGTAAAATTCCTGAAGTCGCCAGATACTTCTGATAAAATATTTTTCCGTTTCAGATGTGGGAAAGTATATGGCAGTAGAGTGGGTCATTGGTCACTACTGGTTGATATTTTATGCTTATGCATGTGCGTCCCTTTAATTTGGTGCTGGCGGGATGCGTTGATTTGTCCAGGTATTTATGAAGACCTGGAGTCAGAATTCCTTTCCGCCCAGCTATTTCTAATGCGGATATTGTTTATTCAGCAATCTTTATTTTAATCTTTCCCACCAATTCAAATACTTCGTCATATTACGAATATTGTTGTCCAATTTGCCGTCTAACATTTCCCTTTGCTGACCTTTATTTAGATTTCTTGTTTCAAAGGCTTTGTTGCCTCTTGTCACCCAGATATAGGAATGGATTTTCTTGGCATGCCTTTCGGTTTTATCATAAATATTTAAAAGTTCAGTTGGTTTAATTATGACGAAATCCTGTTTAGATGTTTCAAAACTATGAAGTGTTATAATCCAGAAGTCAGCAGGTGAATTCAAAATCTTATCTCTGTCAAATGTCCACCACCCGGTTGTTTTTAGTTCTTTTCCAAATGTTTGGTCAAACCCAATTTCTGTAAAACTCTTAGAAAATTTCACCTGGATACTACAAACCTTTCTGTCTTTACGAGCCTTGTCCGTTACTAACAAATCAATGCCGGTATCTTTTCCCGGAAGCCAAACATTATAATTTGGGAATCTTTTTTCAATTTCAATAGCTGTTAAATATTCTCCAGCATGGATTGTAAAAATTGTTCTCATTGATTGTTAAGAAAGTGGGTTTGAATATGCATTGAGAGTTAGTGATTTGTTCTGCATGAGCCTTACCCCCCCTTGACGAAGTTCCAGAAAATAAATGGGAGGATGAAAATTTGTTTTCAGACACACAGAATTTGTTTTTTGGAATCAAATTACCGTCATACGGGATAAAAGACACAGTCCTGCATTGCCTTTGGTGAAGGGGAAGTTGCTCCAGGCAAACAGAGACAGGTGGCCACGCAGGGCGAAGGAATCCGATTCGGTAAAGAGCCGGGATTTGCCGAAGGCGCTCAATTCATTGATTGAAGACATGCCATGTGCAATAGCTTTATAAAAAAGGATTGAGTTGAAGTTATGACCAGAGGTTGGAGAATGAGTGTCCGGACTGAATTGCTGCCGAAAAAAGTATATAGCTGATATTACACTCTTGTACACTGCTTTTGAAAATACACTTTTCGGTAGCAGTTACCTGCTTTCTGCTGCTGCTTTAAGTTCCTCTAAATTTTTTATAACTCCTGAATTAAGATTCTTTTGGAAATATTTCGAAAGCAATTTTGGGAATATACCTTGTAAGCTTTCTTCCACTTTTACCTGTGTTCCGTTGTGCACTGATTCAAAAAACCAGTTATGGATTGCACTTGCACCTATAGTGGTACCTGTCCAGCCAAACATTGACATAGGCTTTGATGTATGAATTTTTGATTTGAATGAGAGCCCACCTGCTTTCCATTCAAATAAAGCGCCTTCCTGAACATTTCCCCGAACCACGGCTCTGGTAACATCTTTTTGCCAGCTGGTCCAATTGTTTATGTCTGTAAGAATTTTCCAGACAGTATCAACAGGGGCATTGATGAAAATCTGATTTGTTGCTATTGCCGGCGCATGATTATTAATCGGGATATTCATTTTTATTCCTGGATTGAGCTCTTAATGTACTTCTAATTCACATTCTAAAAGTAGGTCATAATTCCGGTTCTCCGGTTGAGTTTTTCGTATCGGGCTAAAGCCCTGATTGAGTAGGGGTTTCGTATCTCACCCTCATGATAAGGTAATGAAGTTAGAACCTGCAACCAATGGGATTCAATCCAATCTGGCAGGGCCAAATTGATATTTTATTTCAGATATTTCCAGTTTCAACCAAGTCCAATCTGTCTTGTCAAGTTTCCAGGTAGAAGTCATCCTGGCAGGAACTTTTATACCATCAAAAGTTTTGTAGTCCGTAATGTTCATTATCCATTCATGTCGCACATCTTCTGTCCGGTTTCCTTTGAATCGCATTGCTGAAAATTTGATAACATCACCGTTTGAATTAAAGTAAAATGTCCCACTTCCCTTAGTGCCTTTGTAGGCCATAGTAGCCTTGGCAGCGGTATCATTTATAGGTTCCCAGTTAATGTAGGGGCTTAAGGCTAATGATGGAAACCACACCATTTCGCCTAAAAAGCGCTGCAGCGAGGCCTCATCCAGTTTCTCGCCTTTTTCATGTACAATATTGATTAGAGAATTCATCTTTATAAGCATTTCCCCCTTTCCGCTTTCAAATTTGTCACGGCCCTGGAAATTTATCAGACCATTCATTTTTACATCTACTGTCCAAATAAAACCAGGTGAATCAATCGTGGTATGTTGTATTGCGGTTGCAGACATCCACCTTTCCTGTTCAGGCTTCATTCGCAATTGTGCAGTTTGTGTCACTTTGCCCACGCTTATATATGGCTTCCCTATTGCCCCTGAATTACGTAGCCAGTTTTTCACCGGTTCAGGCAGGTGATGGATAACACTTTCATTTACGATTTTGTTTTCAATACTTACGTTCTTACTCACCAATAGCCGGGTGTCCTTTAAAACAAGTTTTTGATAATTGTGATACCCCAATGAAGCCATGGATACAAGCAGAATGAGAATATTGGGTATGGTTCCGAACCTGGCATCTTTCCAAAAAATAATGATGAGAGTTTGAGAAACAGCCACAACCACAATTCCAACTATCCAGGTATGTCTCGGATTAAAGAGATATAGAATTCCATAGGTCCATATCAAAATTACAGCTGAAAGCCAGATAAGCCCCATCGGTTTGGAAACGGAAATTGTCAATTCCTTTATTTCTTTGAAACGGAAGCCTTTAACGAATCCAAGTAGGTGAATCAGGCCGTGAACCATGACTAATATGATGTATAATATTTTCATGGCTGTCAACTATTTAAATGGTTACCCCTCCGATTTGAAAATAATTTTGACGGGCATATTTTATTTCTTTAGTTATCTGAACGCTTCACCGGCAATATAGGTGTCAAAATATTCCTGAAATTTTTTAATTTTTTTATTTTCGATTTCTACTATATGCACAAAATCTGATTCGTAAATTTTTTGTGTACTAATAGCCTTGCATTTTATATGCCCGTTTACTGCGACGGCATTATTGTCTGTTAGAAATCTTACCAGGTGCAATTCCAGGATTTCTTCGTTCTTTTTTCCGATGGTTATCCATTCCAGGAATCCTTTGTGTCCATGTCTTGTTCCTCCCGCAGGATTATAAGGGTTGTCTGGTTCTCCCCATTCAACGTTCTCATGCAGCAATTCCAGAACTTTGTCTATTTCCTTTGCTTCAAAAGCTTTGTAAAGCGATTTGACAATTTCAATATTGCTATGCGGATCTTCCATTAATTGCACTTTTGGTAAGTTAAGAATGTTTGATTGTGAGTTATAAAATAACTGCCCCACGTTCTGCTTAACGAAGTTCCAAAAAATAACCGGGTGTATAAAAACTTGTTTTAACCCAGCCGGAATCCTTCTCTTAAATGCAATTTTCTGGAAAGTACAATTATGCTACCAGTCTCCGTATGACAGATATCCCACACTGTCCCATTGGCCGCTTCGTATTCCTTCGAGCTGTCATTCCATTACGACGAGTGGAAATTCTCTTCATTGCGTCAAAACTTCAGGGATACCCTTTTGTAGAAAATCGCTCGTGAATGACTCAGATAGGGCTTAAGGCAGGTCGGTAGCCGGTAGCCTTATGATGCCACGGGAATTGATGACATGCCACGATTTAAAGTCCTGCGGTGCATCGAGCCCATCGCCGTCAATGATCTGGGTAGTGGTACGAATCCTAACGGGCTTGTCGGTGTAAAACTCATGACCGGTCTTTCGCCTGTCCCAATACAATTCCTGGCAGAATAACGTATCCCCAACGGTATTGAACACCACCACACTATCTCGTAGGAATACACGGCTTTCGCTTTCGAAGTATCTGGCATAATTCGCCGAGAGGTGGCTCTCTATTTGCAGGCTGTCGTTAAAGAATACGGCGTTGAGTGTATTGGGAAATTCCAGAAATGGGTTCGACTCTATATGGCGCAACATGATGGGGGACGTAACTCTCGCTTTTGTTTTAGCGCCTACCGAGTAAAGTATATTTACATCATTTGCGGTTTCGATACCAATCTTCTTGCTGGTAACTTCCTCGATTTCTGCGCGTGTATTTTCGCAGGATGTCATAGCAATCGCTGCTGCTGTAATGCACAGGCTTAATGCAATATGTAATCGCTTGTAAGGCATAAATGCCGGCTGCTTTATTGATACTTCTGACGTATGAACCAGATGTCGCTCAATGAAAATCCGAGGCTCAGCTTATACATACTCTCTGTAATGTTGTTCTTGCTGTTACCTCTGCTCCCGTATTCAAAGGTAATATTCATTACGCTGTATTGATTGTCATAGAAGCTTCTTCTGAGCCGCAATGGAAAAGCCCCGCCTACGCTGATATTGTAAAGTGGCAGGTTATTATCTGCTTTGATGTAATCTCTGCCAACTGAAAAGCCCGCTCTGTATTTTACAAAATTAAAATAACCGGTAGAGTTTACGCTTGCAGGTGTGTATTGCGCTCCTGCTCTTAACATCCAGTTGTCCTGCACCAGATCAGTCTGCCCGAAGAATTTATATCAACTCCTACCATGAGGTGCTCGGTCTCCAATGCAATTCCGACGCCATAAGTAGAAGGCATCATCACCTTACCCGGTTGGTCTTTAGATTCAAAAATGCTGTCGAGCCTTACCTGAGCGCCTGTCTGGTCATAATCGTAGGTCTCAATAATATCATCCCGCTTAGCATTGTAATTCGCTTTTAATTGGGAGTATGCGCCTACACGGAATACGCCTTTCTTTAGTTTAAATTCATATTGCATCCCGGCGTCGAGGAAGGCACCGCCAAAGCGGCTCTTGGTCTGGTAATTACCTTTGTAATAACTTACCGTGTCATTTATAAATTCAATCCTGCTGCTGTAATCTTTTTCACCAAAGAGATAACCGGTATTGAATCCCACACTGAAATTTTTCAGCTTCACACCGGTACCAATGAAAGCCTGGTTCACCCCTCCATTACCTTCATACACGTATATAAGGCTGTCGCCTGCGTTGCGCTGAATTGAGCTTACTTTGTAGTTGATGCGGCTGAGGGGCTTTAATCCTATCGCCATTCCCCATCCGGTATTCTTTTTCAATGCGTTCTTATTGCCTCCAAGAAGTGGAATCCCAACCGAAACATAATTGAAGATGGCATAGTTCGATTTGAAGTTTCCTACCGGTGATTTGCTTTTCAGATTGTTGTTAGTGAACTCGAATCCCATATCCAGATTGGTATAAGCCAGATTGCCATACGTGGCAGGATTCAGTGTATTCATAGCTGCAAAGTCTGACATGGCAGCGGAAATACCCCCCATTGCCCTGTTTGAAATGGACCCCTGTGACGACAGGTTGCCCACTCCGTAGCGTGAGTAGGGAGAATTAATTTGCGAGTAGCAAAACAGGGGCAGGATAAACAGGACTAAAAGCCCGGTTTTAATTATTTTTTTCATGGTTGAATTTGCTGATCGCATATAATCCTTTAAGTATCAAAGCAGGGTCGGCAAATATCTTATATTTGATGTGGCGTGCAAAATTGGCCAAATCACCACCGGTTAAAAGCACGTTAAAATTGCTGAACTTTTCAGCGTAGGCTTCAATGATACCGTTGATTTCACCTGCAATTCCAAGCATGACTCCACTGAGCAGATTGGTACGTGTGTCGTAACCTATGAGAGGGAATTCCCAATTGGGTTTTATCAGTGGTAACAGCGCTGTCCAGTCGTGCATACTCTTAAACCGCATTTCCATGCCGGGCGAAATGCTGCCTCCGAGAAACAGGTGGTATTTGTTGATGAAGTTGTAGGTGATGCATGATCCAAGTGCAATCACCAGGTTATTCTGTTCGGGAAAATGAGTGACCGCATAGGCCGCGATAGCCAGCCGGTCGGCCCCCACTGTTTCCGGTTTGCTTACGGGAACAGAAAAAGGGTATTGAAGGCCCGTGCCAACAAGCAGAAAATCAGAATTTTCTCTTAATACTTTTTCTCCTTCCGTATTATGATGAATTACCGACGACAGTAGCGTCCGTGCAGGTCGATATTCATGAATAACTTTCAGGAGTGTTTCAGGACTGTCATCAGGGATATGTACTCTTTTTACAAATTCGTCTCCGACGAATACGCCAAATTTCTTGCGGGTGTTTCCAAAATCGAAGCAGAGGGTAGTGTCAGCCAACTGTAGGAGGTTTTGGGTAGCAAGATAGGTAATTCATTTAATAATGATCAGGAGCTGAGCGTTTTGAAGTGTCCGTTTAGTTTTATTTTTTTCTTCAGCGCTTCCGTTTCTGCTACCACCGGAATGATGGAGACCAGATGCCTTTTCAGGAATTCCTGTCGGTGAAGTTCGTCGGTATATTCCAGTAGCTGATATTCCTGCTCTAACGACAGGCCGGTATGGTGTGCGATATCGAAGCTCCGCAATTCGGCTTCCTCTTTCTTAAAGTCTTTTCGGATATGCAGTAGCTGATGAAGTGTTTTGATGAATGCAAGCACTTTTTCCATGAGTGACGACAGCCCGTTGTCTTTGTTTTCGGGATAGGTGACGATAGCGCCTTTGTAGAGTTTGTCCGGGACAGTTTCTATCATCTCCAGAATTTTAAATACCTGAATTCCCACTGTCCTTACATCCATCTCTCCATTATCATAAACCTTATCAATATTCGTAATCTTCATCAGGGTGCCCATTTCACGGGTCTGGTTGTTCATTACGACGGGGATGCCAAACGGCTTTTGATTCGTGTGGCAGTCATTGATCAACTGTTTGTAGCGGGGTTCGAAAATATGGAGATTGAGTGCTTCTCCCGGGTACACTACTATCGATAATGGAAATATGGGTATAAAGTTGGTCATAAGTCGTACAGTTGGCCGGTGGGGATAATTGTTTTTTTGTGTATTCCGGGGATTAAAATAGTAACATTTTACCGTATTATTCAAAATCTGCCTGTCGGTAGATTAAATCTTTATTTTTGAATACTTATTTCAATTTGCCTTTTGCCTTGAACGATTACAGAAAAATAGCACGCAATATTTCGCTGATTGAAAACAGAGAGCCTGGCTATGAGGCATTGCTGGCCGGCAATACCGGTCAGGCTCCGCTGGTAATTGGCATCACCGGAGCACCCGGCTCAGGGAAGAGCACACTTACAGATGCATTGATTGCCGAAATGGTGCAGGATGGCCGGCGGGTGGCGGTATTGTGTGTTGATCCTTCATCCCCGTTTACCCGTGGTGCGGTACTCGGCGACAGGATTCGGATGAGTGAGTGGTACACCCACCCGAATGTATTTATCCGTTCGCTGGCGAGCCGCGGTTCGTTAGGAGGCTTACACCCTCAGATTATGGGCATCACAGCCTATCTGCAGACGGAGGCATTTGATTATATAGTGGTGGAGACAGTGGGGGTAGGGCAGAGCGAAGTGGATATTGCCGCATTGGCAGATGTCACTATTGTGGTGCTGGTGCCTGAGTCGGGAGACAGTATTCAGTCTATGAAGTCAGGATTGATGGAAATAGCAGATTTGTTTGTGGTGAACAAATCGGACAGGCCGGGAGCCGATCTCTTTTATAATAATCTCAAAAAAATGCTGAGGCCTGTATATAAAAAGCATGAAGAGATGCTGCCTGTTTTTAGGACAGTGGCTTCTGAACGTCAGGGAACACAAAGGTTGTATGAATACCTGAAACAGGTGTCTGTGAAGGAGCTTACCGATGACCGGAAAGAACTTTTGGCCCAGAAGGCTTTCGCTGTGCTGCAGGAAATATTAATGGAGCAGGTAGATAAGCAAAAGTTCAGAAGTGATTTTTTTCGTGCGCTCAAAGCCGGACAGGAAAATATCTTCCGCTTTGCGAGGGAATATGCTGATAAACTGAAGCATTTATAGGCTCAAAGCCTACCCAATTTGCAGGGTTCTGTCTGTTTACTTAATCTCTTCTTCTGATAGCGCAAGCGTCTCGCTTGTGCTGCATTTAATACCAGTAGAACTAAGTTTTGGAAGGCACAAGCGAGACGCTTGCGCCAGAATGTGGTTCTATCTGTTTACTTAATCTCTTCTTCATTTGGCCTGACTCAAAATAGGTAAGAGACCATTCTGCCAATAGCCTTAATAGCGCAAGCGTCTCGCTTGTGCTGTACTTAATGCCAGTAGAACTAAGTTTTGGAAGGCACAAGCGAGATGCTTGCGCCAGAAAGTGTACGAAGTTTTGGAAGGCACAAGCGAGACGCTT
>JACFNA010000016.1:9775-29811 GCA_019455085.1 Chitinophagaceae bacterium
GCGCCAGGGAAAGTATGAAGTTTAGGAAGGCACAAGCGAGATGCTTGCGCCAGGATGTGTACGAAGTTTAGGAAGGCACAAGCCGGATGCTTGCGCCAGGGAAAGTATGAAGTTTAGGAAGGCACAAGCGAGATGCTTGCGCCAGGAAATGCCAGGGAGAACTGGGATGGGTGCCCTTAGATGTAAACAAAAACTGCGCTTCCCGGTTGTTCAGATGCCGGAACCGTCTGGATGAAGTAGCTCCAGATATTTTGCGATATAATGGTCCTTCTGTTTCGATTTGTACTGTTGGATAAACCTTGGGTGTTCGAGCGGAATGATTTCTCCGAAGAGCCGCGCTTTTTCATTCAGCCGATTGAGGAATTCGGTATTCTTTACTCCGAGTGAAAACACTCTGTCTGTAATCAGTCCCAACGATACATGTTTTTTCAGCGAATCAATCATAAAGTCCTCTACATAGTTAAATAGTTTCGGATCGTCGTAGTAATTGGCATTGAGCCATTTCCCGTTTTTCTTTCTGACGATGGCAAGCGGAAAAGGTGAATTAATGTAGAACTCACCATAGAATCTTTCAGGCCCTCCGTAGGCATCAATCACTTCGTAGAGAAATGAGGAAGAAGGTTCATGAGTGCGTGCACTCTGCATTGCGATGCCACAGGCTGACTCCAGACGTTTGGTATCTGTAAATGGTACTCCTGTAATGCCTGCCCCGTGCCGTCCCGGATTAATACCGATGATAAATCGCCTTGGTTTATTGTCGTGATAAAACCTTTTGTAAAACTTAGCCATCACCACCATTGTTTCAGGATTGTCTCTGAATGGATTGATGACATCAAACCCTCTGGGCAGCGAGCCCTGATAGTGTAAGTCCCTGTTGAAATCTACTACCTGCTCGCCGATTGTTTTCTTTTTCTTACTCATGATTTCCTGTTCAGTAAAGTTAGTGCCTTTCCTTTGTGTGCTGCAATATGGTCCGACTTGTCGCTTTTGATTTCATATTGTGGATCATCAGGCGAGGCGTGGTGCGTATAGCCTTTGTAATTGAAGTCGGATGTGTGTACTTTGATAATCGTGCCTGAACTGCGTCCTGCTTCTGAGTTCCAGGCAACGTGGTCGCCTGTCTTAAATACAATAGTTTTCATAATTATTTATTTCATGCTTCTGTATAAAAAACTTTGTCTCCCACTATCCGTGCAGCCTGCGTATAAGGATGGGCTTCTGACTTACCCTGACCCATGATATGCTGCACATCCCATCCTTTGGCTTTGAGATAATCTGACACCAGTGATCTGTGGCAGCGCCACCATACAGCTTCCGAACACATGTAAGCAGTACGTCTCTTCATGGCAATCGCTTTGAGTGCTTTGATGCCGTTGAGAAATGATTCCGTAGCCATATAATCGGCATACGCCCTGAACACATCCTTGTGCCACCGTGTATTGGGTGAGTCTTTGTGTATTTTTCTTCTGCCTCCAAGGTCCACGATGTGTATGTATTCAATTCCGTTTTGCTCAAGGGTTACACTGAGTGTGTCTTTGTTGAACTGTGGGTATCTTGCCGAACCGGGATAGTGGCGAATGTCTGCGAGCACTTCAATGTCAAATGATTTCAGCATACCGAGAAACTCCGCGAATGTATGCGTGGAATGCCCGATGGTGAATATCTGATGATCTGTACCTGTTTTCATTTTCACAGTTTAATCCTTTAATGGCTTTAATAATTACTACTCCAAATCTATACCACATTTTTGGTGTGCCTGCGACCGTTTAATCTGTCTTTGCTTTTTGATGAGGAATAATTATTTCCCAATTGAGTAAATGCTGATGAATATGCCGAAAGGGTTTGTTTGTAGCTTTACGCTATGGAAGATTATTCAGAAATGACAATAGGCTGGATTGCGGCAGATGATTTTCGGAATTGTAGTGTATTTGAGAAGTTTAGGATAGATTATTTTAATCACGGTAAACACACCCTGGCCGAATCAGTTGCAGGAAAAGAGATTACTGCAGAAGGTTTGTGCTCAGCTCTCGAAGACGTAAAGAATACCCCTGCTGTACCGCAGACAGATTTTAACGCATGGGAGCTGGACGTGCTGTGCAATTACATTGAGGAGCACCACCATCGGCCTGCAGAAAAACAGATTGCTGCAATTAAACCAGAGTTGGCTCGTCTGGCGGAAGCACTTGCCGGTGAGCATCCCGAACTTGCGGAAATAAGAACCCTGTTTGACACAGTGGCCGGGCAGATAGCGGTGCACCAGAAGAAAGAGGAACTTATTTTATTCCCTTACATCCGCAAGATGGCAAAAGCAAAAAGAGAAAATGTGCCTTTTGCGAGGCCACCAATGACCAGGTCGGCCGAAAACCCTGTGAATATGCTTACCCATGAACATAATGATCAGGGGGAGGCATTTGAAAAAATTGCAGCATTGACCAATAATTATTCCACAGAGACTGAAGCCCTGAAGGATATCTATAATGCTTTGAGTGATTTTGAACGGACATTACATACTCATTTGCATCTGGAGAATAATATTCTTTTCCCAAAAGCACTGGTGATGGATAAGGAATTTGCAGCCTGAGAGAACCTGTTCAGGTAATTTATGACGCCTGCCAATCAGAGGTGTTTGGGCATTTCTGTTTTTGCAAACTCCACAAAGTAATTAAGCGATTCGGGATTGCGCATAGCTCCTTTGTTCGCAGCCTTTTCAACAGGCTTGCCCATCAGGATCCGTTTTACAGGTGCTTCCATTTTCTTGCCACTGATCGTGTAGGGCAGGTCGGGTACTTCAAATATTTCATCCGGCACATGACGCGGTGAGCATGCGGTTCTTATTTGTTTTTTGATAGTGGCCTTGAGCGCCTCGGTAAGTTCGTGACCCGGTTGCATCAGAATAAACAGCGGCATATAGTCGCCTCCATGTGGCAATTCTGTATCTACTACAATGCTGTCTTTTACTTCAGGAATCCTGTCCACGGCGCGATAAATTTCTGCGGTGCCAATACGTACACCCTGTCGTTTCAGTGTGGTGTCAGATCTTCCGTAAATGATGACACCCTCATTGTGTGTGATCTTAATCCAGTCGCCATGCCGCCACACGTGGGGATATACTTCAAAATAGCTTTCATGGTAACGCCTGAAGTCAGGATCGTTCCAGAAGTACACAGGCATGCAGGGCATGGGTTTGGTAATTACCATTTCGCCCACTTCGTCGTGCAGGGGGTTACCATCTTCATCGTAGGCCTCCATAGCACATCCCAATGCGCGACATTGAATTTCGCCCTCATAAACCGGGGCCCACGGAGTGCCTCCTACCATCGCAGTGCAGACATCTGTGCCTCCACTCATGGAACAAAGCCATACGTCAGGTTGTATCTTTTCATAGACATAATCGAACCCTTCAGGTGGCAGCGGCGCGCCTGTGGATCCGATAGAGCGCAGTGTGGACAGATTAAACCGGCTTCCGGGGGCAATACCTTCCTTCATACAGGCAATGAGGAATGGAGCGCTGGTGCCGAAATGGTGAATGGATAACTTTTCGGTGAGTCTCCATAGAAAGGAAATGTCAGGATATGCCGGACTGCCATCATACAGGACGATAGTAGCACCTACTAACAATGATGCCTGTACGAAGTTCCACATCATCCACCCTGTGGTGGAAAACCAGAAAAAGTTTTCGCCCGGATGCACATCATTGTGGAACGCGAGGTATTTCAAATGCTCTAACAACATGCCGCCATGTGAGTGTGTGATGGCTTTGGGAATTCCGGTAGTGCCGGATGAATACAGAATCCAGATAGGATGCGAGAAATCTACCGGTGTGAAAGTTAAGGTGCCACCTCTGGTAGCTATCGCCTTCGTCCATAATACCGAGTGGGGTATTGCTGAGATATCGGGATTGCTGTGCAGATACGGAATGATGATGACCTTTTCTACAGAAGGGAGCTGGTCGCTGATTTCCTTTACCACACTCATCCGGTCAAACGGTTTGCCATTATAGTGATAGCCATCTACCGTGATAAATACTTTAGGGGCAATTTGCCGGAAGCGATCGAGTACGCTCCCGGAGCCAAAATCGGGTGAGCAGCTACTCCATACAGCTCCCAGTGAGATAGTCGCGAATAGCGCCACGGAGGCTTCAGGTATATTGGGGATATATGCTACCACGCGGTCACCTTGCTGTACACCTGATTCTCGAAAATAAGTCTGTAAGGCAGCCGTCTGTTGTTCCAGCGCAGCCCAGGAGAGCGATTTCAATCCTCCGGTTTCAGAAGCATACCGGATAGCCGGCCTCTCTGGAGTGGAGTTCCTGAATACATGTGCTGCATAGTTGAGTGTCGCACCCTTGAACCATTGGGTGTGGGGCATGGGCTGCGGGGACATGACCTCTTCATAAGGCGTATGAAACCGGACATCAAAATAAACCGCAATGCTTTCCCAGAAATCTGCCGGACGATCCACAGACCATTTCCATAAAGAGTGGTAATCACTGAATGAGAGTTGGTATTTGGCTTTCAGCCAATCGGCGTATTTGGATAGGTTGCTGTGCGTCTTGAATGCTTCGGAAGGTGTCCAAAGCTTTTTGTCATCAGGCATTATAGGATTCTTTTCTGCTAATTTACTGAATTGTAGGCGAGTGCCTTCTAACGTGTTTAACGATGTGTGCCGGTGAATGGATTCATCCCATTGTGTGATTATAATGTAACAGTGTGTTACCGGCATTTTCATTTATAATTCACAGGTCAATACCTGTGGAATAGGTAAAATATTGTTTTCTGTTAATATTCTTGTGAGCTTTTTTCATTTGACGTAACTTTGCACCCCTTAAAAAAGCGGATGCCGCTCTAATACATTATTTATGGAGATAAGAAACATTGCGATAATAGCTCACGTAGATCATGGTAAGACTACTCTGGTCGACAAAATCATACACAGTACCCATGTTTTCAGAGACAATCAGGAAACCGGGGAACTGATTATGGACAACAATGAGCTGGAACGCGAACGGGGCATTACCATTTTCAGTAAGAATATCTCCGTGAACTATAAAGGAGTAAAGATCAATGTGATAGATACTCCGGGCCACAGTGATTTTGGTGGAGAGGTAGAGCGGGTGTTAAAGATGGCTGACGGTGTGATTCTGCTGGTAGATGCATTTGAAGGGCCGATGCCACAGACCAGGTTTGTGCTGCAGAAAGCACTCGAACTCAAACTGAAGCCGATCGTAGTAATCAATAAAGTCGATAAGCCTAACTGCAGACCGGAAGAAGTGCATGAAGCGGTGTTTGAATTGTTCTTTAATCTGGATGCCAACGAAGAGCAGCTGGATTTCCCCACACTTTACGGAAGCAGCAAGCAGGGTTGGTTTAATACCTCACTGACACCTGCTGAAAATATCTTCCCTTTGCTGGATACGATTCTTGAGAAGGTGCCTGCTCCTGTACAGGCTGAAGGGCCGCTTCAAATGCAGATCACTTCTCTGGACTATTCTTCATTTCTTGGCAGGATAGCTATTGGAAAAGTCACAAGAGGAGTTATTAAAGATAGCCAGCAGATAGCGCTGATGAAGCTCGATGGTAGTATCGAAAAGTGTAAGGTGAAAGAATTGTATGTCTTTGAAGGATTGGGTAAAAAGAAGGTTACAGAAGTGAAGGCGGGTGATATCTGTGCGGTAGTAGGGATCGAAGGATTTAATATTGGTGAAACAATTGCCGACGCCGAGAAACCTGAAGCACTGGAAGTGATTAATGTGGATGAGCCCACAATGAACATGCAGTTCAGCATTAACAACTCTCCGTTTTTTGGTAAGGATGGAAAGTTTGTAACCAGCCGGCACCTGAAGGAAAGGCTTGATAAGGAATTGGAGAAAGACCTTGCATTGAAAGTGGAATCTACAGATAGCGCAGATAGTTTTCTGGTTTATGGACGGGGTATCCTGCACCTGAGTGTACTGGTGGAAACTATGCGCCGCGAAGGGTACGAACTTACTGTAGGCCAGCCACAGGTGATTGTGAAAGTAATTGACGGAAAGAAATGCGAGCCATTTGAAAACCTGGTGGTAGATGTGCCTGCTGAATATAGTGGTAAGGTGATAGACCTTGTAACCCAACGTAAGGGCGAGATGCAGGTGATGGAGACAAAAGGTGAAATGCAACATCTGGAATTTGAAATTCCTTCACGCGGACTTATTGGACTGAGAAGCAATATGCTTACAGGCACCGCCGGAGAGGCCGTAATGGCACATCGCTTTATTGGCTACAAACCCTGGAAAGGCTTTATCCAAAGCCGGAACAACGGTGTGATTATCTCCAAGAATCAGGAAAGAACCACAGCATATTCCTTAGATAAGCTTCAGGACAGGGGGAGTTTCTTTGTAGATCCCGGAGAGGATGTTTATATCGGACAAATTATTGGTGAGCATATCAAACCGGGCGACCTTGTGGTAAATGCTACAGAACCCAAAAAACTGACCAATCACAGAGCCAGCGGAGCGGACGATGCCAGCCGGATTGCACCTAAGGTGCTATTGAGCCTGGAGGAGTGTATGGAATATATTCAGGCAGATGAATGTATTGAGGTAACTCCAAAGCATATACGTATGCGTAAGGTTATACTTAATGAGGAAGAAAGGAAGAAGGCACAGAAAATGCAAAAGGCGGAAGCAGAATAACCGCCAGATAAGGTCTGATCTGTATTTCCCAATTAAGTACTTTTCCTGCATGTTTGTTATGGCGCTTTATTGAAGTAGTATGGAAAGGAATTGCGTGAATAGGCGGCCCATTACTTTAAAGGATAGATCAGAAAGTCTGGCTCACTGTTTCCTGTATTTTACTGCTTCCAAAATACAGCCTCTTTTTCTCCGGTTTCAGATAGAAATTATAAAACTCTACTCGTTATAGGATATCTGATTGTTTTCTGGTTTAGTTAAAGTGGCCAGGATGGGGTAGTGTTAAGCACAATTACCTGTTACCATTTTATCTGGTTTAGTTTGGCTGGAATGAATACTATATATTAATTTCATGTAATAGACTTTGTATGACAAGGACATTAATCATAATTCTGGCAGCAACACTCTTGATATCGTGTGGGTCTTCAAAATATTTTATCTCCAATGAGGCTGAATTCAGCACCCTGAGTTCACTGCTTAAGAAACTTGACAAAGAAAAGAACGACAATCAGGAAATAAGAGATCAGATTGTAGAATTGTACCAATCATCTTCCAAACGCCTGCTGAATGATATAGATGTGTACAAAACCCTTACCGGGCCTGATAAATGGGCTAAGGTGATAAAAGCCTATCAAACCCTGAATACCTTGTCGGAAGTAATCAGTAAATCAAAGGCAAGAAATTTCATTACCCCGGATTCATATCACGGATTGCTGTCGCAGGCAAAGCAGGAGGCGGCAGGTGACTATTATGATGCAGCCAATGAAACGATGAAGGGCGGCGACAAGGCCTCCTTTCGTGAAGCGTATTATCTTTTCAGCAAAGCCAACGGATATTACCCGGGCTACCGGGATGTGAAACGAAAAATGGAGCTTGCCTGGAAGGAGTCTGTATTGAATGTGGTTATTAATCCGGTAACTGACCAATCTTCTTATTATGCACAGATGATTCCTAATCGCTTTGGTAACAGTTTTAATAGTGATTTGTTACAGCGTACACTGGTGCGCGATCTTGGTGGCGATTTTAATAAGCGTGCACCTGCCAGGTTTTATACTGATTACGAGGCCAGGGTAGCACGGATTGATATCGACTGGGTTGCAGATATCACCTGGACACGGCTGGATATACCTATTCCCTTTACACAGTCATCGACTGTACGCAGAACAAAGGATATTGAAATCAGGAAAGACACATTGGGCAAACCGGTATATCAGAAGGTGGAAGCTACCCTTAAGATTACAAGGAGATATTTCACTGCATATGGTGAAGTGGAGTGCCGGATGACAGATGCACATACAAGAGAGAATATTGCATTAGACCGTTACCCTTCACGGATCGACTGGAGCCAGTCTTATGCCACCTATAGTGGTGACAAACGGGCGCTTACTGATGCGGATTGGGCTATGATTAATAATATGGTAGTGATTCCTACGCGGGAGGCAGTATTGATGGAATTGTATCAGAAAATCTATCCGCAATTGAAGAATGGTATCCGCAATCTGGTGGAGTGATTCATTTGTTTTGCCACGAAGACTTTCCTTTGTGTCCCGATAGCTATCAGGATAGTGTCTTAGCGTTTTAGTGGCGAGGAAGATTTTTCTTTTGCCACGAAGACACGAAGTCACAAAGGGGCACGAAGGTTTTTTTCTTTGTTTTCCTTAGTGTTGCTTCGGGTCTTAGCGCCTTAGTAGCGAGTGATTTTGGAATTAGCCACAAAGACACGAAGTCACAAAGGGACACGAAGACTTTTCTTTGTGTTGTTTAGTGTCTTAGAGCCTTAGTGGCGGAAAGGGTTTTGTTTTGCCACGAAGACACGAAGCCTCAAAGTGTCACAAAGACTCTTCTTTAGTGTCCCGATAGCTATCGGGATAGTGTCTTAGAGCCTTAGTGGCGAATGAGTTTGTTATTAGCCACAAAGACACCAAGCCTCAAAGTGTCATAAAGATTCTTCTTTAGTGTCCCGATAGCTATCGGGATAGTGTCTTAGAGCCTTAGTGGCAGAAAAAAATTACATTATCATTCTCTTAATTCCATCCTTGATCAACGGAACATTAAAGTTTATCAAATACCCAAGCCTTTTGCCTGTTAGTTTCAAATGGCTTAATAATTGCGCTTCCCAAACTGGGTTAACTGTTTTTATTGCTTTTAACTCGCATATCACCAAATCATTGACCAACACATCAAGGCGAAGACCTTCTTCGAAATATATACCGTCAAACGTGATTGGTATATCTATTTGTCTATTACATTCAAATCCATTTCTTCGCAATACATGGCAAAAGCAGACTTCATAAACCTTCTCTAAGAGACCCGGGCCAAGTTCTTTATGTACTTCATAAGCTGCGTTGACAATGGCTTTTCCAATAGCTTCTTCTTCATCTGAAAGGGTTTCGAAGTTCTTCATGTTTCTCTTTTCTTTAAACTTAAAAAATTCCTTCGAAAAAATAATAAAATCTCCTTTGTGTCCCAATAGCTATCGGGATCGTGTCTTAGCGCCTTAGTGGCGAGGAAGATTTTTCTTTTGCCACGAAGACACGAAGTCACAAAGGGGCACGAAGGTTTTTTTCTTTGTTTTCCTTAGTGTTGCTTCGTGTCTTAGCGCCTTAGTGGTGAGAAAGATTTTTGTTTTGCCACGAAGACACCAAGTCGCCAAGGAGCACGAAGACTTTCCTTTGTGTCCCGATAGCTATCGGGATAGTGTCTTAGCGCCAGAGTCAATGATCAAATCTTCCTCAATGCCTTGAGCCTACTTCCAAAACTGCCCGGAATTCAGCAGGATATTCTTTTAAAACAGGGCATGATTCGCGTTTTAGCATAATCTGAAATTGGTACAAATCTGGGAGTTAGGTACCATATTTGTCCATTATTTTTACGGTATGATGACCGTGTCTTAACCTGTAAAGTTTAGTGTGGACGATAATTAGTCCATACCCCTATCGGTATCAGTACCTTATTAACACAAGGCTTCCACATGTGGAAAGCAGAAGTGTTTTAATCAATTTCAGACTATGGTCTCTGCCTGCTGAATTGATTTCTTTTTCGGTTTTACTGTTGCAGCATTTCGACGGTTAAGTATGGGGGCTACTATCCAATTGTACGCATAGCAACCAATACAAATATTGAACACAGATTCCAGAAGTGCACAGAAAATCAATATGCTGCCTATAATATAGGATACTACTACATAATCACGGGTTAGCATTAGGGTAATCAAAAGTGAAAAGGTAAACCCTAAAGCTGCTGCAAACTTCTTCGGTGGTGGAAAAACCCACTTTGGTTTTATCCTGGCTTTCCTTGTCAGGATTTTTGCAATAAATGCCAATGGAGAGGGTATTGTTGTGAATGCCCGTATTGCAAAATCAAGCGTGAGAAATATTGCCGAATAGAGGTTTTTGCTGTAAAGTGTGAAAGTGGTTATGATGATTACCTGAAGGGCGACCAGCCTTATGACGTGTGCATCCAGGTAGTTTTTTGAAATTGTTTTTGGGTTCATAACATGGAGGATTTAGAGAGCAATCATTTTCTTTTGCCACAAAGACACCAGGGCACGAAGCGTCACAAAGATTCTTCCTTAGTGTCCCGATGGCTATCGGGATGGCGTCTTAGCGCCTTAGTGGCGAGGAAGATTTTTGTTTTGCCACGAAGGCACGAAGTCACAAAGGGACACCAAGTTTTTTTCTTTGTGTTGCTTCGTGTCTTTGGGCCTTCGTGGCAGAAAAGAAAGCTCCTTTGCTTTTTACAGATTCGGCTGGGGAGTTATTTTCAAATAGGATTTTACCTCCTTATATCCCTTTGGAAAATTCTTCGCTATTTCCTCCTGAGTTAATGCTGTACTTATCACCACATCTTCACCATGTTCCCAATTGGCCGGTGTGGAAACTTTGTAATAAGCTGTGAGCTGCAGGCTGTCGATCACCCTGAGTATCTCATTGAAATTTCTGCCTGTGGAAGCAGGATAAGTGATAATCAGTTTGATCGTTTTGTCTGGAGCAATAATCAACACAGACCGTACAGTAGCTGTAGCGTTCGCATTGGGATGAATGAAATCGTACAGTTCTGAAACCTTTCTGTCTGCATCGGCAATGATAGGAAAGTTTACTTCCGTGTTTTGCGTTTCATTGATGTCTTTAATCCATCCGAGATGGCTGTCAACCGGATCCACGCTCAATGCGATTACCTTCACATTGCGTTTAGCAAATTCATCTTTCAGTTTTGCTGTAGCTCCAAGTTCTGTTGTGCAAACAGGCGTATAGTCTGCAGGATGTGAAAATAAAACACCCCAGCCATCTCCAAGATATTCATAAAAATCAATTTCACCTACCGATGTTTGTGCTTTGAAGTTGGGAGCGATGTCCCCTAATCTTAATGTTGCCATTGTTTTTGTTTTTTTTGATTAATAAATAAGAATTTGTTCGAGGTGCTGACCGGATTCGAACCGGTATCCCGGCTTTTGCAGAGCCGTGCCTGAGCCATTCGGCCACAGCACCGTATTGTTTTTCTTTTCCTTTCTTCTTTGTGTCTTAGTGGCTACACTGATTTTCTTTTGCCACGAAGACTCGAAGGCACCAAGGTTCACAAAGATTCCCATCTAAGAACATTCTAATTCAACTGACTGATCTTTGATACCAAATCCGTTTCTTTTTCAATCGCCGTAATGCCTCCTTTCAGATTATACAGATTGTCAAAACCAAAGGCTTCTTCTAATTCGCGAATGGCTTTGGCGCTTCTGCCTCCGGCTTTACAATGGATCACCACTTTCCTGTCTCTGCGTATTTCATCTACCCTGTCTTTCACCGTGGCCAGCGGAATCAGCAAGGCACCAATATTTACCAATTCGTATTCGGAAGGTTCCCGCACATCTATCACCTGGATGTCTTCACCACCCTTCACCCATTGTTCAAATTCCTGAACTGTGATTTCCTTTATCTTCTTCTCCGGAGTTTTAGCGCCGCAAAACTGTTCGTAGTCGATCAGCTTTTCTATCTTCGAAGTAACAGCACTCTTAGCAATCTTCAGAGTTCTTGTTTCAAAAGTCAGTGCATCAAACACAAAGAACCTCCCGCTCAGTGGTTCACCGATACCGGTAATCACTTTAATCACTTCATTAGCTTGCAGCGTTCCGAGAATTCCCGGCAGCACGCCAAGCACACCGCCTTCGGCACAATTGGGAATCAATCCCGGATCGGGAGGGGTGGGAAACAGGTCTCTGTAGTTAGGTCCTGTCACGCCGTTTTTATCTGTGTAATTGAAAACAGAAATCTGTCCTTCAAACTGAAAAATGGAAGCATACACATTCGGGATACCTGCCAGCACACTTGCATCATTGGTCAGATAGCGAGTCGGGAAATTATCTGTACCATCTGCCACTACATCATACCCTTTGAATATTTCCAAAGCATTTTCAGAAGTAAGCCGTGTATTGTGGGTCACAATATTGATATGCGGATTCAGACTTTGCAGTCGTCTCTTCGCAGCCTCCACTTTTGGTTTCCCAACATCCTCTACTCCGAAGAGTACCTGCCGGTGCAGGTTACTGACCTCCACATTGTCAAAGTCCACAATGCCGATGGTGCCTACGCCTGCAGCAGCGAGATACAACAAGGCAGGGCTTCCCAATCCTCCCGCACCGATAACCAAAACCCTGGATGCCTTCAGTTTTTTCTGTCCTTCAATTCCCAGTTGGGGAATGATCAGGTGACGGTCGTAGAGGGACAATTCTTCTTTACTGAAGGTGACATCTTCCCATCCACTACCACCTGCAATTGCCGGAATGATGCTAAGTTTTGTTGCTGCCTGTACAGGTGTATTGCCCTGTTGCAGGCTGCGGATATCATCTTCACCTACATAGATGTTTACAAACCCTCGTATGTCGCCCTTTTCGTCGAGAAGGTTTTTCTTTAAGTCAGGAAAATTGAGCACCAGGTCGTCGAAACTCTCTTTTACGGTAGTGCCTGTTACTTCTATTTTCGATTGCCCGCCGGTAAATTTTCTGAGCGGAGTCGGAATAATAATCGTTGCCATTGTGTTTGATTTGTTATGATTAAAAAATTCTTTTTTGTGTTATTCTTTTACCGGTTGGTGTCCTCACCGACCGGTAAATTACTTTCGGATGATATCGCTCCAACCGGAATTTGGGACTTAGAAAAGGTTGCCAGGCGGACATCCTGCACCTGCTCTTCTTCAAACTGAAAATCATCATTCAGTCTCCATGATTGCAGATTGGCAAATTCACCTTGCTGCACAGATACAATGATGTAGGAGAAATAAGGCTGTGCCACTACCCGATCGTGTTCACTGGGTACGGACGGGTGGTTGGGATGGGAGTGATACACACCCAGCAAAATCAGATGGTGATCTTCAGCGTACCGTTCTGCATTGAGATAATCCAAAGGGGAAATTTCAAAGCGCCTTCTCTTATCACCTTCCTTTGCGTTGTTGACAACAATGATTTTATCGATGATGCGATCTTCATTTTCTTCTCGCCCCAATAAGAACCCGCAGCACTCATCCGGAAATGTGTTGACAGCATCTTCAATGATCTGTTGTGTAGCATCTTGTGTGAGATATAACATGACTGTTTAAATTATTTGGTTAATGATTTCACTGTATTTGTCCGCATTGTCGGGCAACACGGTTACAATAATTCCTTTCTCTATTTCATTGGCAATCTGCAGAGCGCCACTGATGTTGGCTGCAGAAGAGGGACTGATCAGCAATCCACTTTCCTGGTAAAACTGTTTTAAAACATCATACGCTTCCACTGTGCTTACTTCAATATTTCTGTCTGCGACTTTGGGATCATAAATTTTAGGTACAATGGCAGTTGCCAGATGTTTCCACCCTTCCAGTCCATGCAGCGCCAGGTCAGGTTGTAATGAAATGACCTGAATGCCGGGATTAAATTCTTTTAATCTTCTCGACGTACCAATGAATGTACCCGTAGTGCCAAGTCCGGCTGCGAAATGCGTGATATCCGGAAGTTCGGAAATAATTTCTTCGGCAGTGCCATAATAATGCGCTTTCCAATTGTTCTCATTGGTATATTGGCTTGCATAAAAATATTTTTCAGGATATTTAAAAGCCAGATTACGAGCGGTCTCCTGTGCTTCATCTGTACCTCCGAAAGGAGAAGTATAAATAACCTCTGCACCCAGCGAAGTCAAAATTTCTTTTCGTTCCTTGCTGGCATTTTCAGGCAGTAGCAGCGTTATGCTTATTCCCAAAGCCTTGCCAATGGTGGCATACGCAATTCCCGTATTGCCGCTGGTAGCATCTAAAAGTATTTTGTTTTCATCAAGCTCTCCTTCAAGAATTGCCTGCTTAATGATGTGGAATGCTGCTCTTGCTTTCACACTTCCCGATAGCTGCAACCATTCTGCCTTTGCGAATATTTTTACATTGGGATTGCTGTGGAGGTTCAGCACAGGCAACAAGGGTGTATTCCCGATCCGGGCTTCCACTGCTCTGAGTTTTCTCTTCAGTGGATTTCTTGTTCTCAATAATGTCGGCATACTGTATTTGTTTTGATGGGTTGAAAGGTTACCTGAGGTAAACAAAAAAGGCTTTGCGATTGCCGCAAAGCCTTTTTCAGAATTTATTTTCGAAAAGATCACCTACGGCAACATCGGGTTACGGGCATACAACAACACATCATCTTTTCTCTGATTTTGATTTTATTGATATTTTTTATTTCTGTGTTCATTTTCGTTTTTGTGAGGTTGTTTAAAAAAAAATCCACCGGTTGTGTACCGGTGGATTCTATCTGTTTAATATTTTCCTTGCTTATCCGATACAACGATGCCTGCGCATTGCCTTACAGCAATACATCATCATTGATGTCATTACTGATTGGTTGTATCTGATAATTGTATTGTTCATTTTTTTCTTTTCAAAACCCTGTTGCGGGTTAATTGCAGTGCAAGAGTAAAACATTTTTTTGAAATTCTGCACAGGCAGGAAATATTTTTTTTGTGGGGGTGGTGTTAAATTTTCTTGAGGAATCTTTTAAAGAGTATCCTCCTTTTTCATCACTTTGATAAATGTTTGTAGTAAATAATTTTAAACTCCAGTCTTTCTTTAGAGTATTACAACATTGTCTGATTATCGCTTATTTCCCATAGGGGTATAAATTATCCTAATATACTCGTGCTTAACTTTTTTCTTCTTTTTTCCCGATGTTACTTTCTTCATTGAGGGGTCTTTTTCCTTTAATAATCCTTTATTGATCAATTCCTGTTTGATAAATATTATCTCCAATTTTCTTTTTTCAACAAATTTTTTTTCAAGTATTTTCTTCTCTATTAGCTCATTCAACAATTTTTTATTACCCTTAGATATGCCGTAAAGACAGCTGTTTAGCTTTTCTCTATTTCTGGTATTCCTAATTTCCCTAATGAATTTTTCCTTAATATTATACCTTCTCAAAATGTTAACAGCAACCATATTAGGACTTGATTTACTGCTTGATAGTTCTATATGTTTAGGGTTGTCCTGTAATGGTGTATTTCTTTTCTCACTTTTTAAACTACCTAGAGAGGTAATTTGGGAACTGAATTTCTTTATTTCACTTAATTGAATATTTCGTTCGATATTTTCGTGGTGATTATTCAAGTGCATAAGAAATTCATTAGAGTTAAATTTCTTCTTTAAGCTACAGAATGGGCACTTATACAATATGGATCGTAAATGGTGATTCTCTGATGTCATATAAGTTTATTTGATGGCTAATTTTGAAATGCTATTAACTTGTAATAATTATTTAGTTCAAAGTCGTTTTTTAAGAAGGCTCTACAGATACTCTCGCTCCTGGCATCTCTAACTTTTGAGTGGATTAAGTGCATTTAACTCACAAACAACTCCTCCTCCCTCATTCTTCTTTCTCTTTTGCCCTTATGAAAATACTTAATAGTAGCCCCAGTGCCACAATTACATCCACGACATTCCAAAGCAACCTGCCCAGTGGAATCTTAAAGATTGGCTGAAACAACAATGCCAGGGATGCATAGATTATCATCTCTGTTTGGCTTCCTCTCTCGTTTGCCTGATAGGCAAGAATTGCAAAGCAAACCAACGCTATGAAACGCACAAGTTGATAATATCCATAGGGCATATCTGCCAGACATAATAACAACAGGATGGATAATCCAATTTTCATTATCTTGATTCCAATGCTATCCATGAGGTATCATTTTTTGTAATTAAACTTTAGACAAATTAGCGATAAATCAGGTATTGAAATCTGATCCCTGCTGCTGGAGGCATGGTGCATATCTTTATCTCACCACATAGGCCAGACGGACAATAATAAACGGCTGCTGATTTATTACAGTTCTGTAGTGAGTGCCTGTTTGCATCTCTGCCGATTTTGAGATGTCACATGAAGGTATGAACACCTCAGCATCATCGGCCTCTATCGATTTTCAGTGATGGTCCCGCGATTCTGTGGATAATTGGGTGCATCCGTTTTTGAGGGTAGCATTTGGTGTATTGCAGGCACTTTATGGATAGGGTAGTATGGGGGTTTACAAGACACCTCCTCCTAACCACTATGCCATATCAACTTTCAAATGTTTTTTCAATGGCTTCGCGCCTGTTCTTTACTTCCAGAATTTTGTAGATGTTGTTGATATGCGTCTTTACAGTGGCAGGGGAGATGAAAAGCTTTTGTGCAATTTCTTTGTTGCTCAGTCCTTCATTTATCAATCCCAATACTTCCAGTTCTCTTGCGGAGAGTAGTTTCTTAAAGTCCGACTGCGGTCTGCTTTCATTGCTTTGCCGGTATTCTGATTGAATTTGTTCGCGTTGTCTTTGTAACTCAAGTGCCAGCCAGTAGCGAATGGCAAAGAAAGCGAGTAGCAGCAGGAGTACGGGGATGACAGGATATTTCTGCCAAAACCACAGGAAGGTAGTCCCATAGAATGAAAACCCTATGGAGCAGCATGCCAGAAAAATGCCGGATGCGATGAGCACCCCCTGTTTTCTTTTTGCGGTCATAAACTGTTAATGGCTGGGCTTAAAGTTAGTGCCAAATAATAATTTACTCAACAAGACTATGCCGATAACCCACGAAAGAATAGAACTGGCATAGTGTTTCAGGATCAGAAAGGAAACCTCATTGTCGTTGAAAGAGAAAACAAACGGAACCAGGAAAAACAGTATCGCCAGGGCGATGAGCTGTTTTCTTTCAGGTTTTATTTTGTTGAGAAGCAAAAGAAGCAGCACAATTGCCTGCACCACCCATACTATATAGTTGTAGGAAGTGTCGAGCCACATTTGTACACTGTCTGATGAAAAAATGAAAGTCAGTGGCAGGAATGCTGTAAAGAAAGCAAGGCCTGTCAGAAGACGGGATGTAGAGCTTTTTGTGTTCATTTCTTTTTTGTTTTAGATGAAGCGATACACAAATTTACTTTCGGAAGTACCCTGGTTCCGCATTGCCCGGGGTGGAAAAAGGGTGGAGTGCAGGGGTGGAAATATGGTACACCCATTAATTAGACGGCTGGAGGGTGGTTTGTTATTGCTCAGGGTACATAAACCACCGGGTGTATAGCCTGGATTATTTATTATGATTGTCTGCCTTAGTGGGACTAAAGCCCACTGGCCTTTAGTTCTGTGAAAGTGTTACCCAACGGGACCTTTAGCCTCACTTTGAATAGTTTAACCGGCTAGTGATGTTTATTTATATTCCTCGGGTGAGGATAAATCTATTTTCTCAGATAAATATTTCCATAGGTAGTTCGCAGCGTAATCTTCGTACCACCGCTATTGAGTGTACCTGAGAATTGAGAGCCGCCTGATAAGGAAAGAGTAGAACCGGTCAGTGACATTTCTGTGGCACGGCGGGCCAATTCTCTGGCTGCATTATTGAGGGAATCTGTTTTCCCTAATTTGATTCCATATCCTGTAATCTCACCATTCTCCACTACAATTTTGTCGGCCATAATCGTATGCTCCTGCTTTGAATTGGCAGTGGATGTCTTTGATGTGAGGGGCAGGCTCTGGTCGGCATAGATAGTTCCGTTGAGTGAAACCATTTCCAATGTAGCATTTGCTTTTTCAGGAACCTTAAGATCGATTATCCCATTGACCGAGTATGCAGTAATAGGTTGCTTTATGGCGTTGTCTGCCAGGATTTCAATATTGCCCGATAAGGTTTTAATACCCACCGGGCCCGAGGCGTTGATAATACGACAGTTTCCAAATTGTGAAGATATTTCTATTTCACTTTTCAGGTTTTGCACTACGATGGGTGTGCTATCGCTTTGGGTAAAGTAGAGTGCTCTGTTGTTGTAGATAGTAAGGCTTACAGTATTGGGTAATCTTATCGTGTAATAGTTTTCCTGTGCCCGGCCTGTAGCAGAGACTATCGCGTCTGTTCCACTTTCAGAAATATTCAGGCCTATGCCCGTATTGTCAAACCCGTTACTGTTAAGTGGCTTGAGCCCTTTAGCTCTGGCGTCTTCTCTTTTTTCTTTTAATTCTCTGTTAGCATTGTCTGATACAGGATTGTTGATGCGGATAATAACGTCCCTGCCGTCATACCCCTCAATAAATACATGAGGTATGTTGGCAAGTATTAGTTTGCCACCGGTCTTTTCCATTTTGTATTCTTTCTGCGCATATAGAGAAGGGCAGGTTACAGTGAGCAGCAGGACTGCAAATAGGATTTTTTTCATAATAATAAATTAATTGTTTCTGGTTAATAAGGCATAGTTCGCTTCATCTTTCACGATGCCAATAGTGAAGGGGTTGGATGCTATTTCCCGGAGGTGTTGCGTAACTGAAGGGTGGGGGTCTGCATGCACCAGGTTGATCAGGCCTAACTGAATGGCAGGGTCTGTCTGGGTAATAAGGGCTTCCGATAGCCGGTTACGTATAATGGTATCATTCATATTCCTTCCGAGTATGGTCAGTGCGGCAATCCGTACAATGGGACTTGCGTCAGTTTCAAATGTGTTACAGAGAAGCATCTTCACGTTCTCATGGAGGGCTGGCATGCTGCCGGCCATTTGAATGGCTTCAATTTTTTTCGCTGTGGAAGTGGAGTGCTCAAGTACGTTTCGGATATCATGGTAAATGTCAGGCTTTGCTGTACGCACAGGGCGCCGTGTAGCTTTGTGGACGGGTTTTCTTTCAGTCATTGAGGTTGTCGCTACTATCTCGTTTTTTGTCTCAGGATTTGGAGGGACTACCTTGCTTTGCAGATGTTGGGCGACTATTGGATCGGGCGGAAGCACCGTTTCGGTCTGCTGAGATGAGGTGAGGTATAACGATATGGCCAGAATCACCGTAGTTGCAGCCGCGATACCTGCCAGGACGAGTTTCCTTGTTCTGACAGATTGCCGGTGGTGCATTGTTTTAAGCACTTTTGTAAGTCCGTTTACTTCCGGCAGGGGATCTTCAAAACTGTCCCTGTGGGTATCAATAAATTCTTTCAGAAAATCATTTTTCATGGTATGATTTGTCTTTAAGTGATGCTAAAATCTTTTTCTTCGCACGATGATATTGGCTTCGTACTGTGGAGTGGCTGACCTGGAGCATAACTGCAATTTCTTCCTGCGGAATGTTATCGAGCAGATACATTGAGACGATCGTGCGAAACCCGTCGGGCAGCGCCTGTATGGCTGCTTTTACATCTTCCACCCTGCTCTGTTCCATTATTTCTCTTTCGATATCGGGGCTTTCATCCGGAGTATCTTCCAGGTCCTCATTATTAGTCAGCACTATTTTCCTGCTCCTCAGATACGAGATAGCCTTGTTGAGTGCTATTCGCTTTATCCATCCGCCAAAATTGTCAGGCTCCCTAAGTCTGTCTATTTGTTCAAATGCTGTACAAAACGCCTCCTGTACGATATCTTCCGTTTCTGCATAATTATTAGTGATCCTCCATACAGAGTTAAACACCCCCCTGACATATTTTCGATAGAGCAGCGAAAAGGTCTCTTCTCTTTCCGCTGTTTTGGTCTTCACTGCTTTCAGGGCGTTTATTTTTATTACGAGGTCCAATAATCTGTTATTTTTCTACCACTAATTTCCTCAAAACATCTGACAAGGTAATTTGCCTTCTCCACATGTCTCTGATAGTAAGTCGCAGAAAGGTTGCTTTTGTTGCATATCCGAGAGAAAGTTTTTTAAATCCACCTGTCATAACCGGAATTATTTTTCCGAAAAGAAATAAGGTTGTTTGGTGGTGATTTAATATTATAATTTTCGGTCTTTTGAAAAAATTTAATGTGTCCGGAGACATCAGGCTCGGTTTTATTCTTTTAATCATTATATCCCTAACTTTGCTGTGGCTATGAAGAAATACTTACTTACCATATTTTTTATTGCGGTGCTGGGCTTCATCACTTCAGATGTAGCCGCACAA
>JACFNA010000269.1 GCA_019455085.1 Chitinophagaceae bacterium
AGTGCAGTCGAGATGTGGTTTAACGAATCCGGCTCTGGGAAGAGTGGCCGCACTGCATTGCATATAAAAATGTGACCCTGTAGGGACTCGAACCCTAGACCCGCTGATTAAGAGTCAGCTGCTCTACCAACTGAGCTACAGAGTCATTACAACCCCGGAAGACATCACTTCCCTTTACCTGAAGAGGATTGATATCGGGATATTACTTTAATCGGGATAGAATCTCAGGCGTCAGAGACGTTGCCAGGTGTTGTGGGCGCAAAATTAATATATTTTCAGACTACAAAAGCAAAGCGAATTGTTTCAGTCTTATAAGGAACATGAAACCTTAAAAGGCAAAGTTCCGGTTTGCGAAACCGGTATTGCCTTATCTGTTCAGACTGGCTTGTTATTTGTGAATTGGAGTGTATTGTTTGAATATAAATACAAATTAAAAACAGGGAATGTTATGGCAAGAGTAAAATGGCAGTTTGATCCGGCGCACTCCGAGATCCTTTTTAAAGTAAAACACATGATGGTATCTAATGTGTCAGGGCAGTTCAAAAAATTTGATATCCAGCTAGATACAGAAGGGCATGATTTCACTACTGCAAAGGCGTCATTCACCGCGGATATTAATTCACTCACCACAAAAGTAGAGATGAGAGATAATCACCTTAAGAGTGATGATTTTTTTGATGCAACCAATCATCCTACTTTACAGTTTGATAGCACACGAATTATTAAGAAGAATGATAATGAATATGATATGGAAGGGAATCTTACAATTCGTGGAATTACCAGGCCCATCACCTTTCATGTAGAGAATATTGGTATGGTAGTAGATCCGTCAGGAAATCACAGGGCAGGCTTTGAAATAACCGGGAAAATTAATCGGTTCGATTATGGCCTGAAATATAATGCGCTGATTGAAACAGGTGGTGTGGTAGTGGGAGATGAGGTAAGGATTACTGCAAATGTGGAAGTGTATCATTCCTAAACAGTGACGGTAATCTGTAAGCGACACTTTTACCTGTTATCCCTGAAAAGTAATATTCCAGATGAATTTTATAAACAGGTACGTTAGCAGGATAGAGGTTATGTTCAAAAATAAACCTGCACTGACCATGTCACCTATTCGTACTTTTCCTGAACTAAAGACAATGGCGTTCGGGGGAGTGGCCACAGGTAGCATAAATGCGCAGGAACTGGATATTGCCGCACCTGCAAGCAGTGGTAGTACATCCAGATGAAGAGACGCACCCAGCGTGATCAACAAAGGTAGTATCAGGCTTGCGGTAGCCGTGTTGGAAGTGATTTCTGTCAGGAAGTTGATAGCTGCCAGAATCAATAGTACAATAAGTGCTGTAGGCATAAAGCCTAATAAGCTGAATTGTGCGCCAAGCCATACTGTAAGATCCGTATTGGCAAATCCTTTTGCAATTGCGAGCCCTGCCCCGAATAGAACGAGTACGTCCCAGGGTAATTTTTTGGCTTCTTTCCAGTTTATAAGATTTTCATTTTTTTCGCCTGCGGGAATAATGAACATCAGTAATGCTCCTCCGATTGCTATTACAGTATCGTCGAGTCCGGGAATATACTTGTTCCATATAAATGATCTTGTGATCCAGAAGAATGCAGTTAGGGTAAATATAAGTGCAACCCTTTTTTCAGCCGGAGTCATTTTCCCAAGTGAAGATATCTCCAGAGCAGGAGAATGATCTGTTTTTTCTACACGGTAGCGTGTCAACCAAAGCCATGTTAAGAATAAAAGGATTGCACTAAAGGGAAGGCCGAAGAGTAGCCAGTCCAGAAATGATATTTCATATCCCATAGATTCTTTGACGATGCCTGCCAGGATAATGTTGGGCGGAGTACCAATAAGCGTGGCGATGCCGCCAATGGAAGCGGCATACGCAATTCCGAGCATCAGGTTTTTTGAGAACGGTTGAATGTTACCAAAGTGATTCATCACTGAAACTCCTATGGGGAGCATCATAATGGCAGTGGCGGTATTGGATATCCACATTGAAAGGAAAGCCGTAGCGACCATCATTCCCAAAAGCACTCTTTTTTCGCCGGTACCTACAACTCTGATGATGTTGTAAGCAATTCGCTTATGCAGGTTCCTGTTTTCTATAGCCAGCCCAATAATAAATCCACCGAGGAAAAGATAGATGAATGGATTTCCGTATGCGCTGGTGGTTTGTTCGATTGTGAGCGCTCCTGAAAGTGGAAAAATCAAAATTGGGAGAATGGAAGTAACGGGTAATTCCACCGCTTCCGTGATCCACCATAATGCCACCCATGCAGTACAGGCCAGAACAGCCTTCCCTTCAGGAGAGAGTCCTTCAATAGGTATAAGCCTGATGATAATAAATAAAGCGGGGCCTGTAATTAATGCCACTCTGCGTGTTAGTTTCTGAACCATTTAGTAATGCTTGCACTTTGTCGCAATGAAGATAATTTTTTTCTGAATTCGAATGATGCGTTTATTCCTGAAGAAGATATATGTATCCGGAGTTATGGTGTGGCAGAGAATATTGCTTCAATAGTTTTGTATCCCACTATTGGAGATAAGAAATAGTTCGTCATGGCGAATTTGCTTATGTATGCTGTATAAAAAGGAGTATTTTTGTGCTATTACAAATTTCTGACTATGGGCTTATTGAAATACAAAGTAGCCATTGTAACCGGTGGCAGCCGTGGAATCGGCGAAGCGATTGCGAAAAAGTTTGCAGCCAACGGAGCGGATATTGCTTTCACCTATCTGAGTAGTGAAGAGAAGGCAAAGGCAGTGGAAGAAGAGTTGACAGCGATGGGTGTCAGGGCTAAAGCATACAAGAGTGATGCAGCTTCAATGGAAGACAGTGAGAAATTGATAAATGATGTGATGGCGGAGTTTGGCAGAATCGATATTTGTGTCAACAATGCAGGAATCAGTAAGGATAATCTGCTTTTGAGGATGGGCGAAGACCAGTGGAGCCAGGTGATACAGACCAATCTTAACAGTGTGTATAACATGACTAAGCAGGTGATCAGGCCGATGATGAAAGCCAGGTCAGGCTCCATAATTAATATGAGCTCGATAATCGGGATCAGGGGAAAT
>JACFNA010000017.1 GCA_019455085.1 Chitinophagaceae bacterium
GCCAAGTAAATTCTCATTCAACAGTTCGGAGTTCAATCCGACACCCAATGTCGGCTCTGACTTGACTTCCCCGGGAAACATCGCCAACAGATTGGCCACATTCTGCGGCAGCGTGGCACCGATGACCAAACCGGAAGTAATCATTCCGTTGGCGTCTGTTTGAGGATTGATTTTCAGATCCCAAAGCAGCCCTTCATCTGCGCTATCTATCTGCTGTATGCCTGTTGCCTTGCTTTTCATACCAAATTTCCTTCAAATGTTCCCGTTACCGGACCGCCGCCCGAAGGCGCGACCAAACCACTCGTATATATAATGTCTGCCGATTGCACTTCTTCCACCACCGCCGTTGCCAATCGGGTGGCAAATTCGTCGATGGAAGTGTTATCACGCTCCAACATGTCCGTCAGTAAATCGGCTATCTTCCCTTTCAATGTGTCAATGTTCATTGCCATTTTAAATCGGTTTTAAAATCTTTTTAAAATCACTTTCAAACTGCTCAATTCTCGCTATCGAATCCGGCAATGGTGTGCCGGAAGGGCCCGAGGGCGTATATACTTTCAATTGCTTCAACAACTGCTGCAAATCATCGAGCAACTTGTAAATATTTGTTTCGGAATTTCCAAATCCCAACTTCTTGGTTTCGCAGTCAATTTCAAGTCGAAAATCAGCTTCCTTTAACTCCAATTTGGCAATTCTGTCAACCGCAATCACCGTTAAATTGTCAATCGTGCCGTCGCTGCTGAGCAGCGTTACATCCGTGCCGATTTTTGGCGTAATCAACAGGCGATTGTCGCCTCCCGTCGTGCTTTTCAGCCGGATATCCGTCAATTCCAAGCCGCCGATTAATACCGAACAGGTGTCGCCATTTACGGCAGTTACGGTGCCGTGTAGCGGGTGATTTGGCTGTGCGTTCACCAAGTCGCGCAATCTTCGCTTCAATTCTACCTTCCTGTCCATCAAGCTGATAATTTGATCCCCAATTCAACCGTTCGCACGATTCCGGAAGGCGAAAATTTCGTCTTCACAGAATCGACATAATAGCTGCTATCGCGTTCCCTGTAATCTTCATCGGTGATTGACACCGTGTCGCCCGGCAGTACTTGCGGATATGCCCAGCTTTCAAAGCTGCCTTCATAACCGTCCGTCATGCGTTGCCGGTACTCGTTCTCTGCTATAATTCGGATGGATTTAGCATCCATCGTTGTTACCTTCTTTGTGATTTTCTCACCGCCCGGCTGGCCGGTGGTAAAGCTTTCCACTTTTCCATCCAAGCCAACGCGCTCGACCGTAACTTCTACCTTTCTGTCTGTTGCCTTTTTGTATTCCAATGAAAATTTTTCGATGTTTTGTTGCGGCGAAAATGCTACATCTGCACCTTTGCGGATGTACGCCGGATGGATGTGCAGCGTGTTGTCTTCAAAATAAATGTCTGCGCCAGTTTCTTCCTGCAATTTTTTCAAAACATCATAAGCCGTTGCCCGGTGAATCGTAAATTTCTCATAAGTAATCGGATAGTCGCAATCCAGTGCAAGACCTTCGCCTACTTGCGCTAACAGATATTGCGCAATGGTGGCCATGCCAGCATTGGTAAATTGCTTGTCCGCCACATCTTTCCTGAAGAGAAAAAGGGCGTCTTCACATTCCACCGTCAAATTCCCCCCGTTGCTGTTGATTTCACGGATGTAGCCTTCAAATTCAGTTTCATAAATCAACCCTTTGTAGCCGAATTTGATTCGGATTTGATCGCCGCGTTCCACCATGCCATCAAAGTCGATCTTCTTGTTCAGAAAATACTCCGGAATGATGATGGTGGCGCGGTCTGCCAAATTCTTGACAGATTTCTCAATTTCACATTCCGCCATGACAGCCAAGCCGTAAGTCTTTCTCGGTGTGGTAATCTCCACTGACCAAATCACTTCTAAATTCATGGCTCCAAAATTCCAACTTCTAAATCTCCTACTTCCAAAATGCCTACTTTCCGCTCATAGAGCAAATCCCAATTAAAATCAGAAACCGCTCTGATTTCGTAGGCTTGCACATTCTCCCCCTTCGTAAATGGGAAATTCATTTCTTCGATTACGATGAAATTAATGCCTAAAGTTTCCAACGGCTCACTATTCACTTCCAGTCGTTCCGGCGTGAGCAGATAATCCCGAAGCCGCTCCATGTCTTTACGCGGATATGTTTCCTGAGAAGTACCTTTCAGCTGATTGCCGTAGAATGCCCCGGTGATCGTAATCTCAAAATCATCGGTGGAAAATCGCTCTTTAATGGTTCCGATGAATTGGCTGCCGGCTTTGGCGACCGTTCTTTTGGCGATATTGTTCCTTGCATTGATGGAAATCAGCGGTTCCCAAGGAAGCGTATAAAATTGCTCCTCGCTTTCTTTTTTGAATGAAAATGGGAAAAATTGCCGATCTTCAGGGAGCTGTGGATCGTTTGCCCAGGCATTTTCAAATTCTTGGCTGTCTTCTTCCCGGATGATTCCCTGGTTCTGAATCGGTAAGAATGGAATCGGGGGAATGACATGCTTCGCCATTTCATTCTGAACGGCAGCAAATCTCGGCAGTGATTTCACTGCCTGAGAACCCAATAAACTTGCGATCAAAACATTTTCATTCGTTAGTCTCATCCTGCTGCTGTTGTGGCCGAAGCCGTTACTCGTAATAATGCATCCAAAACCTGCCGCTCCATTTCTGAAGCTGATTCCCGGAAGCCTTTCCCTTCGATATTCAAAATCTCAACTAAATTCTTGAGATTAATCGTTACATAATTATGGCGCGTGCCGCCTGTGGCGATGGATTCGTTTGTTTTTTGTGCCTCTTTGGTTTTTTCTGAATTACTCGTTTTGGTTAAATCTCCATTTGCACCGGGAATTCCACCTGGTGTGGCAATTCCAAATTTTGCCTTCAAATCACCGACAACATTCTTATCGTTCCATTCTAATGAGTTCCAGGCTTTCTTCAATTCGGAAGCCGCATCCAGTCCTAATTTCCCAGCCTTTGCATAACCATCTATGATTGATTTTTGCCTGTCTTTGACCGATTTCTCCAAATCGGCAAGCATCTGTTGATTTGCATGACTATCTCCTAAGCCTATAAACTCTTTGAACTTGATCCATGCAATTCTTATTTTGTCAATTCCTATCATAAAGCCCTGTACAAGCGTATTGAATTGCGCTTTATGATACTCCACAAAGGCTCTAAAAATCAGCTTTGCTGCCTTCACTGTATGATCCCAGGCTTTTCCCCAGCCATCTATTTTGTATATTAGATAACTAATTATGGCAATTAAAGCAATGATTCCGGCGATGATCCAGGTAATGGGGTTGGCTAAAAATGCGAGATTAGTTTTCAATATAGCGAGGGTGAGTTTGTTTTGAAACATTGCAGCCAATGATGTATAAGTATTATGTAGAATTAACGCCAAAGTAAATGCGCCAACCACGCCGGCAATTGCCACAATAACGGGATTCCCTTCTTTGAGTTTATCAATAAGATAACCAACCCCTTCACCTATTTTTTCCATTATTTTGGTGACCAAACCTATTAATGGCGTTATGATTGGCTGAATTACTTCATAAATACTCAATGCGAGTTCATTGAATGATTCCATCATATTGCTCCATTTACCACCAAGTGTGTTTGAAGCGTTTTCTGCCGCTTTATAAAAATCGCCGCCTTCACTTGTGGCAATCTCAAACGCCTTGCTCACTTCGTCTATACCGATTTTCCCTTTTGCCATTCTATCCTTTAATGATGTCATGCTTTCGCCGGTTTTCTCACTTATAACCAAAAGCGGATTGAACCCGGCATTAATCATTTGGTTTAAATCCTGTCCATTCAATCTTCCAGTTGAACTCGCTTGAGCGAATGCTAAGGACAGAGAACTCATCTTCTGAGCATCACCCATGGCAATATCACCGATTTGTTGCAATTTTTCAAATGATGAATCAGCACTTATACCAAATGACATCATCGTTTGTTGAGCATCAATCAATCCGGCTTTGTCATAAGGCGATTTGATCCCGTAATCCGACAAGTCTTTATATAATGCTTTTGCCTTTTCGGCATCTCCCTTTAATAAGGTGAGAATGTTTGCTTTTTGCATATCTGCCTCCATTCCTTTTTTCACAGAAGCGCCTATACCCGCACCCAGCAAAACCAATGGATTGGTTGCAATACCGGGCAAGCCGTTCAGGGCGTCTTTAAACCATGTCTTTACTTTGCTTCCGTTAAGTGTTTGCAGTTTTGTTGCTGTGTTCTCTAATTTGGTAATTTCAGAGTTGTATTTGCGAATAGCAGATAAACTGCCAATTGGTAACAAATCTCTTTCCGCTTTCAATAATTGTATTTTGCTTTGAAGAGAAGTTACATTTGTACCCAATTGGTTGAATTTTTTGGATACATCTTTGGATTGAAGTTCTAATTTGGCAAATTTCCCCAATGCCATATCAGTAGTAATGGTAATTTTACTTAACTTAGCACTCAGTTTGTCTTGCAGACTTAATGTATATTCTAAAATATTTGCCATTATGGTTATCCTTGTTGTAATTGCCGTTCTTATTGCCCTTTATTGGGTTGGCTGTTTGATTATCGGCACTCCTTTAGTTGTATTTGATACAATTCGGGATTACCGAAATAACCGCTTTAACAAAAAGAAAAAGAACTTATATAAAATCGCATTCATTCTTTGGACAATAGTTTCTATACTCGTTTCTATACTACTTTGGATTGGATAATTATACTTTTAACCTTTTCCCTTCTTTTTTTCTGATCCATTCTAATTCTTTCACTCGCGCTGCCCATTCCTGATCTGTGAGCGTTTCCGGATTGAGCCCCATGTAGTAGATAAGCGAAGCGTCCATTATCCGAAGCCAATCCTTTTGCTCATCTACCTGCGCTTCGTCTAAAGCTTTACCAGCTCTGCCTCCTTAACCTGTATCAAATCTGCCAGCTTGGCTCCTGCAGAAATAAACAAGGCATCATCTGTCTTGATTTCTTCATCACCTGACAACCAACAATTGTTCAGAATGATTTCGTTGAATTTTAAAGGATCCTTAGTAGCCACAGAAGTCGCATAGCTTAATGTTTTTCTGTCGGGTGTTTTCAGATAAGCTACTTTGTCTTCGATTTGAAGCTTGAAAATGTCGCCATGTTGCTTTTTCCAGGCTTTGATTTGTTCGTCTGTAATTTTTGTCATTTTGCTGTTTTTTTAATGTGTTTTAAACTTTTTTTTTAAAGAATGGGCGGCTTTCACCCCGCCCATGCTCAAAAAACTAAATATGAAAAACTTTATACTTGCGATTTCACATCCAAAGCGACGAATGGAAGGGTGATTTCCATGAATTGATCGCCCTGATTGAACTCCTTATTTTCTTCGGTGAATCGAATGCCTTCGATCCTATCCGTAATCATCATATTGCCTTCTGCCGGATTTCCGTACGCCACCAAGGCGTCCACGGACAGGCCGAGAATCGTGCCGCCACCGGAAGCAATCAATGCTTCATATTCCGATTGAAGCAACTTGATTTCGCCCTCAATTGCCACATTCCCGGATTGAATCGAATGCGCCATTCTGCCTTTGGCATAGACTGGTTCTCGCTCGATCTTTTTGGTGTATTTCACACCACGGAATGCTGTCAGCGGTCTGCCGCCAATTACCAAGCTCAAATCTGCCCACTCATATTGTCTTGAATCAAACATATCTCTTTAATTAATCGTTAGTTAACTCAAATCCAAGCATCACATCAATCCATCGGTTGTAGCCGAATGGTCTGATTCCAACATTTACATTCACTTTGGAGGTGCTGACGATGTTTTGGGATGGATCCACAAAACATTTGACGCCGACATCTTTCGGATCGGTTTGATCCGCCGATAAGTCTTCCGGCATGCTGGTCGAAATCTTTCTCACAACCGCAGATTCCATCGTTTTGGCATAAATCGCCTGGATGGTGCCGTCTGCATTTGCGGGAACTTCGTCAAGCAGGAAGTCTAACAGTGCGTCATAAGTCAGCCTGAAGGCTTCATTGATCGTTCTCCGATGGGTGATATAATGATAATCATCATCAACCGGACAGGCGAGCGGAGCATCCATAAAGAAGTAGCCGGTTCTTCCCGCATGTGTGGTGAATGCGATATATCCCTTGTCATTCAGCGCCTCGTTGTCATACAGCTCAACAGCCGTGTCAACAACAAACATCTTTTGAGATTTCAGCGCGCCGTTTCTCACTTTGCCGGGATTCACCTTTGTCGAATATGCAGCAAGTCTGCCCGCCAATACACCCACAGCTGCACCGTTGCTTGAGGTCGCCCCCGATCTGTTTTCGGTATCACCGATCAGAACGCCCACAGAATTGAAATTCTGAGTAAGCAGACTGTCGAGTTCGACCTTGTCACCGGTGAAGGCATAGCCCTCCAGAACAGTGAAGAAGGGCGCATATTTTGCATCTGCATACTTCTCAAACAAAGTTTGCGCAAGACCCGCAGCAACCGGTACGTCGGGATCCATAACCTCCGCACCCAAATCTGGCGGAGCTGTAGGATTATACACCGTGAAGATTCCTCTTATTTTGCCTTGCGCTGCGTTCAGCAGATTTTCAGCAGGACTCACTCCTTCAACTTCCGTAAACCATTCGGAAACGGCGGTCGCTTTTGACATTCCGTAAATCCATGCCTCCTGTCCTTCTCCTGCTTCTGCGAAGAATTCTGAAAGCGCTTTGAAAAGTTTGTAATTGTCAATTGACGCGGTGATGCCTAACGCGGCTACATCTTTCATCGATTTGACCATATACGCCTTTCCGAGAGCAAACGTATCGGGAACCGCGACGGCTGATGCCATGAAAGCGAAGACACCGGTATCAAGCGGCGACACTGCTCCCAGCACGCCATTGTTAAATGCAATATTAATTTTCGGCTTCATCTTCGTCTTTTTGTGAGGTGATTTCTTCTTCTTTTTCAGCGATACGCTTGATCAGCGTTTCGTCCTTTGCGTTCTTTTGAGGTGCCTTACCGTAGAGTTCGGCATATTTTGCCACCAAAGCCTCACGGTCTGCACTTACGCCTTCAGCCTGATTCCCGGGCTCCTGAGTTTTTTCAGGCTTAGGTTCTTTTGCCGGCTGCTTGCTTTCCAAATGAACAATTGATTTGTCCTTCAAATTGCGGGCGTGCAGCTTTGCGAAATTTTCAGTGTGAAAATACTGGCCGTCGCTCGTTTTATAGACTTCTGTCAGTTGCGGATTTTCTTCAAATATTTTATCGGTTTTCATTTTGTTTCCCGTTTAGTTGCTTGTATTTTTTCAGCTCATCGATCAGTGCGCGATTTTCAGCCGCCAGTTTGATGATCCTTTCCTCCAGACTGGAGATTTGTACTTTGACCTGCTGGAGTTCGCGGATAGCATCCTTGTAGCGTGCTGCCATGTCATCGAGCATCTCTCTGTAGTAACCCACAGCCCTGTTCACATTCTCCAGCTCGTTCGTCTGGGCTTCCGCAAGGGTCTTCCGTCTTGCCGCTGCCCAGGTCAAAATACCTGTCAGGAGTCCCGAGGACAAGGCTGTGATTACTATGTCTTTCATCTGCTTACGATACGTTCACAGTGATTGTGTCGGTATAACTTCCGTCAACAGTCGTTACTGTGATGGTTGCAGATCCGGCCGCAATACCTTTCACCAGTCCGGCTGCAGATACCGTCGCTTTTCCGGTGTCGGAGGAAACAAATGTTACTGATTTGTTTTCAGCGCTTGCAGGCTGAATGTTCAGGATTATCTGTTCGGTTGCTTCAACTGCCAGCTCCATTGGTTTGTCGTTGGTAATGGTCACGCCTGTAACAGCGTCCCCGGCAGATCCTACGATTGCTCCAATCGCTTCATTTTTTGCAGGAACTGCAATGAAATAGTGGCGATAGTTCAATTTGTTGGTTTGGTTTTCGGGATCATCCTGCGCCTTCGCAAAATACTGTTTGGTCATGCCGGTTTTCTTGACGATATTTTCTTTCCAGAATGCCACAGACGCCGGAACGTCTCCGTTCTGAGGAACTGCGCCGTATGCATTTTTCACGCCGGCGGAGCTGTACGTCGGAGTTCCGACATAAGTATAGATCTCAAAGCCCGCGATGATCGGTGCAACCTGCCCGGTGTTCATGTTCTGAAGAAGGGTTCCGAATCGATCACGGTCTCTCAGCAATGCGTTGTAGTGGTTCGAGCACAATACCAGTCGGCGGCCTTCTGACGGCACCTCATTGATATCGAACTCTTTTTTCAAAGCCACAATCGACTTGTAAACATCAAAGCTCCAGGTTGACAATTGAACCACAGGAGTGGCATTGGTGTTTTGAGTCGGTGCGATTGCGTGGATGGCTTTCTTGTACTTGACCGAGTTGATCTGGGTGACATGGCCTCTGGTCGCGCTGTCAATTCTTGAATATGAGGCGCCGATGATCTGATCATCGCTCAGAGTTGTCACTTTGGTTTGGTATTTATCCAGTTGAATGGTCGCTTCGGTGTCTGTGTACGCCTGCAGTGCGATCGGATAGCTTGAATTATTGATCAGCACTTCAGGTTTGAAGTTTTCAATTGGCAAGTGGATCACGTTTGCTTCAGATGCAGCTCCGGATCCGACTTCGATTACTTCTGTGTCCAGTTCAGGGATGCCGTCCAGCCAGGGCGCTACGCTCAGAACTGTTAAGAGCGCTATGACTCGCGCGCTCCATGCTTCAGGGAAATTTAACATCTTTCTTTGGTTTTTTTTGGTTATTATTTTTTGAACAGTGCGGCGTAAGCTTCAGGCTGAGTTTCTTTGAACTCCAGCTGTGCAGCCAATGTCATTTTTTCGAAATCGTCAAAGCTTTTCACTTCGCCCGCCCCCTGAGGGTTGTTGATCTGACCGGCAAGATTTTGTTTTCCCGGCAATGCGGAAACAACGCTCTTGTACAGATCGGGGGTTTCAGTAAACAGCTTGATGAAATCAGCTTTCTTTGTCGCGTCAATCCTGCCTGCTTTGATATCGGCCTCAACCGTATCCGCTGCCAGTTTTGCTTTTTTGTCTGATTCCAGTTTTTCCAGCCCTTCAATCTTCTGATTGGCGGCGTCGAGGTCTGCCTTCAGTGTCAGGATTTTCCCGCTGATTTCTTCAGCTTCATATTCCTGATCGGCATTGAGCGCTAAAGCCAAAGCAGCAAGCGCGGTCAATTTGATCTTCATTTTATTTGATTTTGATTTGTAATTCGTTATTTCGGATGCGGTCAGCAGGATTTCAGATACCTGGGCATCCTTCAGCTGCTCGACTCCGGCGTCGGATGCAGCATACAGTTTGATTGCGTTTGCATTGTTTGGAATCGGCACGATGGACGCTTCCAGTATCTCAGCTTTTGTCAGTGTATAGCCGTCAAAATCGGCTTCGAAATTATCCATCGAGTAAGGATCAAGACCCAGCGATGCGCCGCGCAGAAATCCGTTTGCAACCATCTTTTCGATTTTGTTTGCCTGCGGATCGTCAGGATTGAAAACCGCTTCTGCGGTAAGCAGATGCCCTTCCAGCTGAATATTCTCCCAGCGGCCGATTACTCCGTCAGTGCCGTAAGATCTGTGGCTGTCGAGCAGTACGGGATTCTTGCGAAAACGTTCCAGACTGAGCCCGGAATTCAAAACCCGGAAACCGTACTGGTTCCGTTTCGTTTCGTCGTTGAGAATAAATTTGTGTTTCGGCATTTTATGCTATTTCGAACCACAAACTTCCAATCGGAATATTTCAATTAAAAATAGTTGACCAGCTTCTGAACACGTCTGTACAGCTTCTTTTCACAGTTACACAGAAGGTTTACAGCTTTTTTAATTCCATTATACTACAATCGAACTTTGGCACATATCAGTGCAATCATGGGAATGAAAAAAGTTCAGGAAAGAGAGTATGCCAAACTACTTTTCACGCAAATGGGACTATCACAAAAAGAAGTGGCGGCCAAAGTCGGCGTGACTGAAAAAACCATCGGAAAATGGAAGGATGAAGAATCCTGGGAAGAATTAAAAACCGTCTTCATCACAACTCGTTCATCTGTGATCAAGAACCTACAAAGGCAGATGGAGCTTTGGCAGTTGAAAATAGGTGACAATCTGGCCGGAACCAAAGAAGTTGACATCCTGGTTAAATTGGCGGCTGCTATCAATTCTCTTGAAAAAGAAACTGGCATTTCAGAAATGGTTGACACCGGAATGAAATTCATCCAGTTCCTGCAACAACACAATGTTGATTTGGCAAAAGAGTGCACTCACTACTTTGATTTGTTCATTAAAACCAAAATGTAATGGCAAAGAAAAGAGTCACAGACAAACAATACCTGAAGCTTTGGGAACAGTTCCGTGAGAACATTTCCAAATCAACACCGGTGGATCTAAACGAAACGCCGTTACAAAAAGAAGCGCGGATCAAAGAACTGGAAGGCAATCCTGAAAAATGGTTCAAATACTATTTTCCAAATTTCTACACATCTGAACCGGCGCCATTTCATAAAAGAGCGACTAAACGGATTTTAAAGAATCCGGAATGGTTTGAAGTTCGTCCCTGGGCGCGTGAACTTTCAAAGTCAGGACGCACGATGATGGAAGTGATTTATTTAACCGTTGCGAAAAAAACAAAGAAAAACGTGCTGATGGTTTCCAGCTCCGGCGATAATGCCGAGCGCCTTTTGCTTCCTTACAAATCCATCTTTGAAAAAAACAACCGTTTGATTCACGATTATGGCGAATTTCAAAGCATAGGCCAATGGGAAGCAGGCGAATTCGTAACCAAACAAGGCGTTTCCTTCCGGGCATTGGGTGCGGGTCAGTCTCCACGTGGTACGCGGAAAGATGAAGTCCGTCCTGATGTGATTCTGATAGATGATATTGACACCGATGAAGAATCCAGAAACAAGGATCGAATCAAAAAGAAAATCGACTGGGTTGAACAGGCGTTGATTCCAACGCGCTCCATTTCAAATCCTCTTTTGATCATTGTCTGCGGAAACATCATCGGGAAATATACCACAGTCACGGAAATGATGAAAAAGGCGGACCATGCCGAAATCGTCAACATCCGGGATAAACACGGAAAATCCACTTGGCCGTCAAAAAATACGGAAGTGCAAATCGACCGCGTTTTAAAAACGATTTCCAACCGATCGGCGCAAAAGGAATATTTCAACAATCCGGTGTCTGAAGGAACTGTATTCAAAGAGATTACTTATGACAAAGTGCCGCAGCTGCGACATTGTGAAAAGGTGCTGATATACGTTGACCCCTCGCCGTCCAATAATATTCACAGCAAATCAAGCCGAAAAGCTGTCGGAATCATCGGATTTTACAAAGGCGTGTATTATTTGTATAAAATATGGTTGGACAATGTGACCAATGCCCAAATGATTGAGTGGATGCATTTGGCTTGCCTGCACCTTGACAGTTCGGGAGTCGATCCAAAACGATTGTTTGTGGAAAACAACAGCCTGCAGGATCCATTCTATAAACAGGTGGTTGTTCCGCTGGTCAATGATTTTTATGATAAAAATAAATACCGAATTCCGATCCGGCCTGACAATCGTAAAAAGCCGTCCAAATTCGAGCGAATTGAAGGAACACTCGAGCCGTTGAACAGGAACGGCTTTTTAAAGTTCAATCTCAAAGAGAAAGAAAATCCGCACATGATGCGGATGGAGGAAGAAATGCTGAGTGTGTCTGAAGACTGCAAAACAATGGACGGGCCTGATATGCTCGAGGGCGGCGTTTGGCTAATTCAAAACAGGATAGTGAAAGCAGCCCTCGGCTATGCATTTGGCGAAATTGAAAATAGACATTACTAAATAAAACGATATGTTTTTAGAAATACGAGACCTCGAAAACTCGATCTACAATTACCAGATCGACCAGATCACTGAAGGAGACACCGATATCACGCTTCAGGCGATAGCGGCAGCTGAGCAGGAAGTGCGAAGCTATTTGGTCGCAAACAATATGCGGGAATGGGCGGACGGCCGTTTGCGTTATGATGTGGAGGCGATTTTTTCAGCCACCGGAAACGACCGGAATGCGCTGATTCTGTCGCACACAGCGACGATCGCAAAATACTACATCATTGAGCTGTGCAATGCAGATATCATCTACGAAATCGCTAAAGAGCGATACGACCGGGCGGTAGCCTGGCTGAAAGATTTGGCCAAAGGCACCATCAATTTGGACACCTTACCGCAGCTTCCGGCTGACGGAGATCAGCCCGGAAACGGTGAAGAAAGCACCTATCCTTTTTTTTACGGGTCAAGAGAAAAATTCAACCACGAATAAAATCATAAATATTTAAAAATGGCAGCAACACAGCAAAACGCCAAAGTAGGCAATCAAAGAAGGATATATACAGATCTGGTTGAAAAATCAATCTCTCTCGTTCGTCAGGACATTATGAAATGGAAGGCGGCCTGGAGGGCTGCGCTGAACGCTGACTATCCGTCCAGATATCAGCTTTACAATCTTTACGACACCGACATTCTTCAGGATGCACTAGTCACTTCACAGATTGAGAACAGGATTCAGGCTACTCTGGGCGCAAACTTTAACCTGTACAATTCGGGCGGCGACATTGATGAGGAGCTGACGGCCGCACATCAAAATACAGAGCTTTTCAACGAGCTGATCAAACAGATTCTGAACACGCGCTTCTTTGGTCATTCGCTGATTGAATTCGACTGGGACGATTCACATGAAAAATTATCGGTCAATCTGATTCCGCGTCAGAACGTCCTACCCAAGCAGGGTACCGTACTGAAGGATTATTCCGAACAAAATGGCATTCAATACCGGGACGAGTCCGGGTATGGGGTTTGGATTTTGGAATTCGGATCCAATATAGATTTGGGCTTATTGAATAAAGCGGTGCCGCACGTGCTGTTCAAGAAGTTTGCACAAAGCTGCTGGTCTGAACTGGCGGAAATCTACGGCATACCACCGAGAGTTTACAAGACCGATACTCAGGATCCGCAGGCGCTCGCACGCGGGAAACGGATGATGAAAGATATGGGCGCGGCAGCGTGGTTCATCATCGACACCACTGAGGAGTTCGAGTGGGCAAAAGGAGTGAGCACAAACGGGGATGTGTATAACAATCTGATCAGACTTTCAGATAATCAGATCTCGCTGCTTATTCAGGGAGCAATTATTGGCCAGGATACAGAGCATGGAAGTTACGGAAAGGATGCCGCCGGTCAAAATCTGCTGAATTCTCTGGTGCTTGCAGATATGGCGCTGGTTGAAATGTACATGAATTCGAAAGTGATGCCTGCACTTGCCGCAATCGGGATCGTTCCGGCCGACACAAAATTTAAGTTCGAAATGGCCGAGGATCTGGCCGAGCTGTGGAAGATGACCACTGAGGCTCTTCCGTATTATGAAATCGACCCCGAGTGGGTCAAAGATAAATTCGGTCTGGAAGTGACTGGAAAACGCGAACAAAGCAATCCGTTTGGAAGTCTGAACGCGGCTGAAAGTTTTTTCGTCTAAGGGCTGCCGGACGCCAGCTCGTCAGCCCGAAAAGTTATTTTGGCGGTCTGCATTTGCGGCTGAATTCGCTGTACGAATGCAGTTGTCCGAAATGCCGCGCAGAAAGGCTGAACGGAAACAGGCACATCCATCTGGCGAGCAGTTCGGGAAACACTTTTAAAGATGTTTTAAAAGCCGCTGAAAGGGCTTTAAAATACCTAACTTCCCAAGGCGGCTATAAAGCGGAAGATATCAGCAGACCGGAATATCAAAAATTAATCGATGAAACTTACAAGGTGTTTGATTCCGCAATCCGCGACAATGACATTCCGGAGGAAATGATGCGCGCTCTGCAATCAGATGCGTTTCTGTTTGGCAGCTTGAAAACACACGCCCAATTATTGGAGGCCGACAGCCTGCTGACAAAAGACGGTCGGGTGAAGTCTTACAGGGAGCTGGACGATGAATTCAGGAAGCTGAACGTGGAATACAATCAGAACTATCTGGAAGCAGAGTATCAGTTTGCTGTGAACAGCTCGCAAATGGCGGCAAAATGGGCTGAACTTGACGAAGACGGGCGCTACAATCTGCAGTACAGAACCGCGTCAGATGACCGGGTTCGCCCCGAACACGCGGAACTGGAAGGCATCACGCTGCCAAAAGATGATGCTTTCTGGCTGGAATATTATCCGCCAAACGGCTGGAACTGTCGCTGCACCGTGGTTGAAGTCCGCAAAAGCAAATTCCCGGAAAGCGATCCGGAGGAAGCTTTGGAGAAAGGCGAAGCGGCCACGACTCAAATCGGTAAAGACGGAAAGAACCGTGCTGCAATCTTTCGGTTCAACCCGGGAAAAGAAGAAAAGCTGTTTCCGCCTGCGCATCCTTACAACAAGTTGAAGGGGGTGAAAACAATAATAGATAATTTAGATGTCGGACGAATGATTCAATCTTTACAGGAATGGAGCTCTCTTAAAAAGTATGATAACGGCGGAGAAATCAGAAAACATTCATTGGTCGATCCTAAGGACTCCGATTATAAAGTCCTGAGAAAATCAGCAGATTGGTTTGCGAAAAGTGGCGAAAAAGTTGATCTGTTACCAAGATATGACGCCACTTTAAAAAACCCAGAATACGCTAAATTGTACGCTGATTTAAAAGATACCAAATATTGGGGTAAATGTCCTGATATGAGAATTAATGGCTTGTATTATGAATATGAAGGACATCAGGGAAGTGGTGATTATTCTAAAATGCTCAGAAGGGGAGTGAAACAGTCTGATAATATTATTCTGCAGTACACTGGACAGTCTGATTCATATTTGAAAAAACTGATTAAATTCAGAATTAACGAAGGACAGGAAATAAACGAAGTATGGATTGACAACAATGGTGAGTTGACCCAATTCTTTAAAAACCCAACGCCTAAATGAAATTGTGAAATTTCATTTAGGCGCAGTAGTGCTCTACCCGTAGATAGAACTATGCAAATTTATCAATAAAAATGGACTTACAAAAATTTCACCAAAATATTTTAAAAGACGTCAAAACCGAACTGGCAGACGAATTTGACAGGAATTTCCAGCGAAAAGCTTTTTTTGACCGCAGCTGGCCAAAAAACAAACTGATCAATCGCCGGGGGTCGCAAATGGCAAGAACCAACAATCTGCGCCGTTCGCTCAAAGCAAATATCAGTGGCGACCGGATCGTGTTCAGCAGCTCGCTGCCTTACGCATCCGTTCAGAACGAGGGCGGAACGGTGGTTGTAACAGCTAAAATGAAGCGGTTCTTTTGGGCAATGTATTATCAAACAGCCGGGAAGATCAGCAAAAGAAAAGACGGCAGCACATCCAACAGCAAAAGAACCCAAGGGTTGACCATTGAAGCCATGCAATGGAAGAATCTGGCGCTGATGAAAGTCGGTCAAACTGTCAAAATACCCGAACGCAGGTTTATCGGCGAGCATCCGAGAATCCGCGAGGTGATAACAGACGTGGTTAACGCTAACATGAAAGAATTAAACGAGGAAATTTTAAAAGCATTGAAAAAATGAAAGCAATCTTACAATCAATTCAGAACCGCATAGCGGCATCGGTGCAGGCTGTTCAGTATGTGGATGAGAACTGGGGACAATTGGATTTATACGGGCCCGAAATTCCGGTCAAATGGCCCTGTGTGCTGATTGACATCGGCAGCGGTCAGTTCAGCAATATCGGCCGAAATAACAAGATGATTCCCACCAACCGACAGCAGGGAAACTTCACTGTTGAACTGACGATTGCGGCGCTGAAACTGACGAATTCAAGCTTTAAAGCTCCGCAAACTCAGAAGTGGCACGCGTTTGATATATGGGAGCTGGTTGAAGAAATTCACAGGGAAGTGCACGGATGGTCGCCGGATGAGCTGTCAGGCGGACTGATCCGCAGCTCGCTGAATAAAGTGAAACGTGATGACGGCGTGCAGGAAGTCAGAGTCATCTACTCTCTGGGTCTCAACGATTGTTGATTTTCCCACTCGATCAGACGTTTCATTTCAGCGTCGAGATCTGTGTTCAGAATTCTGATCAGTGTATTGCGGCTGATCGGATAAACCGGATAGATATACTTTCTGAGAATAACCGTTGTGGGAATATCCTCAGTTTTTCTTGAGCGGTACAGCTCTTTTATCTTTTGGTACCGCATCAGTGTATTTCTTTGTATCATTTTTTTTTTCATGACACAAATATAAGAAAACGCATGACATTTTGTCGCATTAAAAAACCGCCCGAAGGCGGTTGGTGTAATCATAATTTGGTTGCTTTATTTCAACGCCTCAAACAGCAATGAAATTTCGGCTTCGTTGTCATTCTTTATGTAATTAGTCTTTGCTTCTTTATATTCAACATCATCCACTTTCCCGAGCAAATTGTCGGCGCTGTCGAAATAATAATAATTTGTAACATTGACCAGCATATTTTCAAGCATCGGATTGTTAATCGTGTATTTGTGCTCAATTAATTTGAAATATATGGAGTCACGACTTCCCGCTGCTTCATATTTCTCCAGGGCTGATTTGATGAAATTAAAAACATGATAGACATTGGCATCTTCGTTTTCCTTTGCGTCCTGGATCACAAAGTCAACCCGCTTTTTCAATTCGTCAACCGTTTCATCTGTTTCAAATCTCATATTGAGGAAGTCAATAAATTGACCGTAATTCAAAGTCATTAATTCCTTCGTTTCAACGGGTTTGTAATTCATTTCAACGCCTCCGGCATTCTCCTGAATGTTTGCTTTGATTTGCTTGGCGATTTTGTCCGGTTTGGAACATCCGAGTGCCATAAAAAATAGAGCGAATAATAATATGTTTTTCATGATTTCATTTTTTTAATTCAACAAATATACTTTTTACCGAGTATCTTTTGAAGGGCTTTTGCCCCTTTTTAAGCGTTCAGCCTTTCTTTTTCTACACTTCGGGCATTCCTCACCGCGCGCCCGGGCATCCCACACTTCCCCGCAGTGCGGACAGGTGCGCCAGATTTCGTGGTTATTATGCATTTTGTTCATAGTTGCGTCAATATTCTTGTTGTGTGCTATGCTGTGAGACCTTGTAACCTTGACAATTCTTCTTTATAATAAATCTCATTTTCTGAAATTTCTTCGTGAGAAATTGTGCCTTGTGCCCACATCTCTTTGCATATTTTTAAGCCATTTAAAACACCTTCTATTCGCTGTTTTTCCAAAGCATTCTCAATTTCTTTCGGCAGGTCTTCTAAGTCTGAAATTCTATCCGCAAATTCCGAATCGGGTTCGTTATCTGGGTGAGCCATTAGACATAGTTGGATTGACCTAAGTTTTGACAATAATTCATTCATAATTCTTAATTTTAATCGCACAGCATATAACAGTGCATTTATGCAAGCGGGCGAACACTTGCGTTATTGTTTAAATTGCATTCATGCCCGCCTGACATAAATGCTTCAACGTTGGCAGACATTAAAAAAGACCCGCCGAAAACTCAATTTCAAAATCCACCTTACCCAATTCTACTTTAAAATCAGGATAATCAGTATCAATAACTTTCATTAAATGTTCAAAATCATCTGTATCTTCAGTCGATTTAATTAAATTAATGAGAGAAACCCCTTCTTTGAACCATTCAGGATTGACCTCCTGCAGTTTTCGCATTGCAGTTGGTATCTGATGCGTGTAGATGTTCATATCAAAAATGTAGTTCAACATTTTGTAAACGTCTCCTATTTCAGTAGATAATCTACCATCCCCAAGAGAAAAAAATTGTTTCAATGTTACTTTCATAATATTATTTATTTAATTATCTGTAAAAACGTCTGCCAACAATATATAACCACAATAAGCACCGTTGGATTGCAAATGCTATTATAATTCCGTGAAACCCTATCATACCTCCCAATATTTTTGATTGAGATACGTCGATGGATAGGGCATTTGTGTGCCGTCCTGTCTTTTCGTTCTGCGAAGCTTTTCGATATATAGCAAGGCAGCAATCTTGTCTTTCTGTGACAATTTGTTCCAGGCATTTTCGGTCATTTTCTTTTTGCCGACTTTTTGGCCATATTCTGTCCAAAATCTTTCAAAGCTTAGATCAACTGGCACTTCTGAAATCTTGAAGTTTCCTGCAGTCTTTTTGTATTCTTCAATCATTTGGGTAGAAGTCGGTAAATTCGCCCACAACCAGTCAAAAATCGATTTGGACATTCCTTTGACTTCACCCACTTTAACTGCTTTTAAAAAGCCTTTTAAATTGTATTCAAAGGTCACTTCTCCTGTGAAGTGATCACTCGTTAGTATGTATTTCTTTCCGGTCATTTGCTCATAATGTTTTAGTGTTGATATTAATGTTAAAACACCGGTTCCGTTGCTAAATTCACAATCTGAATCCCAACGGCTTCGGCTAAATAATACTCTAAGGTTGCACCGGTTGATTCTTGCCAGTCCTGAAGAAAATAAATACCTTGACAATCCATCAGGGCTATGATACATTTGCGCATTGCTGTTTGCCAATCAGCGTTGAAATCTCCGACCACTTCAATTGGATTGATGACTTCAAATCCTCTCTTTTCGAGTTCTTTCTTTGCTGTTGCGAATTTCAATGCACAACTGTGTTTCGGCTCACCCGTAACTTTCCCGGCGATGTATATTTTAGCTTTTTTCATAGGTCAATCTTCTACTATTAAATCTTTTTCAAGGAGTTCTTTCATTCTTCGTTGAAGCGCCGCTTTGGATTTGAAGCCTTTTTCGAGGGTGCTCCATTCCTGAAATCCGGTCTTGTGTTTAATTCGCAGGTTCTCAAAATCAGCCCGGACAATCGTGAATCCGGCCTTTGTTACTTTTAACTGATCTTTTGCGTTCATAATTTATAATTGTTTGTGGATTTGATTTGCAACATCCAACGCCACGTGCGTGGTGTAGCACTGGAAGTAATTACTGTAAACCATTCTGCAATGTTTTTCGAGTGCGAAGGCTTCATGGTATTTGAAACTCATTTTGAATTTCTTGGTCGTATGTCGTTTGCTGATTTCCTTCTTTTCTAATTGCAGAGATAGATCTGCCATAATCGAGCGTACTACTTTCTGTTCTGCCGATATATTGCCGGAATAGCCACCGTCATCGAAAGTGCTACATAGCACTTCTAAAGCTACGTGGTTGATTTTAATCGTTATCTTTTCCATATTCATATATTTCATGCCAACAATCTTTACAAATACCGCCATAGGCTTCTAATTCCTGTTTTGAAGCAGCCTGCAGACATTCAGGGCATTCGCTCATATCTTCTGTTTTCATCGTTTTTAGTTTAAATTATAGTTATTTGGATTGAATATCCGTAAACATCCCTTAACCTCTCTGCATATTTGCACAGCTTGTTTTCTGTGTATGCGATCTCGATTCTTCGCTCACGAACGATTAGTCTGCCGGTTTGATTCCGCCGGTGGCAATAATAGCGGTTGTTTTTACTTTTTCGCATTTGGATATCGTTTTACGATCATGCTTTCTAACGCACTGATGATCTTACTCAACTCAGCTTTGTTCATTTCCTTCAATGTTTTCCTAACCGGCGACCGGTCGCTTTTCAGCCATCCGCCCAGCCGATTCAGATCAACGTATCCGGTTGCGGCATCCCGCCAGTCCAGTGTATAGCACCTCGACAATATTGTGCGATGCTGTGGATTGCTATTATCAAACCGTGCCCAAGCGGAATTATCCGGGAGTTCTCCGGTATTGAAGAATCTCAGCAGATCATCTGCCTGCAGTGAATTTAAATCTGAGAATGATTGTATCCGAAATCCGAGCAGATCACTCACTGCGTCAAGCCTCTCTTCCCGGTCGTTGAACTTACCGGAACATGCTGATTGCAGTCTTCTGATTTGTGTTTTTGTTGCTTCCATTTTTTGTTGTTTTTAAAAAGGAGGGCAGGACTCACCCTCCCAATCTTCTAACCTAAATATGAATTGAACGTCTCTGTTGTCCTTTTGCTGTTATCTTTTCTGATAGCTTTTAACCACTTTCAACCGCAAATTATCTTCTATGTCCATCACCGCATGTTTCTTGTTATAACCGTCGTTTTGGAATTTCATGCGGCGGACAGGGGCATCTTTATAATACAGCACGCACTCATGCACGTATTGCTTCTTTTTTGCCATGCCCGGAACAATTTTCTGCGGCGGTTTCATTCCAGATTGTTTCGGTTTTGAATTCTTTGATTTGAAAGAGAATATTTTTTTGATAATGTTTTTCATAATAATTGATTTTTGATGGCTCTCACGTGGCCGGGAGCGCTAACCCGGCCTTAATTAAAACACATGAGAAAATTGATTTACCATTCGCGCTTTTAATTCTTTCTGCGGGACAGATCCAGCTCAATCGAACGAATGTATTCGTACAGAGCTCTCTCTTCTGCAGGCGTCAGGTTTTCAGACGGACACACCCATTGCCCGTCAATGTTCTTTAAAACCAGCTTTCCGTTCACTTCAAGCCTGTTGCCGCTGATTTCTTCAATTTGTACACCCATTGCTTCAATCGTTTTTGTTATGCTCATACTCATCAAACCAAATCTCCTCAGCGGTTTTTTTGGCTATTTCTTTCAGCTCCCTGTCTATTTCTCTGCTCCTGACGTAAAAATATCCGCAGCCGTATCCCGACCCGAAGGCGATCAAAAGGGCTAATAACGATATTATCATAGCGCAGAAAAATTGAGTTCAACATTTTGATAAGCACCGCCAGCATCCTTTGCCCAGACCCTGTAATAAGTCTTACTGTCCGGACGGCTGATTGCCTGGTCAATCAGGGTCATTGCCTTTTCCCACTCCTCCCTGATTTCTTTGGTTTTAATTCGTTTGGTGTGTTTTTTCAGCCCCAAGACTTTCCGGGTGTCCAAACGCCCTCTGGAGGTCTGGAAGGCATCCTCTACCAAGGAAAGAATAAAATCGTCGCCAATTACATTCTTGCGAACTACACCAATGAGCACTTCCTTTGCCGCTGCAAGGGTGATATCGTCAAACCGGATCAGCTCATTGACGCTGACTTCTACTTTCAGGCTTCTGTCAAAATTGTAAAAAGTAAAATTTCCCTTTCCGTTCAGTTTCACGTCGTTCACCTCTCGCGCCTGTTGCACGATCTCATTGGTGATTTCTTCTATTTCTTCCTTCAGCTTTCTCAGGCCTTCATTGACTTTCATTGATTTCTGATAAAGCAAAAAGATTTTGTTCTCTTTCAGCCGCTCCAACTTGGTTGTGCGGTTGTACGGGATCTGAACACCGGATTCGTCTGTCCAGAATTCAGAGCTGCTTAGTTGTTTGTAATTTTCTTTTTTCATGTTTGTTTTGTTTTTTGATTATATAAACTTGATTCGACGGACACCTACCGCGTTTTTTTCCTCATACCACATCGCTGTCTTAGGCTGGTAGGATGTGTTCTTAATGGTTTCAAGCGCGTTGAAAAGCTTCAGCGACAGTTTGGGCGGCAGGTTGAATTCGACGCCGTAATTCATTTTGTAACTGATCGCGTGATGTATCTCCATCCGCTCGTCAAATTCAAGATAGTTGTCAGCGTAGGTGTCATAATTTAGTGTAAGCTGCAGTTTGTCGTTTGAAAATTTCATAATTGGTTATTGATGATTAAGTTGTAACAATCTGTTTTCGCCGCCGCAGCCATCAGCTCGCCGCTATCGTTGATCTTATCCAGTTGATTGATATAAAAGTCCTTCTCCTTGGCGACCGGGCCTGCCATGTGGTGGTCATGTGGATGATGATTTAACCACTCATTCAGTTTGCTAATCCGCTCTCTTATCTCAGCTCTGTACAGGTACATGGTCGTTTAATTTAGATTCATCTTTTATCAAATTTAAAAGCGGTTGCGGATAGTAATCTGCGAGATTTACCGCGTATTCGTACATAATGCGCTCGAGGGTTCCTTTGTCCGATTTACCGAAGAAATCACCATAGTCGCGTATAAATTTCTTTTCGACCGATTCGTGCCAGCTGTCCTGATACCAGTTTCTCAGACCGGCGTGTGTCATCATTCTGTACAGCTGAATTCTCTGTTCGTAGCTGTATTTCTTGCACCATTCCAGAAAGAAACATTCCCGGATGTAGTCATACACCCAGTAGGTGATTCCCAGTGCATTTGTGATTTGTTTCGTTGTTGTCATTTTGTTGTCGTTTTTTTATTGATAATTGTGTCCAAAACCATTAACTGATTTAAGGTGAGGAATGACAGTTCTTCATCGTCGGCGGTCAAATTAATCTGCACCTCTTTATGTGAATCGCAAACCGTAACATCTGTGAATCCTTTTTTGTATATGGTGTATTTCAAATACTCGGACTCTTCTGTTTCTTCTATTTCTTCTATGAATTTGAAGCCAGAAAGAAGTAGCTTATTGTGAATGTTTTTGGTGTATTTCATTTTTACAAAATTTCTCCATAATATTTAGTTGACTTTTCAGGCCAGATGTCATACATATTTCCGCCTCCGTTGAGTCTCCCTTCCGGGAACATTCTAAATCCCTGAACCCACAGCTTCAAATCAACATCAAAGCGAATGTCATCCGCCAATGCGCCCTTGGGTTCTTTGCCTCGCGCTTGTGAAACCCAGACGATTCCCTTGCGCTTGGCTTGCATCAGTTCCTTCAGCTCGTAGTACTGCGATTTAGTAATCTGCAAGTACTGCACGGAATCGACGAACAGGAAATTCGGCGATTTGTGCCGCTTCATTCTGGCGATCAATTCCGGGAAGGGCTCCCGATCCAACAGGATGAATTTCCCTTCACATTCCGCCATATAATTGCGCTCAATGGCGTCTTGCATGGTAGCACTCATTCCTTGTTCCAAAGAGTTGTAAGCCACCCGTCCAAATTTCGTTAGGTACCTTGCAAGCTGCAATGAAAATTCCGTCTTCCCGGAGCTGGATCCACCCCAGATGATGGCCGAAAATGCTTTGTCCGGCACGCCCAAGGAATTCGCCCATTCGCCCGTGAATGCGAGGGGATGGAACTTCTTGTTCAGAATATTCAGCGGCGTGTATGCTCGTTTAATTTTTGCCATATCTCTTGATCGCGTTTCTCCAGGCCTTTTCGCTGTGGCCTCGTTTCTTTAATTCAGCGGAAATTCCTTTGACAGCTCTGAAAGCTTCAATTTCCCGGTATTCAGCTTCGCTGATTTTCAGCGGTTGCGGTTCATATACTCGTTTGGCGGCGGTTTGCTTGGTCATTCCTTGCTTTCCCCAATGCAGATTGGTGTAATGATCCCCGGCGGTTTCATCGATGCGACGGGCGGCAAAGCTGCCATCATCTGCTAAGCCATGCCATGTCTCGCAAAGGAGTTTAATCACTGAAATTCTTCTCGAGCCTATATGCACATAGCGCATTCCGTTGGGCTGCGTTTTGATTTTCATCGGAATGTTGTTCCGCAAAATCTCGGTGCCGTTTTCGTTCAGCTTCAGATGCTCAATCAGTGGGTGATATTTAAATTCCATTTTTCTGTTTTTTGCGGTTTTCAGCGATTACACGGCGTTTCACACGACGCAAATCGTTCTCACAGGAATCAAAGATGTTTTTGATTAATTTATCATCGTTCACGCCGTTCGCATGGCAGATTTTATTTACATCTGTATAATTGATTTCCGGCAATACGATGAATCTTCGGCCTAATCGGCTGTAGATTTCCCGGAAGCCTTTCACATTGCTTTGCGCACCGGTTTTGATGCGCTTTTCAAGGAAGGAAGTCGCAATCAAGTTGATGCCGGCGATGCCTTCTAATTGATTGTAGAAGGTGATGAAGAAGTTCAGCACTTTGTTCTTCAATTTATCTGCTTCATCCAAAATCAGCACTGGGTAAGGCGTTCTTTTGAGCAAATCCAGCAGCTCGACGGTCATCGGATACACCCGGGAGCTGTTCGGCTCCCTGCCCATGGCTTTGAAGATTTCCAAGACGAAATCCCTTTCTTCCATGTACTCGTTGCAACTGATGGCATAGGCATTCTCATGCGTTGCCACGAAGTGCGCTATCGTTGCCGATTTGCCGCTTCCGGCGTTGGCGGTGATGCCGAATACCAAGTTCAGCTGTTGCGATTCTTCCAAGAATCGAAGCAATCTTTCTGTTACGCTCACATCCGGGACCAACGACCAGGCGTTGGCACCACCGCCGACGCTGTTAGAGATTTTGCGCCACATTTCGTCTGAAATGCTGTCCCAGTTAGAGGCCAAGATCTGACTGATCGTTGCGTTGCTGATGTCCAAGCCGACAGCTGCCTTTTTTTGACTACCTTTGCGACTGACAAAATCAGCGAGGCGGTTGGAAATGTCGATCTTTTCCGCCCATTCAAGTTTACTGTTAGAAGTCATCATATATGTCATTTTGAGTTAGATTTGAAATTGTTTTGTCGAAATCCACCACCTCAACTGCTTCCGCAGTTTTGGTGGTTTTTTTGACTTTGGTTTTGATTCCTTTGACCTTCGGGGTATTGAAGCCTAACTGCCATGCAGCGATTCCGTGATTTTCAAGAATTGATTCCATGGCATTGAAGCGTTCCAAGCGGTGCTGTTTCTTTTTGAGCTCCACCGATTTGATGAATGAATTTTCGCCGTCGGTTTGGTCTTGGGTGGCGCGGTGAATGCTGAGTTTCAATTTGGCGTTGGTGACGAAGCGTTCGCCGCCATGATCTCGTTCGTACAGGTAGATTTCGTCCATCATTTCCGGATCGTACTTGACAAAGAATTTTTTATCGACCGATTTGTCGATGAAGTCCATGTCCGGCATGCCGTCTTCGTCATACACCATATATTCAAATTTCTGTTTGTTTAATTCGAAGGAAATACCGCCGGGTGTGAAGGTGAGCGGTTGTAATTTTTCGCCTCGGGAATGCCAAACCCAGAATAGATTCACCATGTCCCAGGTATCAATTGCTGGGGTTCTTTCGTTGTGGCTGTTTTGGTACATTTCGATGCGCGGCAGGCCTGTCTGATGGTGTTTGGCGTGGTTCCAAACTTCACGCAGCTCGGTGTACGCCTGAATGGCTTCTTCGTAAGTCGGTAAATTCTTTTGGTTGGCCATGATGAACTCCATGTTGGCTTTGGATTCGCGCGTGTGTGCGGTAACATTCTGGCCGGTGAAGAACCAACAACGCTTCATAATTTGGCGTTGGAATCGGCCGAAAGCGGATTCTATCGTTTTGGATTTCCCGTTGTAAGGTTGCGTCCGGATGGACAGCCGGGTGATTTTGGCGAAGAATTCCGAAGCAACCAACTTCTTGTGGCCGCCTTGGTTGTCAAATTTGATTTCGTAAGGCCGGTGGCCGGCAAATTGAATCGCCATTTTATACGCCTTGTACTGATCGCTGAAATTCTCTGTTTTTTTGGAAACATTGAAGCCCAGAAGCACATCAGAGTAGGCGTCCATGACTTCGTACACCCACGCCGTCTGCATGGTTCCGTTTTCGTCCCGGAAGTAGAAGTTTAGTTTCGTGCCATCGGAATACCAGAGCGAATCTCGGCGTGTGGGCAAGATGGTCGTGTGCTGATAGCCGAATGCTTCATCGGCTGCCTTTTCGCCGTGGCGGTGTGCGTACCATAACGGCTGGATTTCTGGGGCGTGGATGAAATTGTAGAATGTCTTTTCGTCATCTACTTGTTTCCAGCCATTTTCCGCAGCAATTTCGTTGAATTCGGCATGAAGTTGTGCCAGATTGGCACAACGATTCACCTGATTGCACCAGCGTGCCAACGCCCATTCTTTGGCTGCTGTCGTTAATTTCACGCTGAATTCGTTGCCGAAATTCTTGTGAATTAGGGATTTTAAGCTGTTTTTGTGAAATTCCCGGAATTTAGCTTGTAGCCGGCGGGCGTTGGCTGGCAACTTGTGCGGGTAAACGCTGGGATCTAAATTCTGACAAGCGTTGGCGATATTTTCCCACATTTGGCCTTTGGTGATTTTGATTCGGGCGAACTCCTCTGTTACCAAATGATGAATGGCATTCAGAATGTTGGCGGTGATGATGTACTCGTGAATGGTTTCTTCTGGGAGCGGCGTATCATCGTTGTAGCGGTAAGTGGTGTAATAGGTTTCAGCTTCTTTGGACCACTCGATGAATTGCACTAATTTGAGTTTCGCGATGTCGCCGGGTGCGCCGAGGATGCTTTCCACCTTTTGGCGGATGTCCGGGCGCATCTCCTTAGCGTTGATTAGCGTTCTGGTTTTGTCGAAGCCTGAACGCTCAACCTTTATATGTCCTCTATTTCGCAAAGTGTCGTATGTGCCTTTGCTTTGGATGATTCCCGATTCAAATAGAAATTGAGCGGGTACGCAAATTTTATTTTGATAGGGTATATACATATTGCTATGTTCATTTTTTACTTTGTTCCCGTCCGGGGCTCGAACCCGGATGCCTGCCTGTCGGGATAAACACTATATTTGAATTGTCAATTAAAAATTATAGTGTTGTGATTACTCCTGAATTAAAAGACACCATTCTGAAAACGCTTACGGATGCCGGTGTCAAATTGAATTTCAATCTGAACCAGTTGGCTAAAGAATTAAACATTGACAGGGATGTGCTTGAAATCATTTTAAATCAATTTGAAAATCAACAATTAATGTCTATCGAAAGAATGTTGGGCGGTGGAATGTATGTTACACTTTCCGCAGACGCTTTCGACTTTATCCGAATGGGCGGTTTTACTATGCGTGAAAAGACCTTGATTCTTACGCTTGAAAAACTTCAACTTGAAGTTGAGAAACTTTCTTCTGACTACCCCGAAAAAGCATCGACATTTACAAGCATTGCGGCTAACATCGCCACTTGTCTGACTTTTCTGGCTACGATGAAATAACCATTGAAGAAAATCAGCCAGATGCGAATTGGGTTGAATGTTTGGCTCCCGTGATTCACTGTACAGAATTTCACCGTCGCATTCAATGATGTATTTTATACACATAACATTACCTATCGTTGCCTGTTCGTTCTTGTAAGCCGCTTCAGTAATTTCTTTGATTGTTATTGTTGATGTTTGAGTTCTGCGTACTTTCATTATTCTGCATTTACTTCTTCAACAATTTTTTTAAGCCAAGCTTCGATGGCTTGGACTTGGGTGTGGTGTACTGTTCTCATGCTTCTTGGTTTTGAAATTCGTTTTTAAGTGCTTCGCGGGCATCTAACAGCTTTTGAAGCACAGTAAGTGCTTCTTTGTCTCCCCTGCGCAGTCTCATTTTCGCAGCATCACGGGTGCAGCCTAAGACTTCCGATACTTGGCCGTAGTCGCCGACTTGCATTTTTGGTTTTAGTTGTTCCAAACTTGTAACTGTTTCCATTTTATTTTTTAGATTTGTTTTATAACTATGGAACAAATATAAAACATTTGTTTCGTTAAAAACAACATTTGTTTCATTATTTATTAGATTATTATGAGTTCTTTTGAAGACAGATTGGTTAAAGTAATTAAAGACAGCGGGTTGTCTCAAAAGGAATTCGCTAAGAAAGTGGGCGTTACCGAACAGGGGCTTGGGAATTATCTTAACGGAAGATACCCCAAGGTAGATGTTCTAATTCGCATGAAACAAATGTTTAATTTTAGTATTGACTGGATGCTTACGGGATTAGAAGCTAAACCCGTTGAAGCAGACCTTTATATATTAGAGATTCAAAAGGAACTCATTGAGTATTTAAAAGAAGAAAACGCCGAACTAAAAAAAGAACTCGGCACTAAGGATTCTGGTTCGTGTGCTGAGCCATTTAATTCCGAGAAATTAAAAAAGACTAATCATTAATCGCATAATCATGGCAGAGCTTACCGATAAACAAATAAATACTCGTTGGGGTGATGTGAAAAAAATATTAAGAAAAAGACAATTATTGGCTTATAGATTGGGAATTCCTTTAAATAAATTTAATGAATACATGTATCACAAGGTTCCTCCACGAACTGAAGTTATTAGAATTTATGAAGCTATAAAAACAGATAGAAGAGAGAAAACAAATAGACTTAAGGAAAATCTAAAGAAAATGGTTGGTTATAGGGAAAATAATATTATTGCCAAAAAAATCGGAATTTCTGATACTACATTAAGGCAAATATTAACCAATAAAAATGAAATGGCAGGATATGATATTATAGACAAGGTTGAACTTTATATAAAAGCCGTGAATCCTGATTTTGAAATATCAATAGAAAACACCTTAAGTGTAAAAGAACATCTTACTGATCACTTTTTAGAAATTGCTGACGATATAAAAAAATTAGCAGATAAACTTTATAGAGAATCATACACTTTACTTGAAATAGTAAGACAACAACGTTTAGAATCTTCATATAGTGGTGAAGTAATTCATCCTTCTCGACACATTGACTATCATATTATCAAAATGCAGGAAATAAAGGAAAATATAGACCTGCTGTATGATGTTTATATAAAAGACAATAAAGAATTTAAAATAGATTCTAAAATAATTTATTAATCTTATTATTATTATTTGACTTTCGTTCAATAATGCTCATCTGAATAAACATCTTTTGAAAGAAGTAACCAATTAGAAATGAAGCAAACAGCGCAAACATCAATATAGAACCGGTTGTTTTACCAAATAACAATCCTAAACAAATGATCAGACATACAATTGCGGCTGTAAGAAATATGTATTGTTCTGCTTTCATTCAACAAATATAGCGTAATTCATTGTTTTAAAGGTGTTTCTTGGGCTGTATATTCATAAATATTTATGTATCTGTAATTTACACGCTTTTTAACCCCCCTACCACCGTGGATTTTCCCCCTATCAATACGCATATATCGGCACGCTTTAACATAGTTTGATGTAATTACCCTCGTTGCTATCTTCATTTATTTTGCTAAAAGTGAATTCCCAAGTGAATTCCCAAGTGAATTCCCAAGTCAAAATCGATGCTTTTCGGCTTTGACTTCTAAAAGCAGAATAAAGGTTGTTTTTAGCCTGTTTTAAAGCTTATTTAAAGGGCTGTTTTTAAGCTGTATTGCTTATTGGTGGTAGGTTTCTGCCATCCGGCAGTAACAAATGGATCTATCGACCATTTAAAGGCTTTAAAAGGCAAATTAAAATGTATATAAATGGTAGTAAAATGGAGGTGAATGTACAATTTGTTTTATTTCCGTGAAATCGGCAAAATACGCTCAAAGCCTTTGTTTATAAGGAAAATCGGGCAAAATATACTTTATCTATATTGTACTTTTTGTTTTACCCCCC
>JACFNA010000270.1 GCA_019455085.1 Chitinophagaceae bacterium
CTATCAAAACACAACTGCAGGACTCAGGGGCTCATGGTATTCAACTGAATCAGCACACGGATCACTTCTTAAGATCTCAGCTGCTTTTGCGCACAGATTTAATAACAAGGCTATTGCCAGAGCCCCTAAAAGTCAGGAGAACACTTTCACACGCGATGTGATGTATTACGATTACTTTTATAATGGTGCTTCTACCAACACACTAAATCTAGGAGCACTCTATAACTTTAGAATAAGAAACACAGGCTTCTTCCTCGGTATTAACTATGAGTTCCTAAAAGCAAAACTTCCAGATGCCGAATTTACAATAAATGAAAAGCCTGGTACTTCAAGAAATATTATGCAACTAAATGCAGGTTTTACTCTCTAAAACTAACTCGCCATGAAAAAAATCACAATTTTATTCGCACTCTCAATTACCGTAGGGATAATCTACTCATTTCAGGCTAGTCCCAATAAGGTAATTGCCTCTGAAAATTTTTCTGATAGTCTGAGAAAAATTTATTCCGGCCCCATCGAAAACTGGCCTAAGCCAAACATTGATCCGGATCTAATCAATTATAGGGAGTTAGGAATTCTACCTGACAGTCCTCTGAAAGAAAAAGAAGACTCTTTGAAACCTCTAATTGAATTAGGACGCGTCCTTTTCTTTGACCCAAGGCTCAGTGGGTCAGGACAAATTTCGTGCTCTTCTTGTCATGCCCCAAGCCTTTCCTGGACAGATGGGCTTGTAACCGCACGGGGACACGACCATCTTTTGGGCGAGAGAAACACTCCTACCATATTAAATGTATGGACATACGACAAGCTATTCTGGGATGGAAGGGCTAATTCATTAGAAGACCAGGCACTTGGTCCTATTAATAGTGAAATTGAAATGCACGGTGATTTCGGGGCTATCATAAGTAAACTAAGGAGAATCAAAGGATATCAGGTTAAGTTCGACTCAGCTTATGGGTCTCCTGACATTACTCCGGGAAAAATCACTCATGCCCTTGCAACCTTCCAAAGAACAGTGATTAGCCGAAAGTCAAGATTTGATCAATTCCTGGAAGGCAAATCAAATGCACTCACAGACCAGGAGATCCGTGGGTTACATTTCTTCCGCACTCAGGGAAGATGCATCAACTGCCATAATGGGCCTTTATTTACAGATGGCCAATTTCACAATATAGGCCTTACCTATTATGGAAGAAAGTATGAGGACCTTGGACTCTATTTGACAACCAAAAACCCCGAGGATGTTGGGAAATTCAAAACACCTTCTCTAAGAGATGTAGGAAATACAAGGCCTTATATGCACAACGGTCTCTTTGAAGAATTACTGGGTATTGTAAATATGTATAGTAGTGGAATGCCCCAACCGGCTAAAACTCCGGAGCAAAAGAACGACCCCCTTTTTCCAAAAACCTCAAAGCATATCCAAAAACTGGACCTTAGTATGGATCAGAGAAAAGATATTGTAGCTTTTCTGGAGGCCATTACCACCACCCCACTACGTGTGAGAGCCCCCGAATTACCTAAATAAAAATTGTTTTTTAATCACCCTGTCTATAACTTTAAAAAAAGAAAAAAAATGAAAAAACTCGTATTTAGTATTGCTTCATTATTCCTCTTCGGAATTATTACCGCACAACCTCCGGCGGGCGACGCCCTCATAGGCGATTATTATGGGTCAAAGGTGCAGGCCGGAAAAACAATCAAGGCAAAAGCACTTATGGCAAACATGCAAAAAGCAGAGAACAACACTGTTGAAAGTGCACTTATCGAGGGTACAGTCCTGGAAGTATGCCCTAACAAGGGATGCTGGGTAAAATTACAACTGGATAACAAAGAAGTAGCCACCGTGAAAATGAAGGGTTATTCTTTCTTCGTACCACTAGCCTTAAAGGGTAAGCGTGTTAAGATTGATGGTAAAGCAGAAATTGCAACCACATCAGTAGAAGAACTGAAACACCTGGCAGAAGATGCTAACAAACCACAATCAGAAATCGACGCAATCACAAAACCCCGGAAAGAAGTAAAAATCCTTGCCAGCGGTATTGAAGTAGTAAAATAAACAGCCGACTTCTCAAAGTAATTGAATCCCGATAGGGGCTCCCTGTCGGGATTTTCTTTGCACCTCACCCTGCCCGCCAAATATCCATACATTCGCATATCTCTGCTTTTATTGAGCATATTATTTCATCCACACATTAAAGAGGAAAATTTCGCAACCTTAAACGCATTTTTCATTTCCTGTCAGAAAACCTCAGATATTTGACTGTTCGGAAAATTTTAAAACAAACAATGACGCAAGATTTTCAGACCCGGGCACATTCAACAAACAAAATCACTTTATTCTCCTTGCAGGTATTGCATGGGTTATCACAGATAATGCTTCAGAAGAATCCACTCACAGGAGTGTTAATCCTGATTGCCATTGCTGCCAGTTCTCTTACCGCCGGAATTGCCACACTATTTGCCACAATCTGTGGCACTGCAACTGCGCTGTGGATAAGCAGGGAACGACAAGCCATCTTTGACGGACTGTATGGGTTTAACGCTGCACTCGTAGGTGTGGCGCTGACCGTTTTCTTTAAGCCGGCTTTAATTATCTGGATACTTATAGCTGTCGGAGCTGCCTGCACCACCCTGACCCACCACTTCTTTATCAGAAAAAAAATTCCAGCCTTCACACTCGCATTTGTGTTAGTAACCTGGATTATTTATTATTCGCTCCGTACTTATGCCCCCCAACTGATGAATACACCCTCGTCGGATGTTTCCGCCAATTATGCTGAAATGTACTTCATTCCACTCAAAGGATTCGCTCAGGTTGTTTTCCAATCAGCCATTATCAGTGGCATCCTGTTGGTCATTGGTGTGGCGTTGAACTCTCTAATGGGTGCATTATATGGAATCCTTGCCGCCATCGCCGGCGCCTTAGTAGCGTATTACACGGGCGGAGCTGAAGCGGACATACTGAATGGCTTATTCGGATATAACGCAGTGCTCTGCGCCCTGGCGTTTTCAGGGAAAAAACTAAATGATCTTCCTTTTGT
>JACFNA010000018.1 GCA_019455085.1 Chitinophagaceae bacterium
GTATCCGCAGAAGAAGGATTGTTGCCTCCGGGAGGCGTAGCTAAGTCCTGGCCGCGCTCGCGATTGCTTCGGGTGGTATTGAAGTCCTGAGCCTGACCGATGGCTGACTTTCCTGTATCCGCAGAAGAAGGATTGTTGCCTCCGGGAGGCGTAGCTAAGTCCTGACCGCGCTCGCGATTGCTTCGGGTAGTGTTGAAATCCTGAGCAGCACCCCTCGCACTTCCTTTACCTTCTTCATTTATTTGTTTTCCGTTCAAATTCTCATGTGGATCACCCCATACTTGTTTGTTTCCAAGCGGAATCAATACCTTTTCATCTACATAAAAGGGTATATCTGCAGTAATGATGTAATTACCTTTTGCCATATTACCAAAGCTGAAGTGGCCATTATCATCAGTTTGCACTGTCTGTATCTGGCCGGGCGGGTTCCTGCCACCTTTTACAATAATACCTCTGATAGGCTGACCGGCTACTCTTTGATTCCCTGTAGTTTGGCTACCGGTTTCGTTTTCAGAAAACTCCCCATTCATACTACCCCATCCACGCATAACCGCATACCCCTCCTGCTGTGATTCTCCAAACTTAGTATTCAACTGTACCATCAGCTGCTTGTCGCTCACCAGCAAGTGTCCTGACAATTCTTTCGCATTGTCTTTTCTTACAGACACATCATACACCTCATGCGATATCACATTACCGTATATACGAATTCCGTATTTTCCGGCAGGTACATTCGCAAACCAGAAACTGCCACACTCATCAGCTGTAGTTCTTGCTATTTGTCTTCCTGTAGCAGGGCTTACCAAAACAATCTCGAAGTGACTCGTCGTACCACAAATTCCTCCATTCTGCTCCCTTAGTGCATTTGATTCATACAGAGGATTCTCACCTTTATTGCTTCCCTGATATAATGGATTATTCTTCCCGATTCCTTTTGGTTCAAACATTGGGTTATTGCCGGATTTGCCAGACCCATCATACAGTGGATTTACTCCCTTACTATTTGTTTGCCGCCCGGAGGGATTGTTTCCTCCCAATTTGTTGCCACGGTATAGCGGGTTTTCATGAGTATTATTCTGCGACTGATACAAAGGGTTCTCTTTTCCCGAATAGGATACCTTAGCTGTAATTCCACAATCAGTACAAGATGAATCACCTGCTTCCACAAAAATCATTTTTACACCATCCTCCTTTTGAGTTTCGGTTTTGCTATTATTTTTTGAAGACACAGCCATTTGATTTGTCTTAATTCCGGGGAGGTTGCCATCACCCCAAAAGATATTTCCAATAATGACGCCTGTTTCTTTTTGAGAATGCGCAGAGTCATGGCTACCACGAATTGGGTTCATTACTGTGCCTTCTACTTCTTCGTCCATTTCCCAGGGATTATATCCTTCTTCATCTGCTCTCTTCTTATTTTCCCTGCTTTTATTTGCTTCAGTCACCTTTGAATTTCCCTTCACAGAACCATCCCATCCTTTACGCAAGGCAGTCTCCTCTGTAACCTTGGAATTTCCCTTCACTGAACCATCCCATCCCTTTCGGGCAGCCTCTTCTGTAGTGATGGAGTTACCTTTCACTGAACCATCCCATCCTTTACGCAAGGCAGTCTCTTCTGTAACCTTATAGTTTCCCTTTACAGAGCCATCCCACCCTTTGCGTGCGGAATAATAGGCTGCATCGGCAGCACAGGCAAATACAATTCGTTCTATACTTCCATCCGGATATTCCAGGGTATAACCTACCTTACCGGCACTTTCATTCGCTTCACTTCCCTGTGCTGCTGAGTTTGAAGCATTGCTTTCGGCAGCCCCTTCTTTCAAAGCCTTCAGTTTTGCTGCTCTCGATTCGTAGTATGCCAATGCCCCATCGGGGTTTTCAAACTCAAGCCTTTCCACACTCCCATCAGGATTGGTGATAGTAAGTAGTACAGCTCCACAGCTATTTGCATCATTCCGTGCAAGATTGCCATAATGCGGCTTCCCTATATGTTTCTGTTTGTTTTCTGAACGGCTGCTCCCGAAAGATTTAGTAATACCTATTCCCGCTGTAGCCATCCTTAGATCTCTGGTGACCAGTGTTGGCATATCAATACCATTTTTTGGGTCTGTGAGATTAGTCGTAGTACGCGATTGCAGATAACTCCCTTCCAGGAAAACATGGAACGAGTTTCCCAGCGGATAATGGAGACTAATATTTCCGGAGAATCCGGGAAAAGCATTTTTACCGGTACCCTCTATCCTGTAAATAGGAAAGGAGGAACCGATATTGGAAACATTGATTGAGCCCGGGTTATTCAGAAATATACCTCCCTGCAGGCCGGCATTCACCAAAAGCGTGCTCCCAAAACGCACTGAAGGGCCAATCATCAAGAAACTATTCAATGGTTTCGCTTCATGAATTGATAAATCCTCCGGCTGCATTCCTCTCTCCTTAATAAAACTATGTAAGGCACTATTGTCGACCGCACCTCCAATCACCCCTGTAGTTCCTGACAATCCAACGTTGCCGAAATAATAACTTCCAAATACTTTGGTCGCAAAACTATTTCCTCTGAACAATCCCGCCTCTCCACTCTTTAGGCCAAATGCGCCACCGGAGCCTGCACCAAATGTCCACCCCGACTGATGTCCTGACATTGGTCCATAAGTGTTTTTTGATAATGGCTGAGACTGTACCGACACTACTGAAATTAAAAGAGCCAGTGACAGACCGGCCTGTTGAATAATTTTCATTGGTTGGGGGTTTGATTCTACATACAATATTATGATTTAATAAAAACGATATGAATTATTTTTTATTTTAGAAAAAATTGAAAGATGTTAAGACCTTTCTTTCTAAAAGCACTGAATACCAAAGGTGAATACATATTTATGATCCTCAACCAAAGTAACACAGAAACTCAATTACAGAAACAATTTGCTTAGTTTTGCACCGGTAACAACACCCAAAAAAGTAATGGCATTTATTGACATAAAGCTGCCCAAATCGCTACGGCAGGCTCTCGATATCAAAGGGAGTTCACCGCCGAGGCGTCAGCAACTTAAGGTGTTGAAAAAACTGCTTACCAAAGCCAGATTCACTGGGTTCGGACAGGAGTTTTTCTTTGACGAAATTTTGCTCAGCCGACATCCGGGAAAGACCTTTCAGAAATTTGTACCTACCTACGATTATGACAAAATATATAAAGACTGGTGGATACACGCCCGGGAGGGAAAATCAGATGTATGCTGGCCGGGTGTAATCAAATTTTTTGCACTGAGCAGCGGCACCAGCGAAGCCAGCAGCAAATACATCCCGATCACCAAAGACCTTATTAAGTCTAACACCCATACCAGCGTCAGGCAACTCCTCAGCCTGGCATACTACAATAACGTACCGAAACAGTTTGTAGGAAAAAGCTGGCTGATGCTGGGTGGAAGCACAGAATTACAAAAGGGGCCAACCTATTATGCGGGCGACCTGAGCGGCATCCAGGCCAAGAATATTCCCTTCTGGTTTCAGGGCCTGTATAAACCCGGCAAAAAGATCGCAAAAGAAAAAGACTGGGAAAAGAAACTGAGTGAAATCGTTGAAAATGCGCCCCACTGGGATATTTCCTTTATCGTAGGCGTGCCTGCCTGGGTACAATTGTGTATGGAAAAGGTCATTGAGAGGTATAACCTTAAAAATATACATGAAATATGGCCTAACCTCGCATTTTACGTGCATGGAGGTGTGGCACTGGAACCCTACAAATCTGGGTTCAACAAATTATTAGGCAAGCCAATTACCTACATCGAAACTTATCTGGCAAGCGAAGGATTCCTTGCTTACCAAAGCAGGCAGGATGCTGTAGGGATGAAGCTGGTATTAAACAATAATATCTTTTTTGAATTCGTGCCTTTCGATCAGAAGAATTTTGACAGCGAAGGCAATATGGTTGAAAATCCTGAAGCCTTACTCATACACGAAGTAAAGCCCAATCAGGATTATGCACTCCTCATCAGTACCAACGCAGGCACCTGGAGATACCTGATAGGCGATACAATTCAATTTGTAGATATCGAAAAAAGTGAGATCATTATCACCGGGCGCACCCGTCATTTTCTAAGCCTGGTAGGTGAGCACCTGAGTGTAGATAATATGAATCGTGCCATTAAAATGGTTAGTGAAGAACTAAACATTTCCATCGGAGAATTTACAGTAGCAGGTGTCCCTTTCGGAAACTTTTTTGCACACCACTGGTATATCGCTACAGAAGAAAATGTAAGTTCGGAAACCCTCAGTACTCTCATCGATAATTACCTCAGGGAACTCAACGACGACTATGCTGTTGAACGCAAACATGCACTTCAAAAAGTATTTGTGGATGTAATGAGGGAGGAAGTGTTTCTTGACTTTATGAAAAGCAAAGGCAAGATTGGTGGCCAGCACAAGTTTCCAAGAGTGCTAAAAGGAAAGTTACTCGAAGAGTGGCAGACATTCTTAAAAACTGAAATGTCTTCGAAATAATTGCAGCATTGCACCTTATATCTTACCTTTCTCTTTTCTTAGTATATATTGAATATTATATCACGTACAATTGAATGACAACTGCCTTTGAAGCTATTGGAAAAGGTTTGGCAATGGGCATGCTCCTGGCTTTGTCAGTAGGGCCTGTAATCTTTGCCGTAATTAAGCAGAGCATTAATAACGGGCGCGAAGGTGGATTTAGTTTTATTGCCGGTGTCTGGTTTAGCGACCTCCTACTCATTGTGCTTGCAAACCTCTTTTCAGAACTGCTGACCCGGCTGCTCGATTTTAAACAATTGATAGGAATAGCAGGAAGTGCGGTGTTGATGGCAATGGGTATTTACTACCTGTTTCTTAAAAAAGTACACATTCACCCCGAAGATGTGTCTGTTCCGGGTTTGCGAAATTATGACCACGCAAAGATTGCAATTCAGGGATTTCTGCTAAATACCCTCAACCCTGCGGTAATGATATTCTGGCTTACAGCAGCTACCGCAATTTCTGTAGGGCACTCCGTCAGAGACAGGGTAATCATCTTCGGCACAGCCATCGGATTTAACATGGTGATTGACATCATCAAAGTAACCCTTGCCGGCAAACTCAGGAAAAAACTGACACTGAAAAACATTAGACTCATAAACAAACTGTCAGGCATGATACTCTTTATCTTTGGCGCAATCCTGCTGGCAGGAGTTTTGTTCTTCATCAATCATATATGATCTACAAAATCATCATATTCTTATGCATTCTCATACTTCCCGCAAGTGTATTTGCTCAGGGCGAAATGCTCATTCTGAAAAAGAAGGGCAAGGTGGAAAAGTCTTTTTTCAAAGGCAGTGAAATGTGGTTCGATCTGGGTATGGGTATGCAGAAAGGTAACATCTATCAGTTTAAAAACGATTCAGTATTCCTCGTCTGGTACGACGTAAGGCCGGTAATGACCAGTCTGGGTATCACTATTTCAGATACGGTAAGCAGTTATCGATATGGGTTTCCATATACAGGCATTGTGGCAATCGGGAAAGCACAGAAGGGGTGGAACTGGAATGCGGCTGGTGCTTCACTTTTTGGAGGAGGCAGCCTGCTGACAATTGCAGGGCTGGCCACCTGGGTATTCGCAGAAAAAGATACCAGATATTATGCAAGGCCCGGGTTTGTAGCCGCATCTGCAGCAGCCACCGGAATTGGTTATCTGCTCTTAAGCGCAAAGGGACACAAGATGAAAATAGGAAGGAAATTCACCCTGGAATACATAAGTCCTCACTAATAACACCACTGCCGCCTTGAACGAACCGGTTACGATAAAGAAAATGTCAGCCTTGAGGCGATTCTTCAGGCTGGTATTAAAAGGATTGCTATATGGATTCCTGTTCTCTATCCTCTACACGCTTTACTGCAAATGGTTTAACCCACCCATAACGATCACGCATATTTCTTCCCTCGTTCATGGCCATATTTTTAAACGGGATTATATTGATTACGATCAAATGGGTTACCCAATCAAACTTGCAGTGCTGGCCGGCGAAGACCAAATGTTTACCGACCACAACGGATTCGACTTTAAAAGTATCCAGAAAGCGATAAAGCACAACCAAAAAGGAAAATCACTGAGAGGAGCAAGTACCATTAGTCAACAAACAGCCAAGAACGTTTTCCTGTGGCAACATGGCGGATGGTTCCGAAAAGGACTGGAAGTATATTTTACCTTTCTGATTGAACATCTGTGGAGCAAGGAGAGGATTTTGGAAGTATATCTGAATGTGGCTGAAATGGGGCCCAATGTATTTGGTGTGGAGGCCGCTTCACAATATCATTTTAAGAAGAAAGCAGCTAATCTCACCCGGGCCGAAGCCGCCAAGATTGCGGCATGCCTGCCCAACCCGGTTAGATTTACCATCAATCCCATGTCCAGAAGAGTTTCAACGCGCTATCCATGGATATTAAGGCAAATGTCTAATCTGGAGACGGATCCTGACATCAAAGCATTATTGAATAAGTAACTGTGGAGAAGAAGCGTCAACCCTGCTATCTGAATAATTTTTTAAGCCGGTGTTTGGTGATTTTATCCTGCTCTGCAGCCGCAATTTCGATTTCCACACGTGGGTCATTATTCAGTCTTTCTCCTATTTCCTCCAATAGTTGCTCACCTGTTTTTCCGGGAGCAAACGAAATAAACATATATCCGAATACATCCTCATAGTCTGCATTGGCAGCCACCAATTGTTTGATGACTGATTCATCCGAACTAAGTAATGCAGCCTGTTCTGCTTTCCCGAATTGAGGTGTATCCTCCTGCGAAAGCGCATTCTTATCGCCCAGCCGGGCATGATTCTCAAAAGCTTCAAGCCAATCAGAATGGTTACATTCAAACCATTTCTCCTCGGCATATTCCAGCAGATCTACCAGATCCTGCACCGGGAAAACGCCAAGCATGGAATCCACCCATCCTGCCGAACCGCAACAACTAAAAAGGAGTGCGTACTTCTCTGCGGCAGGCAAATTGTCGAATTCGGCAATAGTCATACTTTCTTTAATGTTTTGAATTGGATCAGACTTTTACTTGCTTGATAAACTCTTCAGTGATATCAATGGCCAACTGTATATCCTCGGTTGTCACCTCTTCATGCGGATTATAGCTGATTCCCTGCGAGTCTCGTATAAACATCACCGTTACAGGTGCCACTTCTGAAATTACCGATGCTTCTGTTGCCAGCCCGCTTACAATATTCAACGGCTTATACCCCTTCGCTGAAATAGCCTGCATCAAATACCGGCTGATTTTCTCATCGCAGGCAATTGGGGGGGTCTCCTGCAGTAACCGCCACTCAAAATAAATTCCTCTTTTATGGCAGATCTTCTCACAAATTTTATAGAGGTCTTCATACGCCTCGCTCAACTTTGAAGCATCCAGCCCACGCATATCCAGCGAACAGGTAACCTGTGAAGGAATCATATTAGTGGCCGCATTTAAAACCTTTAGCCTCCCAATGGTTGCCAGGATATTATTACGCCCCTTGGAGGCATATTCTTCCACCTTCAATACAAATTTCGCTGCCGCAGCGAGCGCATCCTTCCGCTCATCCATAGGTACTGAACCGGCATGGGCCGCCACTCCCGAAAATTTAATATCTATCCTCTTATGCCCGTAAATAGATTCCGCAACTGCCACAGGAATATTCTTATCTCCCAGTTGATTTCCGGGCTCAATATGTATATCCAGAAACCCCAGCCATTTATTACGTGGGATGAAGTCCTTACTTATCTTTTCATAATCGGTCTTCAGCTCCTTCAACACCTCTCTCAGGGTAATTCCTCTATCATCTTCCAGAAAGACCAATTGTTCATCAAAAGTACCGGTCAACGCCCTGCTACCCAGGTGAGCCGAGTGAAACCTTACACCTTCACCTTCACTAAATCCCAGCACTTCAAGATTAAAAGGCAACTGAAATTGCTGACGGTTGATAGATGCTGCTGCTGCGATTCCTACCAATATCCCCAGCACTCCATTATACTTACCCGAATTCTCGATAGTATCAAAATGCGACCCTACTACCAGGCTTTTTGCATTGGGCGAAGCTGACATCAGCCTTCCTCTGACATTGCCTGCTGAATCTATTGTAGCATCCAGGCCAGCCTGCTCCATATACTCCCGAATTCTCCTGGCAGCCTCTACAAATGCAGGTGTCCCAAACTGCCGGCTTAAATTTTTATTACTATCCGTTAAGGTGGACAGGCTATCAATCCTTTTTTGTACGAGTGTTGCTTTTGATATTGGCAAAATGATAAAATTTTATTCTATGTGGTTCCGGCAAATATTAAATTTCTTTTGGTCTTTATTCTTTATTTTTTTTCAGCCACCAGCTCTATCAACACGCCATTGGTACTCCGGGGGTGTAAAAAACAAACTAATTTATTATCGGCACCCGACCTGGTTTCTTCTCTGACAAACTCAAACCCTTCCTTCTTAAGCCTCTTAATCTCTGCCTCAATATCGTCGACCTCAAATGCCAGGTGATGAATCCCTTCCCCTTTCCTGGAAATGAAGCGCTGAATTATGCCTTCGGGAGCAGAGGAGGCCAGCAATTCTATCTTACTTTCTCCTGTCCTGAAAAATGCTGTTTCAACTCCTTCAGATTCTACCAGTTCTCTTTTATAACACTGGGTATTCAGCAGTTTCTCGAACAAGGGAATTGATGCTTCCAAATCGCTCACCGCAATGCCTATATGTTCTATCTTATTCATCCGTAATCTCAGAAAAAAAGGTTCGTACAAAATAACGAACCTTTTCAAAAAATTTCCTTTATCAGGACACTTTCACTTTTCCAGCCTTTTCCTTTATCGCACTCAGCAATTTCTCAAAGGCTACATTAAATTTTTCAATACCCTCCTTCTCCAGTTCATCACTCACCTTACTCAGATCAATTCCATTTGCAGCAAGTGCTTCCAACTGCACTTTCACCTTATCCATTCCTTCTTCAAGTGTGGATTTCGCAATACCATGATCCCTGAAAGCATCAATCGTCTTCACCGGTAGCGTATTGATAGTGTTTTCACCTATCAGCGTTTCCACATACAATACGTCGCTATATTCAGGATTCTTGGTTCCCGTACTTGCCCAGAGTACTTTCTGCTTTCTGGCTCCTTTTTCTTCCAGTTTTCTGAATCGCTCACTCCCAAACACTTCCTTGTAAATCTGATAAGCTGTCTTTGCGCTTGCAATTGCCGCCTTCCCGGCCAGATCAGTAAGGCCTTTTGCCTTTAGTTGCGGATCTAGCAACACATCGATTCTGCTCAGGAAAAAACTGGCCACAGATTTAATGCCGTCAATTGATTCTCCACGGGCAACCCTGTCTTCAAGCCCTTTCAGGTAAGCATCCGTAACCGCACGATAGCGATCGAGCCCAAAAAGCAGTGTTACATTCACATTGACTCCGGCAGCAGTAGCCTGTCTGATAGCCACGAGGCCTTCTTTGGTCCCGGGAATTTTGATCATTACATTTTCGCGATTCACTTCCTTCCAAAGATGCAATGCCTGTGCAACTGTCCCTTCTGTATCGTTTGCAAGAAAAGGCGACACCTCAAGGCTTACAAAACCATCATTTCCCTTCGCCGCATCATATACGGGCCTTAGAATATCGGCGGCACGCTGAATATCTTTCACAGCAAAACCGAAAAATATTTCTTCACCTGTCTTACCTGAATCTGCAAGTTTTTTAATATCTCCGTCATAATCTGATCCACTTGCTACCGCACTTTCAAAAATACTGGGATTACTTGTAATCCCTGCCAGATCGTCTTCATCAATCCATTTTTGTAATTGTCCTGAATCCATCACCTCACGGTCGAAAAAATCCAGCCAAATACTTTGTCCTAACTTATGTAATTGTTTTAAAGGATTCATATTCCTGTTGTTTAAAAAATTGAACTTTTATTTTGCACTACTTTCTACCTTTTCCATCTCATCCATTGCAAGAATGGAGTGAGAGTATCCTGCTCCGGCCCTCATCTCTGCAGCCACCCACACCGCTTCCATAATTTCCTGCTTCGTAGCCCCTTTTCTCATGGCAATGCGCGTATGTGCACGAATGCAATACGGGCACTGGGTGACATGCGCCACGGCTACGGCAATCAGTTGTTTTGTTTTTTCAGATAAAGCCCCTTCCTGATACACTGTTCTGGAGAATGTCCTCCAGGTATCAATAATTTCCGGTGCCAGCGCTGCCCTCTTTTTTGAGTTCTCCACATCGGGAAGAGGGTACAATGAATCATGATCCATGATATAATATTTTAGGGTTGAAAAATCAATTATGTGCTCCTTTCAAAAACTGACGAAGTACATACTGAAGGATTCCACCATGCTGATAGTAAGCCACCTCTATGTCGCTATCCACACGGGCCACCACATCAAATTTTACTTCGCTTCCATCCTCTCTTGTAGCCTTCACATGTACCTTTTTCAGCGGAGTCAGATTATCTGACAGGCCGGTAATTGAAAAAGTTTCCTTACCTGTAAGATTATACGTAGCTGCATTTTCGCCCTCCTTAAACTGCAACGGCAATACACCCATTCCGACGAGATTACTGCGGTGAATTCTTTCATAGCTCTCTGCAATTACTGCCTTGATGCCAAGGAGGAAGGTGCCTTTTGCAGCCCAGTCTCTTGAAGATCCACTCCCGTACTCTTTTCCTGCCAAAACAATTAAAGGAGTATTTTGCTTTTTGTACTTGTTACTGGCATCAAACACAGTCATCTCTTCGCCGGTGGGCAGATAGGTGGTAAATCCACCTTCTTTTGTGGCTATCTTATTTTTGATTCTGACATTGGCAAATGTGCCACGCACCATTACTTCATCATTACCACGGCGTGAACCATAAGAGTTAAATGCGGCTCTTTCTACTCCACGGCTGATTAGATACTGTCCTGCGGCAGACTTTTCATTAAACTGTCCTGCAGGCGAAATATGGTCGGTTGTCACACTATCACCCAGATACAGTAACGTGCGCGCATTATTAATGTCTTCTATGGCACCGGCCTCATTAGAAATATTATAGAAGAAAGGAACTTCCTTAATATAAGTAGAGTTCTTATCCCAATCGTACAACTTCTCAGTTGGTGCATCCAGTTTTTGCCAGATATCATTTCCTTCAAATATGGTACTATAGTTTTTCTTAAAATCTTCAGGAGTTACAACCTTGTCCATCAACGCAATGATTTCATCATCTGAAGGCCAGATATCCTTCAGATACACCGGTTGCTGGTTTCTGTCGTATGCGAGCGGCTCGTTTATCAGATCCACATCTACACGCCCGGCAATTGCAAAGGCAACTACCAGCATGGGCGACATCAGGAAGTTCATCTTCACCTGAGGATGGATTCTCGCTTCAAAATTTCTGTTTCCTGATAATACAGACACAAGTACTACATCATAATCGTCAGCAGCCTTTGCCATGAATCCGGGCAGGGGACCTGAGTTTCCGATGCAGGATGTGCAGCCATAACCTACCAGGTGGAAATCCAATGCTTCCAAATCACCCAGCAAGTCGGCTTTCTTCAAATAATCGGTAACTACTTTAGAGCCCGGAGCCAGACTTGTCTTCACCCAGGGCTTCACGTCAATCCCTTTTTCACGCGCTTTACGAGCCACCAGCCCTGCACCTATCATTACGAATGGATTACTAGTGTTAGTACATGAGGTAATTGCTGCAATTGCAATAGCCCCATCACTTACCTCGAATTTTTCGTGCCCTTTATTAATCCAGACTTTCTTATAACCATCTTTTCCTTTCACCTCCATTTTTACATGCTCGGCAGGCTCGGGAACAGCGTCCACCGGCTGACTGCCTCCTTCTGCAAACCAGCCTGACATTTGTTTAGGCGTAGGGTCGCATGTGCGCCCATACACTTCATCCATCAGACTAATAAATTTACCCTTGAAATTTTCCAGTAAGATTTTGTCCTGTGGACGTTTAGGGCCGGCTACCGATGGTTTGATTGACGCGAGATCCAGCTCAACTATATCAGTATAAGTAATCTTTTCCTCACCAGTGCGCCACAACATATTTGCCTGACAATATTCTTTCACCAGATGAATCTGATCTTCGCTCCGGTTGCTCTTACGCATGTACTCCAGCGTTTTATCATCTATTGGGAAATAGGTGATAGTACAACCGAACTCAGGTGACATGTTACCAATAGTAGCTCTGTCGGGCACTGTCAGATGCTGTAATCCTTCTCCGAATACCTCTACAAACTTTCCTACCACGCCGTATTTCCTAAGTGTCTCGGCAATTGTCAATACCAGATCAGTAGCAGTAGTACCGAAAGGCAGCTTCCCTTTGAGCTTAAGCCCAATCACCTCGGGCATAATAAAATACAATGGCTGACCAAGAATTGCGGCTTCTGCTTCGATGCCACCCACACCCCATGCTACCACACCAATTCCATTAACCATCGGAGTATGGCTGTCGGTACCTACCAGCGAATCAGGGAATACCTCACCATTTCTGGCAATGACTCCCTTGCTCAGATACTCAAGATTTACCTGGTGGCAAATGCCCATTCCCGGAGGCACCACACTGAAATTATTAAACGACTTTTGAGCCCATTTCAAAAATGAATAGCGCTCTTTGTTACGAACGTATTCTTCTTCAATATTTTTTTCCAGAGAATAGTTAGTCCCGAAAAAATCAACCTGCACTGAGTGGTCAATCACCAAATCCACAGGAATCAGCGGGTTGATATCCTCAGGATTCTTTCCCTTTCTGGCCAATTCTGCTCTAAGGCTTGCAATATCCACCACTGCGGGCACACCTGTAAAATCCTGCATCAACACCCTCGCCGGTTTGAAAGGGATGTCTTTGTCTGATCCTTTCGGTGTCCAGTTGAGCAAGGTCTCTACATTCTCTTTGGTTACTGCAAAATCGTCAAAGTTGCGAAGTGCATTCTCCAGTAAGATACGAATCGAGAAAGGGAGTTTTGAGATATTATGCCCCTGCTTTTCAAGTTCGGTGAGACTGTAATAAGTCAGACTCTTTCCGTCTTTACTCTTAAGTTCCTTTTTAATGTTGAATAGGTCTTTTGCCATCTTGGTTCTTGTTTCTGTCTGGTTATAAAAATAGATTTAAAATTCTTCTCTTATAATATGGTTGTGTGCCACACCCAACGCTTTCAAATCCTGTGCAATCCCATCCACCATCGGATCCGGGCCACATACATAAAAATATCCGGCTCCTTCGTCTTTTAGCTTCTTAAGATAATCACTGTCAATCCGTTTATGGTACCACACCGATGCAGGCTCTCCTGTAATAAGATTGATGAAATTATCTCCAAGCATATTCTCAAATTCCTCTTTAAGGATAATATCCTTTTCTGTCCGGTTAGAAAAAATTAATTTATTGCCCTCCATTTTATTATCCTCGTGCAACTGCCTTAATATAGCAATAAATGGCGTAATTCCTGCTCCTCCCGCAATAAAGACACCCGGCTTTTCATAATGAATGGTACCCCATACATCATGAATAATCAAACTATCTCCAGCCTGCAACTTTCCCAGTTCGTTGGTTACACCATTATGATCAGTATAAATCTTAATGGTAAACTCCAGAAAATCCCATTCATTCAGGCTGGTAAAAGTGAAAGGACGCAATTTATCCTCCCATCCTTCCCTGCTGATGCTGATATCAGTTGCCTGCCCGGGGATGTACCTGAATGCTGCCGGTTTTTCCAACCGAAATCTCCTCACATTGTGCGTCACCCATTGCGTATTCAGTATTTTGACCTTCTGCACTACGTTTTCACTCATAATAAATAAAAAATATCCTTCACACTTTGCCTTTCGCAAAGGTAACTCTTAACTATTTCTAATCGGAACAATAAAAAGTGGCAGTTCGCTTTTCCTCAAAACTTTCTGCGCCACACTCCCTACTAATATCTTTTCAAATCCTTTTCGGCTATGCGAACCCAACACTACCACATCAGCCTGTTTTTCGACTGCTACCCTCAGTATTTCATCTGCAAAATCTCCTGATCCTACCACCCTTTCAGCATCAGGAAGGGAAATATTCTGTGAAAAGCGTTCCAAAAAAGCACCGGCGGCTTTTCGCACTTCCTCTACCGTATCTTCCTGAAGGATATCCATGCTGCTAAAACTGTCAAACCCTGTGATGGGTGAATAATTGAGCGAACTATAATACGAAGCTTCCGCAACGACGTGTAGCAAGATAACTTTTGCTCCTAACTGCGCTGCAAGTTCCTTTCCTTTTGTAGCTACTTTGATAGCTGAAGGACCGTAATCAAGCGCTATAAGAATATTTTTCATAAATGTGCGATTGTTGACACTTTCTGGAATAAAGAAGGCCTTCGAAAGGATACATCCTCTGACCTAAACGATAAACCGTAGAATGTACCTACAATTACTTCGCCAAAATTTCCTTTGCCCTTGCGACAACGTGTGCTACAGTGAAACCATATTCTTTCATCAACTGTCCTGCAGGGGCTGACTCTCCAAACCTTTCAATACCCTGCACACCGCCTTCATCAGTTGTATATTTACACCATCCCATGGGTGATCCGGCCTCAATAGCTAAACGTTTTCTTACTGCCCCGGGCAATACCGACTCTTTGTAAGCATGATCCTGTACCTCAAATAATTCCCAACTGGGAAAACTAACTACACGCGCTTTAATGTTTTCTTCTGCCAGGCTCTTTTGCGCACCTAGTGCCAACTGCACCTCACTGCCACTTGCCATCAGAATAATATCCGGCGTACCGTCTGCATCTTTAAGTATATACGCCCCTTTCAGTAATCCTGAAGCCGGCGCCATCTCCGACCGGTCAAACACCGGCAGGTTTTGCCTGCTTAACACAAGGCTCACCGGCCCGTCTTTATGCAACAAGGCAGCCTTCCAGGCTTCTGTAACTTCATTTGCATCAGCAGGGCGAATCACTGTAAAGTTGGGTACACTTCGCAATCCAGCTAATTGCTCTACCGGCTGGTGAGTAGTGCCATCCTCACCCAGTCCGATACTATCATGCGTATATACAATTATTGGCCTGATCTTCATAATGGCTGCCAACCTGAGCGGAGGCCTCATATAGTCTGAAAATATCAGGAAAGTGCCACCATAAGGTACGATGCCCTTTGTCAATGCAAGTCCGTTCAGCACAGACCCCATAGCATGCTCACGGATGCCAAAGTGAAAGTTTCTGCCTGCATGATTGTCGCTGCTAAAGGAATCATATTTCTTCAAAAAAGTATCATTTGAAGGAGCAAGGTCGGCTGAACCACCGACTAACATGGGAAGCGCATCTGCAATTGCATTCAAAACCATTCCGGATGCTTTTCTTGTGGCCATACCCTTCTCATCTGCCGGGAATGAAGGTAATTTTTCTTCCCACCCTGCGGGGAGCTTGCCGGCTGACAACAGTTCGTATTCAGCAGCCTCTTTGGGGTACTCCTCTTTGTATTTCTTATAAAGCTCATTCCAGTCCTCTTCTTTCTTTATTCCGGCCTTACCTTTTTCTCTGTAATAATTTAATACCTCATCAGAAACCGCAAAACTCTGATCCGGATCAAATCCAAAATTTTTCTTTACCAATCGCAACTCATCCTCACCCAGCGGTGCTCCGTGAGTAGAGGCCGATCCTGCTTTATTGGGGCTACCATAGCCGATTTGCGAACGAACCCGTATGAGCGAGGGTTTTGTCGTTTCTTTTCTTGCATTGTCAATTGCTGTTGCCAGTGCACTGATATCATTTGCATCGTCAACCGACTGCACATGCCAGCCATAACCGCGAAAACGCTCATCCACGTTTTCGTTGAAAGCAAGGCTGGTAGATCCTTCTATAGTTATTTTATTATCGTCATAGATATAGATAATCTGACCAAGTTTCAGCGTACCTGCCAGCGATGCCGACTCAGAAGATACCCCCTCCATCAAATCGCCATCACTTACGATTGCATAAATCTTATAATTAAACAAATCGTAACCCGGGCGGTTATATCTCTTCGCAAGTAATTGCTGGCCGATTGCCATACCTACACCGTTTGCAAATCCCTGACCCAGCGGGCCTGTGGTCACTTCAATTCCGCCCAGTAAGCCATACTCGGGATGCCCCGCCGTTTTACTATGCAACTGACGAAAGTTCTTAATGTCATTCAAGGTGAGGTCGTATCCAGTTAGAAAAAGATAAGCATACTGCAGCATACAGGCATGCCCACACGACAAAATAAACCGATCACGATTAGGCCATTCAGGATTCCTGGGGTTATAATTCATCTCTTTAGACCATAATACGTGTCCTATCGGTGCCAGTGCCATCGGGGTACCGGGATGCCCTGAGTTAGCCTTCTGTACTGCATCCGCAGCTAATACCCTGACAGTGTTGATTCCGGATTGTTCAATTAATTCCATTTCTTAGATAACATTTAATTTTATAAGTGTTTTTTTATTATTCAAAGTGTATGCCGTAAAAAATCAGGCGCTGTCAAAAGTAAAATTTAAAACTCATTAAAATATATTTCAATTGCAGTCAATAGTGGCAAAGTAAAAAATCCGCATAAGTAAATCAAAGGAAACAGTATATACATTGGAAATATTTTCATAATAATCAAAGAGCTCATAGAAAATGATATAAAACCTGTACCTCAGAATAAAATAGGTTTTAAGTATTATGATTAATACACCATAATTACCACATAATCACTTTTCCGTTCCACATCTCCTACCGGATACAGATAAGAGTTTTTGGCAACCATACCATAAAACTTACTTTAAGTAAAAGGCAAATTGATTCTACTTTTATCCTTTGCGAAAAAAATAGCAGATGAAATATTTTTTACACTTTTATACACTTTATTGCAACATTTTTGTATTATTATTGTATATAAAACCAACCCTTTCACAAGATTATGACAACCGAAAAATTCCAATTGACAGGTATCTTTGTTCAAGACCCAGACAGCAAGGGGTTTACGGCCTTTTTCGCACAATTGCCTAATATCATTGCCGAAGGTGACACGGAAGAAGATGCTACTATAAACTTAATACATACGGTTCAGGCAGTATTTGAACACCAGAAAGATGTTCAAGTAAAATCTTTTACTCCTGATAAGAACATAATTACTAAGCCTTTTAATTTGTCCTTTGCTTAAAAATGACACGAGCAGACTTTTATGATTGGCTTATTGCAAAAGGGTGTACGATTGAACCACTTACTCCTGGCACAAGAGGCAATGTAATCAAAATTAAAAGCCCTCGAAGTAATAGTTATGTTTATTATAATACACCAATTGATGACCGGCCTGTAAAATGTTATTCCGTTTGTAACATCTGTCATCAACTTTATGTTGATGTACCAGAGGAATGCAAAAAGTTTGAAGAATTGGCAACCTTCATTAAAAACAAGCATTATCCTAATAAATAATCCTTAACACCCTGAAACAAGAGGGCAGCTTCAATATTGGGTTACCTACAAGCAATCGAACATTTCGTACTTTTTTTAGACTTCCACAAAGACTTTAATTTCATTTATTAACTCTTAATTTTCTATTGTACTTATATTCAGGATTGAGAAACGTCAGAACAACTTTAAATTACCAATCCATAGTGATAAGAGATCAGGTTGTATTAATAGAAACTAATTGTATTTCATAATTGCTGGATTTACCATTACACAAATAATCAATTACATACCCTGTCAGTTCAATCCACCATGCCCCTGATACAGTTTTAGTGGCCCGTCCAATTTCAACCGCAATACAGTTACATATTCGTCCAACGACTCGCGGGGTACATTCACATAAACCAGCCCCGGCACCGGACTCCATGAAATCTTGCCTACTATTTTGGGTGTCAGTTCTGCATTGCTTCCAAGTACTGTAATGTCATTTATTTTATTGACCAGCCCTTTGATCATAATATTTCCGCCGGAACTGCCATGCAGGAATAAGTAAAGCGTAGTAGAATCTTTTGAAAGTGTGGAAGGCCCGTAATAATGACCTTGTGGAAGTCCGGCTATCGTGCTGAACACAGCCTCCCCATTGCGTCTGTTCCATGCACCGAGTTCTTTTAACACATGTACCTGCTCATCAGGAATAGTGCCATCCGCCCGGGGGCCCATATCGAGCAACAGGTTGCCACCGTTAGAAACTACATCTGCAAAAATTGAAATCACTTCATAAGGGGTCTTCCAATTATTATCGTGATGAAACCCCCAATTATCATTGGTGGTCATGCACAGTTCCCACCAATTGTACTTCGGACGCGTCACAGGAAAATTCTGTTCAGGTGTCTCATAATCACCATACCCCTGTAGCCGTCCGTTGATAATAGAGTTAGGATTGTGATCTAAAATGATGTGTCTGATTCTCTGCGACTCCCATTCTTCTGCGCTATGCTCCCAGTCACCATCAAACCACCATAAATCGGGATTAAACTTTTCGCTGATTTCTTTTATCTGTCCCTGGAAAAAAGCACGGAACCTATTCCATCTGCCATAATCTTTATACACCTGATACCTTGAACTGTCTTTCAGAAAACCCGGATAATCGGGATAGCTCCAGTCAATCAATGAATAATAAGCGCCACACTTAATATCTCGTTTCCGCAATTCGCGAAACAGAGGCGCTACCATATCTCTATTTGCCGGTGTTTTCTTAACGATACTAAGGTCATTCATTTTGGTATCGTACATGGCTACCCCATCATGATGTTTGGTAGTGATGACTGAATAACGTGCACCACTTTCCTTAATCAAATCAGCCCACGCAGCAGGATCATAATTCTTTAAGGTAAATCCTTTAAGTTGCTTCATATAATCGGCATAGCTGATTTTTTTGTTGTAAAAACTCCACGATTCATCTATACCATCCACCGCATAAATACCTTCATGAATGAAGATTCCTAATTTGGCATCTGCAAACCATTGCATCTTATCCTTTATTGTTGACGGATCAATTTTCGTTTGGGCGCCTACAGTCTGCGAAACTGACAGGACAACCAGCAAGATAATCCCCTTCATCTTTTTCATATTTATATTTTTATATTATTCTGAATTTAATGCTATTACTTAGAAAATGAAGCACTATCGCTTACAACCACCCTTATCTCCGCGACAATACCCCTGCAATATCTGTCTTACTTCCTGAATCCAATATTTCATCTGCGTGTAAAGGAACAATTTTATTTGCCTTCAACGAATTGAAATTGCATAAATGGAACATCCTGCATGTGCCTTTCAAAAACTCCTTTCCGGCGCTCTATAGCCCAAGCGTCTCGTATGTGCCGGATTTTGATATCATAATAACGTTTACTCAGAAAAATAAGAATGTTGATAATCAGAAAAGATAGTACTGAATGTTTATCAACCGGACGCAATACTGTTATATACAATATATTCAACCACTATATTATTCAAACCACTTAAATTTGAGGCCTTTCTATATCCAATTCCCTCGGAATGGTTTCTAAAAATATCAAGAGTGGTATTCCGGTATCGGTAAGTCTGAATTCGACATTAGAGGCTGAAGATATCAAACCACGTCTGGCAGAAGACAAAAAGAGGCTCATAACAATCTCCGCTTTAGCGGTATTTATTGCTATACTGATCAGTTTTATCGCCAAGTTCCTGATTCACCTTATTTACCTGATTACAAACATTACCTTCTATGGAAATTTCTCTGTGGCTGATATACCGCCGGCTGGGAATCATCTGGGGTTGTGGGTTATTGCCATCCCCACTCTCGGAGGGGTGATCGTAGGACTGATGGCTTTGTACGGATCAAAAGCGATCCGCGGTCATGGAATTCCTGAGGCAATGGAGCAGATACTCACAAACCAGAGTAAAATAAAACCTACAATTACTTATTTGAAACCCATTTCCTCCGCTATTGCTATCGGAACCGGAGGGCCTTTTGGAGCTGAAGGGCCTATCATTGCTACCGGAGGAGCACTTGGGAGCACGTTTGGGCAGATACTTCGGATTACCCATACGGAGCGAAAAATATTATTGGCTTCCGGAGCTACCGCAGGGATGTCTGCAATTTTTGGCAGCCCCATAGCAGGAGTATTTCTTGCGATTGAACTACTGCTATTTGAATTTAGTCCACGAAGCATTATTCCGGTTGCATTGGCATGTATCACGGGTGCTGCAGGGTATCATTTTCTCTTCGGGTCGGGCCCGGTATTCCCGATTGACCACGAGCTGGCCACGCCTTCTAATATCGCGCTTCTAACCTATAGCATTATTGGAATTGCGATGGGTTTTATTTCAATATTTATTACAAAGGTTGTCTATTGGATAGAAGATTTGTTTGAGCATCTCCCTGTTCACTGGATGTGGTGGCCTGCTATTGGAGGCCTTGTTGTAGGCATAGTAGGATATTTTGCACCACGCACGCTGGGCGTAGGCTATGAAAATATTACCGATTTATTATCCGGCCACCTGGCACTTAATGTGGTGCTGTCACTGTGCCTGCTGAAGTTTGTCAGTTGGGCTATCGCATTAGGAAGTGGCACTTCGGGTGGCACCTTAGCACCTTTGCTCACTATAGGGGGAGCTGCGGGTTCACTTATCGCGGGTGTCATACTCTACTATTTTCCTAACAGCGAAATCACCATATCAATGACAGCATTGGTATGTATGTCCGCATTATTTGCCGGTGCGTCACGGGCTTTGCTTACTTCCATAGTATTTGCATTGGAAGTTACCGGTGAATCGCATGCACTGCTTCCTCTCCTTGCTGCCTGTACGGCCGCTTACTTCATTTCATTTTTCCTGATGAAGAACACCATTATGACGGAAAAAATTACCCGCCGTGGAGTTCAGACTCCCGACCATTATGAGGCAGATATTCTGGTTACGCTGACAGTAAAACAGGTAATGAGTAACAACGGTATTGTTATTGAAGAAAATAACACCATCGAACAAGTGCGCGGATGGCTTGAAAAAGAAAAAAGCTACCAGAGCAATTACTTTGTGATAGTAAATAAGAAACAGGAGTTTAAGGGAATCATCAGTTCTTCCAACCTGTTTAGCGAACACCATCAGCAACAAAAATTGGTTAGTGAACTCATCAAGCGTACTCCGATATCTGTCAACGAAAACGATACACTCAGGCTGGCTGTAGAACTGATGGCTCAGGAAAATATGGATATACTACCTGTGGTTTCATCCAACAAGAATCTTATCGGGATCATCTCTTATAAAGATATCCTGAACGTCTATAAAAAGGATATTGAAGATAACTTTAACAGGAAACCAGTTATTTCACTCAGGAGAAGTGGATTGAAAATATTGGTACGGGGACAAAAATTAATCGACCTTATACGCAAATAATACTCTTGCAATTTCTGAACCGCATAAGCGTCTAACTATTAAATCATCAAACAAGTCGCAAACAGGCCAGGCAAGCAACTAATGCTTAAAAAAGGTTTGAATATTCGTTTCTTCCGACAGTGATTCTACTGAAGTAGTCTCAAAAAGATGAAGCAATTGCTTCTTAATACCTTCATATTTATTATGCAAAGCACAAGGACGTTCTGCTGAGCAATTAGGCAAACCCAGTACACAGCCGGTCAGCACCTCCATTTCCCCCATAGCTTCCAGCAGAATACTAACAGGTAACTGCCCTGACCCCTTGGCCAGGAAAAATCCACCGCCAGGGCCTCTTTCTGAATCTATCACCCTGCCGTCCCTGGAGAGCGCCTGTAATACTTTTGCCGTAAAATGCCTGGGAGAACCGATGGCTTCTGCAATTTCATCAATTGAAATTTTTCGGCCGTCTTTTCCTTCCTTTGCCACGTACAATGCAGCACGCAACGCGTATTCTGTAGTCTTTGAAAACATGGGTTATTTATTTATTGCCTGTTAAATTCTTTAACTGAAAAATATATAGGCCGCTAATACCTGAGAAACAATCCCTACCAGAAAACCACTCCCCAAATCAAAGAGTGTATGGTCACTAAGAATCATTCTCGAGGTACCTACCAATCCGGAAACCAAAATTAATACCATAAACGGCATAAAAGTACTCCCCGGGAATCCGGTAAGTATAAAAAGAAGCAGAAATCCTGTCAGAGTACCCATACCCAAAGTATGCATACTAATCTTAAAGAAACTGTTTAAAACCAATCCGGCAGAAGAGGCTAAAAAAACACCAAGGATAAAAGAGGTTGCATGCGCCGGTATATAAGGCTGGTTTTTGAATACCATAAAAATCCAGAAGTAAAAGATATTGGTCGCCACATAAGGAATAATCCTTTCTCTACGGGTACGTAGAAAGACAGATTTAATAAAGCCCACACCTTTTAACAACAATACAGTCACCAGAGGAAAGAACACAGTGTTTACTGCGACTCTGGCAATGATCAAATCTTTATCTCTATCAGGAATGCCGGTAAATACACCCTGCTGTATGTAAGCCAGATAGGTAATTGCTATAACCGGTATAAAGAGAGGATGAAAAACGATACTTATCGCCATTGCAGGGATTCGCAAGGCAAGGGGCTGCGCCACTAATCCTACCGTTTTTGATTCATTACTCGTTGTCACCTTTATAACTCCTTTCTTAACCTCGCAACCGGAACGCCCAGTTGCTCACGATATTTAGCCACTGTTCTTCGGGCAATTTGATATCCCTTTATCTGCAATTCGGTTGTTAATTTTTCGTCGCTCAGAGGTTTTCGTTTATTCTCTCCTTCAATAAGGTCGCTCAGTATCTTTTTCACTTCTCTTGTACTCACTTCTTCTCCCGAATCGGTGACCAGACTCTCACTAAAGAAAAACTTCAACCGATAGGTTCCAAATTCTGTCTGAACAAATTTACTCGATGCTACGCGGCTAACTGTAGAAATATCAAGGCCGGTGCTTTCTGCGATATCTTTCAGGATCATTGGCCGCATGTCTGTTTCTTCACCCGTCAGGAAAAATTGCCTCTGATAATCCACAATTGTACGCATGGTGATCAGCAGTGTATGTTGTCGCTGACGAATAGCGTCAATAAACCATTTGGCACTATCAATCTTTTGCTTGATAAAAAGCACCGCTTCTTTTTGGCGGCGGTCTTTTTTCTTGCTCTTGTCATAATCTTTCAGCATATCACGGTATCCCTCACTGATACGCAGATCCGGAGCATTCTTTGAGTTTAATGTTACATCCAGTTTGCCATTGTTGTTCAAAACAAAAAAGTCAGGCACCACATAGCTTTGCATCTTATCCGACTCACCCACTTCGCCACCCGGTTTGGGATTCAGTTTGATGATCTGGTTAATGACCTCCCTGATCCCATCATCTTCCAGGTTGAGTGATTTTTGAATTTTATCGTAGTGCTTCTTTGTAAACTCATCAAAATGCTTCTCAATGACGTCAATAGCGATATCCACTTTGAATCCGTCTGATTTTCTTCTTTTCAATTGCAACAACAGGCACTCCTGCAGATCGCGAGCACCTACTCCCGGCGGATCAAACTGCTGAATCATCCTGAGCAATTCTTTAATCTCAGATTCTTTGCAGATAATATTCTGCCTAAACGCAAGATCATCCACGAGTGATGCTACAGACCTTCTCAGGTAACCATCATCATCAATACTACCCACAATCTGATCTGCTATCCTTCGTTGACGATCATCAAGATTGAGCATGAGCAACTGGTTCCTCAATGTCTCGTAAAAGGTAGTCTCAACGCGGTGAGGTATGGTCTTGGTTTCATTATTGCCATAATTGTCATCCCTGTACCTGTAATCTCCCACTTCATCATCTCCTTCAGATACATAATCAGAAATGTCAATGTTATCGTAATCTTCCTCGCTTCCATCGTTTTCAAAATCTTCTCCATCTATTGGTTCGTCAAGATCATTAAGTGTATCTACTTCCTTATCATCGGGAATATCTTCACCGGCTTCCAATGCGGGGTTTTCTTCCAATTCTTCCTTGACTCTTTCTTCCAAATGAGCTGTGGGTACCTGCAGCAATTTCATCAGTTGAATCTGCTGTGGTGAAAGTTTTTGTGAAAGTTTCTGTTGTAATCTCTGGCTCAGCGACATGCGGTTCCGTTTAATTTCAAGTCAATGCCAAAGATACACAATAACTTTTTGGACTAAAATTTGTGGACTTGTAAAAATATTTAAAATGTCTGGAGGTTTTTCTTTAATAAATAGACATGAAAAAAGCAGGAACAATTCCCGCTTTTTTCTATATAAATATTAAAACCCCTTTCACTTTAAGCTTGCATGCAACATCCACGACATTTTTTCGTGATCCCTCATAAGCCCGGTTACGAAATCTGCACTCCCCGAATCGTCATAATCATTCGTAAACTTGTTGATGAGTTCACGCGCGTTGCGAATGATCGCGTCATGTCCTGCAGCTAATTCAGCAAGCATGTATGGGGTAATCTTTCCACCACTTGTTTCTTTGAGTGAGGCATCTTTCATAAACTCTTTCATGCTCCCTGAAGCATAGTGCCCGACCTTCCTGATTCTTTCGGCCACGCCATCTATCAATTCCTGTAACTTGTTGTATTGCTCTTCCAGAAATACATGCATCGCATGAAATCCTTCGCCTTCGATGTTCCAGTGGAAGTTAAGTGTCTTAATATATAAGACGACCTCATCGGCCAGCAATTGGTTGAGTTCTCTCGCAACAAGTTCACTACTTGCCGCGCTCAATCCGGTGTGAGTTTTCTCTTTTACAGACCTGGTTTTGCCCGCTCTTCTTGTAATTGTTTCCATAACTATTGATTTTTCCATTATTACTATCAATATCGGTGCCAGCAAGATTATTTTTAAAGAATTCTTTGTATCTCAGGACGGAACATTCGATCTGCAGGACACAAAGCCACTCTATAACCCGAAAAGCACATCCCGCAATGGTGATAACATAACAATTACATAACCTAAAGAACTTATGACATAATTTCATAAAATTTAATTTTGCGCGAAAGGAAGAGGTATGCCCAATTTAATGAAAGTACTGGTAGCAGAGGACGACCGTGATATATCTGAGATCATCCATTTTCACCTTATGCGCAATGATTATGAAGTATTCATGGCATACGATGGCGTACAGGCATTGGAACAGACAAAAAAACAACTTCCGGACCTGATCATACTCGACATCATGATGCCGAAAAAATCAGGAATTGAAGTATGTGAGATACTGAGGATGGATTCCCGCTTCCGGGACACACGCATTTTAATGCTAACAGCTCTCTCAGACGATGCAACACACATCAAAGGACTCGAAGCCGGCGCCGATGATTTTATCAGCAAGCCCATCAGCCCCAAAGTGCTAATGAGCCGGGTAAGCGCCTTAATGCGAAGGGTAGAAAAATCAGGCAACAAAACGCTCGATCTGGGAACTATCTCTATTGACCCGGAGAGATTCGAAACAAAAGTAAATGGACGGGAAGTGACGCTTGCAAAGAAAGAATTCGAACTCCTGTACCTCCTTGCTTCACGGCCCGGTAAGATATTTTTAAGAAACGAAATTCTCAGCAGCATCTGGGGAGACGATGTCATCGTAGGCGATCGCACCATTGATGTGCATATCCGAAAGATCAGGCAAAAACTCGACCACGATTGCATCGTAACGGTCAAAGGCGTTGGCTATAAGTTCGATGCCCATTAGGATTTTCGTGTTTGATCAGAGGTTGCCAACCTTTGAAAGGGATCTGCTTAAACTGAATTCTGTTTGCTAAAGGTTGCCAACCTTTTTACCAATCATTTATTTTTGAAAAAATAACCAATTGCCCGTCATGTTTCAATTGCAGAACCCTACTCCCCCAAAATTAGCGGTGCTGAATGCATTTATCTTCTCCATTCCATTTGCCATAGTGATATGGTGGCTGAGCGGTCATGCATGGGCAGGCATTCTCACATTGGTAATGGGCTTCATTTGCATCTACTTCGTAGTGAAATATTTCATTGATGTTTTTATCAACAAAAAAATCAAATTGATTTTTAAATTCATCTACAGCACGAAAGCCGGCAAGCGGGAGGAAATGTATTACAAATACATACTACCCCACAAGAGTCTGGACGAAGTGGAAGGTGATGTACGTGACTGGGCATTCGCAAAAGAGAAGGAACTGGAAATTTTAAAAAACAATGAGTCTTACAGAAAGGAATTTCTTCAGAATCTGTCGCATGAATTCAAGACACCTTTGTTTGCCATCCAGGGATATGTGGAAACACTACTCGACGGAGAAGTGAGTAAAGAAATCACCCAAAAGTTTTTGGGTAATACACACAACAATATTCTGCGACTGACCCACCTGGTCAATGACCTTGATGAGATTACAAAACTTGAAATTGGCAACCTGAAACTCAACAGGAAGAATTACCCGATACTGGAGCAGATCAGGGAAGTATTTGATTCATTGCACCTGAAGGCATCGGAAAAGAATATTAGCTGCTCCATAAAAAAAGGTAGTGAGCATGCGATGATCGTAAATGCTGACCGTGAAAAAATAAACAGAGTGCTCACCAACCTCGTACAAAATGCCATTTATTATGGCCGGGAAGGAGGTCATGTTCTTGCAGGAATTTATAGAACTGATGATGAAACCGCATTGATTGAAATCAGTGACAATGGTCAGGGTATAGACGAACATTCGCTTCCCAGGGTATTCGAACGCTTTTACAGGACAGATGCTGCACGAGCAAGGAACGCCGGTGGCTCAGGACTTGGGCTTTCCATTTGCAAACACATTATTGAAGCTCACGGCCAGGGCATTCATGCCAGAAGCACACCAGGCGTTGGCACCACTATCGGTTTTACATTGGCGCTTGCTAGATAGGCTCCGACTAACAACACCCCATACACGAAAGAAAAACCCCGGAAGGCCGGGGTTCAGGAGAGAAAACATCAGCAAAAAACGATGTTACAGGGTACGGATTATGACGGTTATCGTCTTATTATCATGATGCTCAATTCCACTTTCAGGGTAGATTCAGGATATGATGACACTTTAGGAGTTACATCCATCTGCCCCTATTACATTTTCAGATTTGTCCATCCTTTCCACCAGTCTCCATCGGTTGTGCCCGAGGCGCCAACAGCTCCTTTGAATGTTACATTTTGCATATCATTGAGTTTGCCCGAAATGAATGATGCACCTGAAAGCAACGGAGAGCCAGACATCGGTGTAAAATCAGGGTTTTCATAATTGAAAGGATCTTTCAGTTTCACTTCATCATTGGTGGTGAAAACCTTGTTTGCGTTGGTTGCTTCCAGAAACCAGTCCAGGGCTGCATTGTTATTCCATCCAGTAGGCGATGACGAACTCACTGCATATTCAACTGCAAGTTCTGCTCCTGCAATTACAGAGTTCTGAACAGCCAACTTGCCAGACTGTATGTTGATATCTGTTGGCGTTCCTTTACTTGCATCTATCAGCAGACCGGTACCATACCCCATGAAAACGGAATTGAAAATAGAGACCGAAGAATTTCTGCGAATTTGTACCGCGGCTTTGTACAGGCTGTTGCCCTTATTTTGTAAGGTAGCGCGCGGACCAATCACTGTCAGGTTACTAAACACTCCGGAAGTTTGTGGAATAAGTGTACTGCCATTGGCATCATTATCACTTTCTAGTGATTCACTTTTTGAAATATCTGCTTTGGCAGAATCGCGCATGATGATCACAAACTGCGCTTTGCCACTCCATCCATTGTCGGTATCAAAATCATCATCCAGTGTACTATTGATAAGAATATGTTTCAAATCAACCGTACCGCCAAAACATTCAATACCGTCATCATTGGAATGGTACACCTGCACATACTCAACGACAGTTCCTTTGCCTACACCTGCAAGTGTGATTCCATTGAGTTCATTATCGGGCAGGTATGCATAACCTGCATATTCCACACGCACATATTTCAGGATACCTGAATTACTGTTGGCATCAGAGCCTCCATACAACCCAAGTCCTTCCGCATTATTTACACCTCCTTCCACAGCACCTTCACCCTGCTTGCCATTGAATGATGCATTCGTTGGAGCATCTCCGAGGATTACCAAACCACCCCAATCACCACTTACAGGCGTAGGCAGTTCTGAGGTAAATACAATTGGTTTTTCTTTGGTGCCTTCGGCCATGATCTTTGCGCCACGGGTAATAACGAGTGTGCCTCTTGTGGAGGCATCCTTCACTCCTTCTATTCTTGTTCCGGGTTCAATGGTCAGTGTAGTGCCTTTCATCACATAAACAATCCCTTTCAGTTTATAGGTCTTGCCCGATTTCAGCGTCACATCTGATGAAATCTTTCCTTCCAGAACTCCGGTTTCACCTGGTGGTTGTGGGTTGGAAGGGCCATCTACTTCTACTTTGCGGCAAGCGGCAAATAATCCTGCAATGGCCAGCAATATTAGCATGTACTTTTTCATAATTGTTGTTTTTTTGTTTTTTCGTTTATTCATTATTGTTATTTAATCTTATAGAGAAATGAAACACTGATGCCTGTGCCATTGTTTCTTTGTATCACCAGTGCATCCCGGCTGGTATATGATTTATCCCCATTCAGGTCGTGATAAAATCTCGCCGGGCTGTTGAGCAGATCGGTTACGTTGATTGTAACCTTTCCTTTACCCCCGATCACCTCTTTGCCCAGTTGCAAATCGACCAAAGGCCGTGGCGCTTCCCAAACAGCCGGTACGGCATCATTGCCAACATAGAGAATGCGGCGGCCAAACTGGTTAAATAGCAGGCTTCCTGACCATCCATTGCTTTTAGATTCGTAATCGATCCCTAAATTCAAAAGGTAAGGCGACTGTCCCTGCATGGGTCTGTCAAGTGCATCAGTGAGGTAGTGTACGCTGCCGAATATGTAGGAGAAATTACCATGCAGTACCAGGTTTTTCAGAGATGGGATAAAAGATAATTTCTTTCGCACTTCTATCTCCGCACCATAGGTTTCTGCATACGAGGATTGGTTGTCAGGATAATTGAATGTATTGGATGAACCGGCACCAGACTGGTTGAATGCCATTTCTATCGGGTTGTCGAAGTGCTTATAAAAGAGTGCAGCAGTAACAAGTTCACCTGAAGCAGGATAGATTTCATACCGCAGATCGAGATGTGTAACCTTGGTTCTTGCCAGGTTTGGATTGCCTACAATGGTAGCACCTAACTCAAAATCATAGAAAGCCATACCGGTGAGTTCACGGAATTCAGGACGAATAACTGTTTGAGATGCTGCAAT